>NZ_VJWX01000594.1 GCF_007713715.1 Amycolatopsis rhizosphaerae
CAGGTAACCCACGCGCATGGCTTCGACCCGGCTGAACCCGGCGTCCACGCGCTTGCCGTTGACGTCGGAGGCGACCAGGCTGTCCGGCCGGAGCAAGTCGGAGATCGCCTCGTCGAGGTCGCCCGCCGACAGCCGCATCGCTCCCTGCTCCGTGGTCGTGGCGGTCACCGCGGCCCAGGCGCCCACGAGGCAGGCGGTGCGCAGGCCCGCGTTGGTGTTGTCGATCGAGGCGCCCTTGGCCTTCTGGATGCCCAGGGCGTAGCGGGACGCGATCTCGGCGAAGGCGGCGAAGTCGCCGTGCCCGCCCTTGGACTGCCCGCTGAACTCACCCTGCTGGTCCACCGGCCTGCCGAGGGCGGCCAGTGCCTGCAGGTCCACGGTGACGGTGTTGGAGCTCGGGCAGTAAGAGGCAGGCGGGGTGGCGGGACCGCCCTGGCAGCTGCCGCCCTGGGCCACGATCTTCGGCCCGGCCACCCCGGCGGGCTGGAACGCCGAGTCCAGGCTCTTCTGAAGGTAGCCGATGGCCTTGTTGTCGATCGCCATGTCGCCCGCGTTGGCGTTTTCCTTCTTGTCGTCCTTGTCGAAGGCGCGCTCGGTCAGGCGGGGCTTGATGTTCTCCAGCCGGAAGCCCGCGCACTCCTTCGGGCCCTTCTCGAAACCGGCCTGGAAGGCGAAGAGCCGGTCGAACGCGGTGCCGTGCGAGTCCTTGCCCAGCGCCGACTCACCCGCGGTGTCGCGCACCAGGAACAGCGACGACAGCGCCGCGTTGAGACCTTCCGAAGTGGAGACGTTGAAGTACTTGCTCTTGCCCTCGGCCACCCAGCGGAAGTAGCCGCCCGCGAAGCAGTCGGCCTGCTGCTCGGTCACGATCGTCGGGGTGTTACGGGTGATGCCAGCCTTGTCCATGAGGCGGAACTGCACGGCGTGCCCGAACTCGTGCGCCAGCACGGTGACCACGGACAGCTGGCCGAACTGGTCGATCATCGCGGGCAGCAGCACACCGCGGTCCCAGGAGACGGAGTCGTCCTTGCCGCAGTAGAAGGCGTTGATCAGCTTCTTGGTGTCCCCGCAGCCGCTCTGCTGGTTCGGGCCGTTGGAGTCGTAGGACAGCAGCGTCTTCACCGGCTGGAACTGCATCCCGAAGTCGGCGGGCAGCTGCTGCGACCAGTAGGCCTCGACGTCGGCGATGGTGGCCGTGGCCACGCGGTCGGACTCGTCGTCGGCGACGTTGCGCACCTGGAGCTGTGGTTTCGGTGCGTCGGCCTTGAGCCCGCTGCTGAAATGGGTCACCGGCAGCCCGTCCACCGA
Source organism: Amycolatopsis rhizosphaerae (assembly GCF_007713715.1). Taxonomy (GTDB): domain Bacteria; phylum Actinomycetota; class Actinomycetes; order Mycobacteriales; family Pseudonocardiaceae; genus Amycolatopsis_E; species Amycolatopsis_E rhizosphaerae. The sequence goes on from NZ_VJWX01000594.1 coordinate 1,309, forward strand.
GCCTGGCGAGGTGCTCCCTCCGGTGCCGCCCGGACTCTTGCCACCGCAGGCCACCAGGCCGAGTGCCAGCACTCCCGCGATGACGGCGGCCACCGGCCGCCGCGATCCCCCTGTACGCATGTTCACCGTTCCCTGATCACCTACAGACACGCGAACCATACCGATATCGTCAGTGGCTATGAGAGCAATTCGCCGGTTCACCGTTCGCGCGAGCCTTCCGCCGTCGCTCGCCGGCCTTCGTGAGCTGGCGACGAACCTGCGGTGGACGTGGCATCCGCCCACGCGGGACCTGTTCGCCTCGATGGACGACGAACTGTTCCGCCGGGTGCGCGATCCGCTGCGGATGCTGCTCGCGGTGCCGCAGGCCCGGCTCGCCGAACTGGCCGCCGACGAGGACTTCCTGTCCCGGGCGCGCGCGGCCACCGACGACCTCCGGCACTACCTCACCGAGGATCGCTGGTACCAGCGGCAACGCGGGCCCGGCGCGCCGAGCGCGGTGGCCTACTTCTGCATGGAGTTCGGGGTGCACGAGGCGCTGCCGAACTATTCGGGCGGGCTCGGCGTGCTGGCGGGCGACCACCTCAAGGCCGCCTCCGACCTCGGCGTGCCGATGATCGGCGTGGGGCCGCTCTACCGGTCGGGCTACTTCCGGCAGGCGTTGTCCCTGGACGGCTGGCAGATCGAGCACTACCCGGTGATCGACCCGAGCGCGCTGCCGCTGCAACTGCTCACCGACGCCGGGGAGCCGGTGCTGGTGCACGTGGCGATGCCCGGCGGACGGGACCTCTACGCCCAGGTGTGGCAGGCCAAGGTGGGCCGGGTGCCGCTGCTGCTGCTCGACACCGACGTGGAGGTCAACGACGAGGACCTGCGCCGGGTCACCGACCGGCTCTACGGCGGCGACGCCGACCACCGCATCCGCCAGGAGATCCTGGCCGGAATCGGCGGCATGCGGGCGGTGCGGCGCTACTGCGAGCTGACCGGGCACCCGCAGCCCGAGGTGTTCCACACCAACGAAGGGCACGCGGGCTTCCTCGGCCTGGAACGGGCTCGCGAGATCATCGAAGAGCGCGCGCTCGGAATCGACGAGGCGCTGTCCGCGGTGCGGGCCGGCACGGTCTTCACCACGCACACGCCCGTTGCGGCGGGGATCGACCGGTTCCCGGTGGACCTGGTGCAGCACTACTTCGGCGACGGCCGTCTGGTGCCGGGGCTGCCGACGCGGCGCATCCTCGCGCTCGGCGCGGAGGACAACCCTGGCATGTTCAACATGGCCCACATGGGACTGCGGCTCGCGCAGCGCGCGAACGGTGTGTCCGCGCTGCACGGGCGTGTCACGCGACGCATGTTCGGGCGGCTGTGGCCCGGTTTCGACTCCGACGAGGTGCCGATCACCTCGGTGACCAACGGGGTGCACGGCCCGACCTGGGTGGCGCGGGAACTCACCGCGCTCCTGGGCGGCAAGCAGCGGGAGGAGGACGGGTGGGGCCCGGACTTCGACCCGGCCCACCTGCCCAGCCGCCAGGGGGTCAGCGACGAGGAGCTGTGGGCGCTGCGGCGGGACCTGCGGCAGAAGCTGGTCGCCGAGGTGCGGCGCCGGGTGCGGGACTCGTGGCTGCAGCGCGGCGCCTCGGCGCTGGAACTGGGGTGGGTCAACAGCGTGTTCGACCCCGACGTGCTGACTGTCGGGTTCGCCCGCCGGGTGCCCACCTACAAACGCCTCACGCTGATGCTGCGCGATCCCGAGCGGTTGCGCGAGCTGCTGCTGGACGAGGAACGGCCGATCCAGATGGTGGTGGCGGGCAAGTCCCATCCCGCCGACGAGGGCGGAAAGCAACTGATCCAGCAGATCGTCCGGTTCGCCGACGATCCCGAGATCCGGCGGCGCCTGGTCTTCCTGCCCGACTACGACATGTCGATGGCCCGCTACCTCTACCGCGGCTGCGACGTGTGGCTGAACAACCCGACGCGGCCCCTGGAGGCGTGCGGCACCTCGGGCATGAAGTCGGCGCTCAACGGCGGGCTCAACCTGTCCATCCGGGACGGGTGGTGGGACGAGTGCTACGACGGCAGCAACGGCTGGGCCATCCCGACCGCCGACGGCATCCGGGATCCCCTGCGGCGCGACGAACTGGAGGCCGCGGCGCTGTACGACCTGCTCGGGCAGCAGGTCGCGCCGCTGTTCTACAAGCGTGACGGCAACGGGGTGCCGAAGGGCTGGATGTCGATGGTGTGGCACACGCTCGACACGCTCGGCCCGCGGGTGCAGGCCTCGCGGATGGTCCGCGAGTACGTGGAGTCGTGCTACCAGCCCGCGGCCGTCGCGGTGGCCGCCGCCGCCCGCGACGGCTACGAGGGCGCGAAGTCGCTGACCCGGTACCGGACCCGCATCGACACGGTGTGGAACCGGGTGAAGGTGGTCGACACCGAGCTGACCGTCGAGCCGAACGAGACGCTGGAGGTCGGCAGCGAGGTCCGGGTCAGGGCCAGGGTGGACCTCGCCGGGCTCGCTCCGTCCGAAGTGGAGGTCCAGGCGGTGGTCGGCCGGGTCGGCGACACCGACGACCTGCACGAGCCGGTCGCGGTGCCGATGGCCGTCCGTACCGTCCCGGAGCCGGACGGCCCGGGCGCGTTCGCCGAGTTTTCCGCCCTGTTGCGCCTGCCCCACGCGGGTTCGCTCGGCTACAC
>NZ_VJWX01000595.1 GCF_007713715.1 Amycolatopsis rhizosphaerae
GTACTAGTTGGTGTGGAAGGTGAATTGGTCGGTGCCGAGCACTGTGAGCAGTGCGAGTTTTTCGTGGCTTTCGGTGCCGGGGGTGGCGGTGAAGATGAGCAGCGACTGTCCCTGGTCGGGTTCGAGCAGGAGTTGACAGTAGAGATCGAGCTGTCCGAGTTGGGGATGGACGAACCGTTTGGTGTGGCTCCAGCGGAGGCCGACCTCGTGACGTTCCCACAGTTGGGCGAATTCGTCGCTGGTGCGTTGCAGGAGGTCGGTGAGGTCGGCTGCGGGGGAGCAGAGCCCGTCCCGGGTGAGGGCGGCGCGGAGTAGTGCGACGTTGATCCGACTGTTCTCGCCGTGATCCTCGGGATCATATCGTTCCCGCTCGGCTGGATCGGTGAACCAGCGGTAGGGCGCGTAGCGTGCGTTGCCGGTATGTTGCGTCTGGTCGCCGAGCAGCGCCACAGCGGCTGGGGTCTGCAGCAAGGTCTCGCCCAGTGGACCCATGACCTGTGCGGTGGTGGCGGTCAGGCCGTCCATGACACGCATCAGCCCGGGGCTCACGTGCTGGGTCCGGACCTCACGGCGGATGGTGCGGTAGCCGGCGAGCAGGAACAGGTGGTCGCGTTCGTCCGGGGTCAACCTGAGGCCGAGGGCGATGGCGGCAACCATGGCTTCCGAGGGTTGTGGCCCATCGCCGCGTTCGAGCCGCGCGAAGTAGTCGGCGGACATGGCGCACAGCTCCGCCACTTCCTCGCGACGCAGGCCTGGGGCACGCCGGCGTTGCCCTCTGCGCAGCCCGACATCCTCCGGTTGCAGGGCCGCACGTCGAGCGCGCAGGAAAGCACCGAGAGACGAGCGGTCGAACGTACGAGCCATGGTCCTTATTGTCGGCTATCCGGCGTGGCGCAGCCATGACCTGTCATTCAGTGGTAGCGCGTGTCCTTCCCCGCTCGCGGGGCGCCACGTTGACTGGCAGGGCGATCACCGATCGCCTCGCCGAAAACAACGGAGCCGACCGATGACCAAGTGGACAGCGAACGAACTTCCAGACCTGACCGGCCGGACGGTGGTGGTCACCGGCGCCGGCCGTGGTCTCGGCCTCATCACGGCGCGCGAACTCGCTCGCGCCGGAGCCCACGTCGTGCTAGGCGTACGCGACACCGGCAAGGCCCGTCGCGCCGTCGCCGGGCTGCCCGGCATCTTCGATATCCGGTCCCTTGACGTGTCGGATCTGAAGTCGGTCCGGGCCTTCGCCGATTCCTGGTCGGGAGACCTCGACATTCTGATCAATAATGCCGGGGTGATGGACATCCCCGCCGCGCGTACCGCGGACGGTCTCGACCTGCAGACGGTCACCAACTACACCGGTCCTTTCGTGCTGACCAACTTGCTGCTCGAGTACGTCACCGATCGGGTGGTGCACGTGACCAGCCAACTGCATCGGCAGGGCAAGATCGATTTGACGGATCTCGATTGGCGCAGGCGCAAGTACAACGGGATGCGGGCCTACGAGGCGTCGAAGCTCGCTGTGGTGCTGTTCTCCCTGGAACTGCAGAGTCAGCTGACTGCTGCTGGCAGCCGGGTCCGTTCGGTGCTCGCCAGCCCGGGTATCGCCCGTACCGCGCTGGCCGCCCATTCGCGGTCGAACGTCGTCAACCGGTTCACGTTCCTTACCAACGATCCTGAGCGCGGGGCGCTGTCGGTGCTCTATGCCGCCACGCAGGACGTTCCCGGTAACTCCTATGTCGGGCCGGATGGTCTGGGCGGCCTGCGGGGCTACCCGGCCGTTCGCCGGCAGGGTAAGGCCGGGCTCGATCAGGTCATGGCCGGCCGGCTCTGGGACGCGACCAACGAACTCGTCGGGGCGGTGGCCTCGTGAGCTACGTGGAGGCCGCCGACCACGCCGAGATCTTCGTACCGCACAACTATCCGGAACAGCTCGTGGACCTCGGCGAGATCCGGATGAATTACGCCGTGGCCGGTGATCCCGGACTGCCGGCAATGCTGCTCATCCCGGCGCAGACGGAATCGTGGTGGGGTTACGAGGAAGCCATGCGGCTGCTGGCCGACCGCTACCAGGTCTACGCCGTGGACCTGCGGGGCCAGGGCCGGTCCACCTGGACGCCGGGGCGCTACAGCGTGGACATCTTCGGTGGTGACCTGGTTCGCTTCATCGACCGGGTCGTCAAGCGGCCGGTGGTGGTCTGCGGCCTGTCGTCCGGTGGTGTGATCGCGGCCTGGTTGTCCGCCTTCGCGGCACCCGGCCAGGTCCGGGCAGCGGTCTACGAAGACGCCCCCTTGTTTGCCTCGCAGAGCACTCCCTCGGTCGGTCCGTCCATCCATCAGGGCGTCGGGCCGATGTTCCGGATGTGGCACAAGTGGCTCGGTCCACAGTGGAGTATCGGTGACTTCGCCGGGATGCAGCAGGCGATGGGCCGGGAGATCCCCGGCTGGATGCTCGCCGCACTGCGCCAGATGGTACCCGCCGGCACCGGTGGTCCTCCGGCCGCTCCGCCGCAGGATCTCCGCGAGTACGACCCCGAGTGGGGTGACGCGTTCGTTTCCGGGCGGGCCACGATCAACTGCGACCACGAGACCCTGTTGCATCACGTGAAGGTGCCGGTCCTGTTCACCCATCACTTCCACCACGTGGATCCGGACACTGGCAACGTGCTCGGCGCGCTCACCGACCTCCAGGTGCAGCGGGTACGGCAGCTGGTCGAGGGAACCGGTAACTCCTTCACTTATCGCGCGTTTCCCGAAATGCCGCACTCGATGCACGGCCATGACCCGGCCACCTACGTCACCACGATCACCGAATGGGCCGACAAATTGCCTGCAAACCTCGACACCGGGAGCACCTGATGGAGAGCCCACCCCTCCGTAGCGGCGCTGCGCGGTGACGGCCGGCCGTCGGGGTCCGTCTCAGCAACGGCGCCTCTCTGTGTCAAGTTGATCTTTGTTTGGGGTTGTGGAGTGATTGCTGGTACCCGCAGCATCGCCACGTCATTGAGCCGCGACACCGGAATGCTGTTCGCGCGCAACCACATCAGTACCCGTTCGACGTCACGGGGTTTCGGGTTGCGGCGCCGCTTAGTGTTGAACGCCCAGCCGGTCAACGCGCGACGAAGGAGCTGATTAACAACCTATTCTCACTGGTCAAACAGGGATTCGGTCTCGCGCTGCGGGGTTTGCGGGGTTGGTTTCGCGGGTTTGGTCTGATCGTCGACCTGGCCGGTGAGCCGCCTGCCGAGAGCGCGAGCGGTGTTCGGTGACACCTCGTCGTTGGCGGTCATGAGCCGGTCTTTCTGATCGTCAGGCGAACGGCGGTGCGGCAACAAACCCGTGGCCGGCGGGACCTGGCGGCTGCGACACTGGCCGGGTGCAACGGATCAATTCGAGATCGTGGCCGTATCCGTTCCGGCCGATGGCTTGGGAAGAGGTAGTCGCGCGGGCGCGTGAGTTCACCGATGCAAATCCGCAGCTTGGCGTCCTCATGGAGGTGATCGATAGCGTCCGCGAGTGCGGGGGCCAGGAGCGGCTCGCGGGGATCTGGACGCTCAACGGCCTCGTGGTGACGCCCTTGCCGATTCCCGCCGATCCGCCGATCCAGGAGGTGATCGTGTCCTTGCCACGAATGGGCTGGGGGCCGACCGGCGACGAGGTACTGATCGAGCATCGTGCGATCAGCGGTCACGACGACCGCATCGTTCGTCCGGCCGCTGAGGCCGTGCCGCTGTTCTGGCGATTCATGATCGAGAAGTTCGGCATCACTCCGGTTCGGCCGGACTCCGCAGGCGCGCGTTCCTGAGATCTCGTTACCGGTGATCACGACGTCGCCTTCCTGATCACCGCGCAGCAATCACACCAGCGTTGACCTGCGGTTTCGCCAGTGTCGGCGGCGTGGCCACCCGGCTGTTCGCGCGACCACACCGAGTCAGCCGGCCTCAGGCGGGTAGCGGCCCACCGGCTGTCTGGACC
>NZ_VJWX01000596.1 GCF_007713715.1 Amycolatopsis rhizosphaerae
GTATTGGTGGCGCTGCGCCGGGGGCACCGGGTGACGGCGGTGGTGCGGGACCCGGCGAAGTACGACCTTCCCGGCGCCACCGTGGTGGCCGGGGACGTGACCGACGCCGCGCAGGTGGCCGAGCTGGCCGAGGCGCACGACGCGGTGATCTCGGCGGCGGCGGTGTACGGCGAAGGCACCGACCCGGCCGCGTTCTTCACCGCCTCCACCCGCGCGCTCACCGCCGTCCACAAACGACTCGTCGTGGTCGGGCTTTCGGCGCTCCTGCCCGACGAGTCGGGCCGGTTGCCGATGGACGCGCCCGGTTTCCCCCCGGAGTTCCGGCCGTTCTGCGACGCCCATCGCGCGGGCCTGGAGATGCTGCGGGCGAGCGAGGACACCGACTGGCTCTACCTCAGCCCCGCGGGCGACTTCGACCACGAAGGCGAGCCGGTGGGCCGGTACCGCGTGGTGGCACACGGCGCGATGGACAGCCGGATCACCTACGCCGACCTCGCCGAGGCGATCCTGGACGAGGTCGAGACCCCGAAGCACCACCGCGAACACCTGGCCGTGGAAGCGGGTTGAGCACAAGGCCTTGACTTCGACTTAAGTCGAGGTTTCATGCTGGCCACATGAACGACGAACGCCCCCTCACCCTGGCCGTCATCGTGGGCAGTGTCCGCACCGGACGGTTCGGCCCGGTAGTGGCCGACTGGTTCGCCCGGCAGGCCCGGCCGCGCACCGACTTCGCCGTCGACGTGCTCGACCTGGCGGAGAACCGGTTGCCCGAGGTGCTCGGTGGCCAGGCGCCACCGGAGGTGGCGGCGGTGACGAAACGTCTCGACGCCGCCGACGCCTTCGTGGTGGTCACCCCGGAGTACAACCACAGCTACCCGGCCTCGCTGAAAACCCTCATCGACTGGCATTACACGCAGTGGCAGGCGAAACCGGTCGGATTCGTGTCCTACGGCGGCCTCGCCGGTGGCCTGCGTGCCGTGGAGCATCTCCGGCCGGTCTTCGCCGAACTGCATGCCGTCACCGTGCGGGAAACGGTCAGCTTCCACCTCGCCCACGGCCGGTTCGACGACCGTGGCGAGCCGCTCGAACCGGAGGGCTGTGTGGGGGCCGCGAAGGTGCTGCTCGACCAGTTGGCCTGGTGGGGGCGCGCACTGCGCGATGCGCGCCAAGCTCGCCCCTACCAGGCCTGACCGACATAGAGCGTGTATCAAAGTGACTTGGGTAGCGGTGCGGGTGGCGGAACCTCAGGCGGTCCCTGGCTGCGGGATCTCCTCCTCATGAATGCCAATTCGCTGTGTTGAACGCTGTCGGAGCTGGCAGTGTCGTTTCTGCCAGGAACCGCCTGAGAACCCGCGGCGGTGCCAGTCGGCAGCGTGGCGCAAGCGGCTGACGCCGCTTCAAGACGCGAAATCCGACTTGCGTTGACCACGCTCGACTTCGATACACCGCCTAGGACACCTTGAGGGCGAGCTCGTCGAGTGAGGCGGCGAAGACCGCCGCGATCTCCCGCAACTGTTCGATGTGGACGGTCAGCGGGGGTGACACGGCGAGCGCGGTGGCCAGCGGGCGCAGCAGCACACCCCGCTGCCGGGCCAGCAGTTGCAGGTCGCCGACCGCCGAAGGAAGCCGCCGGAGCACCTCGGGAGCGAGTTCTACGGCGGCGAGCAGCCCCGTCCCGGAGCGCACCTCGGCGACCAGCGGATGCTCCACCAGCGGTGCCAGCGCGCCGGTGAGCTCGCCCTCCAGCTCCCGTCCCCGCTCCAGCAGCCCGTCGCGTTCGAGCAGGTCGAGATTCGCCAGAGCCGCCGCGCAACAGGTGGGGTGGCCGGCGTAGGTGGCCCCGTGACGCAGGTACGTACCGGGCCTCGTCCAGAACGGCTCGGCCACCCTGCCGTGGGCCACCACGCCGCCGAGGGGCAGATATCCGCTGGTCACCCCCTTGGCGAAGGTGATCAGATCGGGTTCCAGGCCCCAGCGCTCGACCCCGAACCAGGTGCCGAGCCTGCCGAACCCGCAGATCACCGCGTCGGCGATGAGCAGCACCCCGAACTCGCGGCACACCTGCGCCACCCCGGTCAGGTAGCCCTCGGGCGGGGGCAGCACACCGCCCGCGCCGATCACCGGCTCGACCAGGAAGGCCGCCACGGTCTCCGGGCCGACGCGCAGGATCTCCTGGCGCAGCGCCTCCACCGAGTCGAACGGCACGCGGGAGGAGGACGGCAGCAACTCGCCGAACCCGGTCCGGTTCGCCTCGATGCCCGCGACGCCGGTGCCGATGCCGTTGGTGCCGTGGTAGGAGGAGGACCGGCTGATCACGTGGACGCGGCCGGGTTCGCCCTGCACCACGTGGTAGCGGCGGGCGATCTTCACGGCGCTGTCGATCGCCTCGCCGCCGCCGGTGGTGAGGAAGACCTTCGCATCGGGCATCGGCGCGAGCGCCGACAGCCGCGCCGCGAGTTCGCGGGCGGGTTCGTTGGCGAAGTCACCGAAGATCGAGTACCCGGCGAGCCTGTGCAACTGGGCGGCCGCCGCGTCGGCGATCTCCCGGCGGCCGTGCCCCGCGTTGGCGTACCAGAGCCCGGCGGTGGCGTCGAGATAGCGGTTGCCGTCGCTGTCGTAGACCCACACGTCCTCGCCCCGGTCGATGACGAACTCGCCGGAGCGCACGGTCGCCATGTCGGCGAACGGATGCCACAGAGCTGTATCCATGCCACCAGCATGGCGCTTTCCCCGCGCCCCCGCACCGGTCAATCGACGCCGGGCAACTGGGCCGAAAGCACCCCCAGCAACTCGCGGGCGAGAGCGGCGTCCTCCGGGACGCCCCGCTCGTCGGAAGACCGTCTCTCGTGCTCGAGCACGGACAGCACCAGCGACCACTGGCCGGTCCGCAGCTCCATGTCGACGACGTCGCCGTCCGGCGGCCAGCCGAGTTCGCCCTTGCGGCCGTCGTCGATCGTCCTGTTCCAGGCCCAGCCCGCCTCGCGGATGTCCATGGCGGCCTGCACCTCCTCGTCCGAGGCGAAGTCGTCGATCCGGTTCTGCACCTCGTTGTCGAAGATGGCGTCGATGACCTGCCACTGGCGCACCGTCATCCGTACCGACCTCGACGGTTCCATGCGAGTACCCCCTGTCTCACTGTCCGGGCAGGCGCACGACCTTACCCGGGTTGAGGATCCCGAGCGGGTCGAGCGCCAGCTTGACCGCGCGGTGCACGGAAAGGCCCACCTCGCCCAGTTCGGTCTCCAGCCAGGCGCGCTTGAGCATGCCGACCCCGTGCTCACCGGTGATCGTGCCGCCCAGGCGCAGGCCCAGCGCCATGATCGCGTCGAAGGCCGACTGGCCCCGGCGGACGGAATCGGGGTCGGAGCCGTCGAACACGACGTTGGGGTGCATGTTCCCGTCCCCGGCGTGCCCGCAGCACGGGATGTCGACGCCGTACTCGGCGGCGATCGCGGCGACCCCGTCGACGAACTCGGCCAGCCGGGACCGGGGCACGCACACGTCGTCGACCAGCCGGTCGCCGAGTTTCTCCAGTGCGATCCCGACCAGGCGCCGGGCCTCGATCAGCAGCTCGCCCTCCGCCGGATCGCTCGCCACCAGCACCTCGGTCGCGCCGCACGAGCGCGCCACCTTCGCGAACGCTTCGAGGTCGTCGGCCGCGGCCGCCCCGCGATCCGACTGCACCACGAGCACCGCCTCGACCCCGGGCGGGAACCCGAGATCACGGTAGGCCGACACCGCTTCGACGGCGGGCCGGTCCATGAACTCGAGGATCGACGGGCGGCGCCCGGTGCCCAGGAATTCGCTCACCGTCGTGCAGGCGTCACGGGAGGCGGCGAAGAAGGCCAAGGCGGTCAACGGTTTCTCGGCCGCGGGCCGCAGGGCCACGGTCACCTCGGTGACCACGCCGAGGGTGCCCTCCGAACCCACCATCAGCCGGACGAGGTCGTAG
>NZ_VJWX01000597.1 GCF_007713715.1 Amycolatopsis rhizosphaerae
GCCGGAGGGTGGGACTCGCCCATGCAAGGACCGACTTTGCCGGGCCCCTGGCCCCCTCACGGCCCCGCGAGCACGGGACCAGCGCTCAGCCCGCCACGACGTCGTCCTCGGCGAACCGGAACTCGTTGTAGACGGCGACCACGCCGGGAATCGCCTCGACCACTTCCGCGGCGCGCCGGGCCTGGCTGCGCCGCCGCACCTTGCCGGTGAGGGTGACCTCGCCGTCCACCACCCGCACGTTGACCCGCGCCGGTTCCTGGTCCGCCTCGTCGCCGACGCAGCGCCACACCGCCCGCTCGATCTCGGCCCGCAGTTCGTCGTCGTCGCGCAGGAACACGTGCAGCACGTCCCGGCGCGCGAGCACGCCCACCAGCCGTCCGGAGTCGTCCACCACGTAGAGGCGGCGCACGTCGTCGTCGACGAGCCGCCGCGCGGCGGCCGAGACGGACTCGTCGCGCCGGATGGTCTGCACCTCCCGCGTCATCACGTCGTCGGCGGTGGTGCCGCGGGCCTTGTCCCAGTGCCGCCAGCGGCGGCCGCTGGCCAGCAGGGACGGCGGTTTGAGCACCCCGCGCTGCTCCTCCTTGGCCAGCAGATCGGTTTCGGAGACCACGCCGATCGGCCGCCCGTAGGAGTCGATCACCGGGACCGACCCGATCCGGTACTCGGCCAGTACCGCGACCAGATGCTTGAACGGGGTCATCGGGGACACCGTGACGACCGGGTGGGTCATCAGGTCCGCGACCAGCAGGCCGTCCATCGCGTACTCCGTCACCGGTGGTGGCGGGCGACGAGGACGGGGCACAGCGCGTAGGACATCACCGCCTGGCTGGTGGAGCCGAGCAGCATCCCGGCGAATCCCCCGCGGCCCCGGCTGCCGACCACCATCAGCTGGGCGTGATCGGCGAGGTCGAGCAGCCGTTCGGCCGGGCGCCCGGCCACCACGACCCGCTCCACCGGCACGTCGGGGTACTTTTCCTGCCAGCCCGCGAGGCGCTGCGCGAGGAGCTCCCGTTCGTGCTCTTCGACCGCCTCCCGGTCGAGCTTCCAGCGTCCCTCCTCGAACACCTCGGCCAGGAAACTGTCGTCCCAGGCGTGGACCGCGACGAGGGCGGTGCCCCGCCACGCGGCCTCCTCGAAGGCGACGCCGATGGCCTCCTCGCTGGACGGCGAGCCGTCGACACCGACCACGACCGGACCGGTGGCCGGCGGCGATTCCTCGGCGACGTGCCCGCGGATCAGCGCGACCGGGCAGTGCGCGTGCGCCACCGCCGAAATCGACACCGAACCCGCGAAGGTCCGTCCGAGTGGCCGCAATCCGGCGGTGGCCAGCACCAGCAGGCTCGCCGCCGCGGACTCCCCCACGAGGGTGGCGGCGGCGCCGCTGTGACTGAGTTCGAGTTGCGGATCGAGCCCGGGCGCGGCCTCCACCGCGGCGTCGCGCGCGGCGCGCAGCAGGTGCTGGCCCCGCATCCGCAGCACGTGGTGCAGATCGGCGGTGGTCGGCGCGGGCCGTGGATAGTCGACCGACACGTCGTCGGTGGCGTGCACCAGCCGCAGCCCGCGGTGCCGCTGCGCGGCCTCGGCCGCCGCCCACCGCACCGCGTGCAGCGCCGCGAGGGAACCGTCCACACCCACCACGATCGGCCCCGTGGAATTCCCGGCCATCGCACCTCACTCCCCTCGCCCGGCGGTATCTGGGGAAAAAGCTACGAGCCGGGCACGGGCGGGGCCGCTGGCGTTCGTCATCAAGGCAGAGGACTTTCTCCCCCATCGGCCGCGCCGAATCCCCCGGCGTGGTTTGAGCGGGGCATCAGGCCAGTTCGCAGGCGAGCGCCCGCGCCTGGGGGGTGCCGAGTTCCTCGCACAGCGCCAGCGCCTCGTCGCGGTACCGGCGGGCGGCGGCCGCGTCCCCGGTCAGCCAGTGCACTGTGGACAGCTCGGCCAGTGCCCGCGCCCGCGGCCACCACGCGGCCACCCCGGTGAAGCCGCGAAGCGCCGCCCGGAGGCATTCGGCCGCGGCCTCGTACTGGCCCGCCTCGCGCCGGGCCCGCCCTTCGTTCAGCGCGGCGTCGGCCTCCTCCAGCGCGTTGCCGCCCTCGCCGAACAGCTCCCTGGCCCGCCGGAAGGTCTCCGCCGCGCGCGGCCAGTCCCCGGTCTCGTTCTGTGCCAGCCCGATGCACTGCAGCGTCGCGGAATGGAAGAACCGGCGGGCGAACGGATGCGCCTCGTCGTAGTGCTTCTCGATGTCGGCCAGCAGGCCCCGATGCACCTCGAGCGCCTCTCCGGGCCGCCCGAGCACCCGCAGGATCGTGCCGAGGACGTTGCGGATGGAACCCTGCCCGAGCCAGAACGGCAGATCGCCGGACAGGTCCACGGCCCGCCGCGCGTGCTCGAGCGCCTCTTCCGGTCTGCCCATCCGGGTCAGCACCGAGCCGAGGGAGGCGTTCGCCCAGGCCTGTTCGGTCCGGTCGCCGATCTCGACGGCCAGCGCCAGCGCCGCCTCGTGGGCGGCCCGCCCGCCCTCGTTGTCGCCGAGGCAGAAGTACCGGGCCCAGCCGAGGAAGTTCAGCAGTGCCGCCTCTTCCCGGCGGCTGCCCAGTGCCCGCGCCGATTCGGCCCCGAGCGCGAAGATCTCGTCCCAGGGCTGCTGCTGGGTGCGGCCATCGGAGTACCAGTGCATGGCGATGGCCAGGTCGACCACTTCGCGGTGCCGGCCCGCCGCCGCCGCCCGGCGCTGGGCGGCCCGCCAGTTCGATGCCTCCCGGTAAAGCCACTCGGCCGCCTCGTCGAGCGAAGCGAACGGGTGCGCGGTGAGCACCGGCGGATCGAACGCCCTGCCCGCGATGGTCGCGGTGCGCAGCAGGTAGGACAGCAGCTCCTCGGACCGTGCGGACCGTTCCGCCGCCTCCTCCTCTGCCTCCAGCCGTTCCCCGGCGAAGATGCGCAGCAGGTCGTGGAGCTGGTAGCGGCCCGGGATCACCGCGGCCTGGACGAGGTTCACGTCGACCAGTTCGTCCAGCCGGACCTGCACCTCCGCCGCGCTCATCCCGGCCGCCACCCCGGCCAGTTCCGGTCCGAATCCCGAACCGGGAATGGCGGCGAGCCGCCGGAACACCCGCCGGGCAGACGGAGACAGGAGCCCGTAGGACATTTCGAACGCCGAGCGGACCTGGAGGTCTCCGGCGGACAGGGAACTGAGCCGGGTGCGCTCGTCGCGCAACTGGCCGGCCAGATAGGCGATGGACCAGTTCGGCCGGGTGGCCAGCCGGTTGCCCGCGATGCGAACCGCCAGCGGCAGGTTCCCGCACAGCGCGACCAGTTCGGTCGCCGCCTCCGGTTCGGCCAGCACCCGGTCGGGGCCGACGATCACGGACAGCAGGTCGGCCGCGGCCGGTGCCTCCAGCGGGTCCAGCCACACCCAGCGAGCCGTTTCGAGCCCGGCGAGGGCGCGGCGGCAGGTGATCAGGGTCAGACAGCCGGGTGCGGCCGCGATCAGGGGCCGCACCTGCGCCTCGTCGGCCGCGTTGTCCAGCAGCACCAGTACCCGCCGCCCGGCCAGCAGGGACCGGAACAGCTGGGACTGTTCCGGTTCGGAGGCCGGGATCTGCCGTGCGGGCAGTCCGAGCGCCCCCAGCAGCTGTTCCAGCGCCGCGCGCGGGCTCAGCGGCCGGTCGTCCGTGCCGCGCAGATCGACGGCGAGGGAACCGTCCGGATACCGGGACGCGAGCTCGTGGGCGGCGGAGACGGCCAGTGTGGTCTTGCCCACCCCGGGATGCCCGACGATCGACACCACCACCCCGCCCGGCGCGTCCGCGGCGGCCTCGGCCCGCAGCCGCGCGAGTTCCGCGTCCCGGCCCAGCAGATCGGGTACGGCGGGAGGCAGCGGGCAACGGGCCGTCTCGAAGGCGGCGCCGCCCTCTGCCCGCGACCCTCGCCTGCGGCCCTC
>NZ_VJWX01000598.1 GCF_007713715.1 Amycolatopsis rhizosphaerae
CGTGTCCACCTCGGCGAGGCCGAGGCGTCCGGCCTCGGCCTCCGGTGTCGCCCAGGTCAACGTGTACCGGGTTTCCCCGCCCCCCGCCGTGCTGAGCAGGGTGCCCGCGGACTGGTCCACCAGCGGAGCCGCGCCGTCCACGCTCACCGGGTTCGGCTGGCTGGGCAGCCAGGGGCCGGAGGAGTCCGGCAACCGGACCTCAGCACTGTCCACAGTGGAGCCCGGAGCCGCGGTGAGGCGGGTGCCCATGCGCTGCAACCGCGTGTCGGCCGACCAGGTGGCTCCGTCGAACTCGTCCAGCACGACCAGCCGCCACCGGCCGACGGCCGCGTCGCTGCGGTAGCGGAACACCTCCTGGCCGGGATCGGCCAGCCGGGACGCGATCTCGTCGAGCGGGTTGGTGAGCCCCCCGGGCGGCGGGGGCGCCGGGTGGCCGTCGGCGAGGCGGTACGGCTCGCGGCCCGCCGGATCGAGGCCGCCGAGGGCGACGGCTCCGGCGAGAACCCCGATCACGGTGGGGAGGGCCAGCATGACGCCCGCCCACGACGGCCGCCGGACCGCGCCGGACCGGGCGGACCGGGTGGACCGGGTGGACCGGGTGGATCGGGCGGACCGGGTGGCGCGGCCCGCCCACAGCAGCAGCCCGGCCGGGGCCAGGTAGGCCAGTGCGGCCAGCATCGCGGTGACACCGGTGAGGGCCTGGTACGCCTGGGCGAGCCCGGCCACGGCCAGGCTCGGCAGCAACGCCGGGAGCGGTTTGCGCAGCCGGAGGAGGATTTCCAGGCCGAGTGCCACCGCGAGCAGTACCGCCAGCGGGACGAACAGCACCTGTTCGGCGTCCGGCCGGGCGGGCAGGGTCGACTGCAGGGTGAGCAGCCAGCCCCGCGTCAGCCCGCGGCCGAGGCTGCTCAGCGTGGCCGCGGTGGGCAGCCCACCGGTGGTGGTCGCGAACAGCACGGATTCGACCAGCCCGAGCAGACCGGTCGCGAGCACGAGGATCGGCCGCCACGGCACCAGTGCCGTCCGTCGTGCGCACAACTCGTAACAGCCGTAGCCGAGGAGCGCGACCACGAGCAGCGGGACCACCAGTGCGGCCAGGCCGAACACCGGCGTGAACAGCAGCCCGGACACCACCGTGGCGCCGAGCAGCCCGGCGACCCCGGCGGCGTCAGGACGGGACATGTGCTCGTTCACCGGACCCCCACGGCATTCCATTTCGCCACGGCCTCGGCCGCGTTCCCTGCGGTGATCACCCCGGCGCTCCCCGAGGCCGCCCGCGTGCCGCCGAGCCGGATCACCGTGTCCGGCCGCCATCGGCTCGCCGTGCCGAGTTCGGTGTCCCGGCCGGTGACCACGACCAGTGCGCCGCCCGGCCGCGCCCCCGTGATCAGCGAAGCGGGGACGAGCGGCGCGTCCTCCGCCGCGTTCCGGGCGACCAGGCACAGTTCGTCCAGCAGCACCCTGGCCACCCGCAGGCCGCTGTCGACCGGGGTGCTGGTGCCGCTGGAGGTGATCAGGCGGCAGTACTGTCCCTCCGCCGCCGCGGCGTACAGCAGCGAGGCCGCCACCTCGACGGCCTCCTCGAATTCCTCCGCGCTCAGCGCGGCGGGCCTGGTATCCAGCACCACGGTGAAGCGCGGCTGGGCCGGATCGGCGTATTCGCGCACCATGAGCCGCCCGGTCCGCGCGGTGGCCTTCCAGTGCAGGTAGCGGACTTCGTCGCCGATCACGTACTCCCGGACCGCGAGCAGGTCCACCGAACCGCGCAGGGGCGGGTCGGTGATCGGCCCGTCGTGGTGATGGCGAGGATGCCCCTCCCTCGCCGGATGAACCGGGTGGAGCCGGGGATACGACCAGAGGTATGCGGTGCTGCCCACCCTCGCCTCGCCGCGGGCGAGGCCGAAGGGGTCGGACCGGTTCAGCACCAGCGGTCCCACCGGGAGCCTGCCGCGCGAGGCGGTCGGAAGCTCGTAGTGGTAGGTGGCCGCGGCACCGGGAGCGAGCGGGCGGACCGCGACCTCGTGCACTTCGGACCCGACGCGGTCGTCGGCGGCGAAGCCGCCGTGCCGTCGCCCGGTCCCGTTGCGGACGACCAGGGTGGCCAGCGCGGGACGGCCCCGTTCGATCCGGTCCGGGTAGACGGACCGGGTGACCTCGACCTTCGGCCGGAACCGGGTGAGGGCCACCGCCGCGGCCACGGCCCCCAACGCGATCCCGGCGATCGCGCGGAACAGGGTGTATCCGGCCAGTTCGCCCAGGAGGTAACAGCAGGCGGCCCCGGCGAGAACGGCGAAGCCGCGGCGGGTCAGCCGCACCGCTACCGTCCGATCGCGACAGTAGGCGCGGCGGTGTCGGCCAGCAGTTCGTCCACCACTTCCCGGGTGTTCCGCTGGTTGAGCTCCGCCTCCGGGGTGAGCACGAGGCGATGGCCGAGCACCGGGTGCGCCACGTCCTTCACGTCGTCCGGGGTCACGAAGTCGCGGCCGTGGGTCGCGGCGAGGGCCTGTGCCGCGCGGATCAGCGCGATGCTGCCGCGCGGGCTGGCACCGTACCGGATGGCCGGATGGGTCCGGCTGGCGGCGGCCAGCCGGACCGCGTAGGAGACGATTTCCGGCGCCAGATGGGACTGGCGGACCTGGGCGATCACCTGCTGCACGTCGTCGATGCCGAGCACCGGCCGCACCTCGTCCGGGCTGATCCCGGCGCAGTCACCCAGCACCACCAGCACCTCGGCGTCGTGTTGCGGATAGCCGATCGACAGGCGCATCAGGAACCGGTCCAGCTGGGCCTCGGGCAGGCGGTAGGTGCCCTCCATCTCGATCGGGTTCTGGGTGGCCACCACCAGAAACGGCCGCGGGACCTCCTGGCTGACCGAGTCGACGGTCACCCGGCGCTCCGCCATCACTTCGAGCAGGGCGGCCTGGGTCTTCGGCGTCCCCCGGTTGATTTCGTCGGCCAGCACCACGTTGGCGAAGATCCCGCCAGGGTGGAACTGGAACTGCTCGGCGTTCTGGTGGTAGACCATCACGCCGGTGATGTCGCCGGGCAGGAGGTCCGGGGTGAACTGGATCCGGTTCCAGCGGCCCCCGATGCTCGCCGCGATGCACCGCGCCAGCGTCGTCTTCCCGACGCCCGGCACGTCCTCGATCAGCAGGTGGCCCTCGGCGAACAGGGCGGCCACGGCCAGCCGGACGGTGTCCGGATGGCCGCGCAGCACCGTCTGCACGTTGTCGGCGATGAGGTCATAAGCCGCTTTGGGCGTGGGAGTCACGACGTACCTTTCTTGCGTTTCGCCGCTTTTTGCGGCCCAGCAGCGCCGGGAAGAACCAGAACACGAAGTTCCACTGGGGAGTGCCCGTCCAGCTGTCCGTGGCGCTGCCCGCCGAATTCTTGATCGTGACCTTGATCGTGATGGCACCGGCCCACAGGACGTTCGAGATGGTCAACTGGGTGGGACCGGAACAGGGCGTCCAGGGGGACGTGACACCCACGAAGCTCGCCTGGCAGGTCGCGGCGCCGCCCTTGCCGTCGGCGTTGACGTTCACGAGCAGGGCGTTCGTGCTGCGCACACTGGTGATCTTCACGGTGGGCGGTCCCGTCGCCACGGCGGCCTTCGCCGAGCCGGGGCTTCCGGTGAGCACCGCCGAACCGGCCCCTCCGTAGCGGGTGACCGCGCGGACCGTGAAGGTGACCGATCCGGTCAGCCCCTGGTAGGACGTGGTCGTGCCGGACACCGAGCGGTCGCCCTGGCCCGAGGCGCTCACCACGTAGTGGTCCAGGGTGGCCCCGTAGAGGTTCGGGGTGGTCCAGCTGACCGAAATCCCGCCGGAGCCCGCGGTCGCGGTGACCCTCGGCGCATCCGCCGCGCGCCCCGGCACCACCGCGCCGGCGCTGACCGCCGCCCCGCGGCCCGCCGAGTTCTCCGCGGCCACGGTGATCACGTA
>NZ_VJWX01000599.1 GCF_007713715.1 Amycolatopsis rhizosphaerae
GCACACAGCTCTACAGCGGGACCTTCGGCGCGGGGGCGATCCGCTTCTCCGCCGACGGCCCGGTCACGTCCACCTACTACAACGCGATCGGGTACAACCCCGCGGACAACTACATCTACGGAATCCGGAGTGACAACCTCGCCCTCTGGCGGATCGACGCCAACGGCGCCGTCACCGGCTACGGACCGGTGACGGGCCTGCCCGCCAAGGGAACGGTCATCGGCGGGACCGCGTTCGTGGGGCTCAATGTCGGCGCCTTCGGACCCGACGGCTATTTGTACGCGATGCAGGGCACGGTCCCGCGGATGTGGGCGATCGACGTCACGACGAACAAGGTGGTCAAGACGATCAACCTGACCACGTCCCCCGGCGTGGCGGATATGGTGTATTCCAACGGGTACTACTGGGGAGCGGACGTCAACGGCAGGATTGTGCGGATCAATCCGAACACCGGCGGCGTCGAAGCCTTCGCGAGTGCCGTTCCGGGGGGCGGCTACGGCGGCATGTTCACCTACGGCAACGGTGACATCGGGTTCTACAACAATGCCGGGACGTTGTACCGGGTGGCGATCACGAACGCGGGCACGGCGTCGCCGACCTTCCGGGTCATCTCCACCCAGGTCGGTCCCGCTTCGTCCGGTAACGACGCCACGTCCTGTATCGCGCCCGCGACCGACCTGAGTATCACGAAGGCGGTTTCCCCGACATCCGATGAGAATGCCCCGCTCCCGGCCGGCACCACGGTGACCTACACGCTGATCGTGCACAACAACGGCCCGGCGAATTCGTCGGGGTACTCGGTGAGTGATCAGCTTCCTGCGGGCCTGTCGAACGTGACGACGAGTACGCCAGGGTGCACCATCACGGGCAGCGCGCTGAGTTGCACCGGTGGTGCGCTCGCCGTGGGCGCGGACGCCGTGATCACCCTCACCGGGGTGGCCGACGGTTCGGCGACCGCGTTGACCAACAGCGCGAGCGTGCGGGGCAACGAGGCCGATCCGAACCCGGCGAACGACACGTCGAACGAGGTGGTGACCGTGGTGGATGTGCCGCTGGTCCCGGCGGCCGCCGCGGCTGGCTTCTTCGGTGTTGCCGGTCTTGGTTTCGGCCTGCGCCGCCGCTCCCGCCGCAAGGCAACCATGAACGCCTGACCACCGGACCTCGGGGCGGTGCCGTGAAGGGTCCCTTCACGGCACCGCCCCGGAGCTGCGGGAGGGGCCCGAGCGGGTAGGTCGGTGTGGGGGAGTTCTTTCGGGCGGTAATCAGGAAAGGCGGGCGAATCCGGTCTTCCCGGCGTCAGTGTCCACCTCGGAGAGAGGTAGTTCATGGTCGCCACAAGGATGAGACGCGTCGGCATGCTGGCGCTGGCCACGGCCGTGGTGGGTAGTGGTCTGGTGTTCGGGGCGGGAACGGCGTCGGCGGCGACGCCGTTCACCTGTGCGGGCCAGGTGTTCCTGGCCCAGAGCGTCGGCAACGGAACTCAGCTTTACACCGGCACCTTCGGTGCCGGAGCGATCGGGTTCACCGCCGTCGGCCCGGTCACGTCCACCTACTACAACGCGATCGGGTACAACCCCGCGGACAACTACATCTACGGTATCCGAAGCGACTCCCACAGTGCCTTGTGGCGGATCGACGCCACCGGCACCGTCACCGGCTACGGCGCGGTGACGGGTCTGCCGCAGCCGGGGACCGTCATCGGTGGAGCCACCCTCGGCGGTATGAACGTTGGTGGCTTCGGCCCCGACGGGTTCTTGCATGTAACGGCGAGCAACATCCCGCGGATGTGGGCGATCAACGTCGCGACGAACACGGTGGTCAAGACGATCAACCTGACCACGGCATCGAACGTGTCCGACATGGTGTACTCCAACGGGTACTTCTGGGGCGCGGACCTCAACGGTGGGATTGTGCGGATCAACCCGAACACCGGCGGCGTGGAGACCTTCGCGGCTGCTCTCCCGGCGGGTGCCTATGGTGGCGTTTTCACCTACGGCAACGGTGACATCGGCTTCTACGACAACGCCGGGAAGCTGTACCGGGTGGCGGTCACGAACGCGGGCACGGCCTCGCCGACCTTCCAGATCATTTCCACCCAGGCCGGTCCTTCTTCCGGCGGAAATGATGCGACTTCGTGTGTGGCTCCGGCGACGGATCTGAGTATTACCAAGGTGGCCGACCCGTCGTACCCGGCGAGCGGTCCGGTCCCGGTCGGTACGAAGGTGACGTACACGTTGACGGTGCACAACAATGGTCCGTCGAATTCGTCGGGGTATTCGGTGGCCGACCAGCTTCCGGCGGGGTTGTCGAACGTGACGACGAGTTCGCCCGGTTGCACCGTCACGGGCAGCACGCTCAGCTGCACCGGCGGCGCGCTCATCGCGGGCGCCGACGCGACGATCACCGTGTCCGGGGTGGCCGACGGGACGGCGGCCACGTTGACCAACACAGCGAGCGTGCGCGGCAACGAGGCCGACCCGAATCCGGCGAACGACACGTCGAACCAGGTGGTGACGGTGGTGGACGTTCCGCTGGTGCCGGCGGCCGCCGCCGCGGGCATCTTCGGTGTGGCCGGTCTCGGGTTCGGCCTGCGCCGCCGCTCCCGCCGCAAGGTAGCCACGAGCGCCTGATCCACCCGGTGCGGGCGGGGGAGGGCCGCCCGCACCGGCTTCCCGGTCCCTTGGCGACGGGCGTCATGCCGCTCCTGAGCACTGTCTCAGAATCGGTATGAAACGGTTTCTTCGGCCAGAACGTCACGATCCCGCGTTCAGCGGACGAAGGAATGCATCCATGAGCACTGTGAGCGCGGTACCACCCCCAGGCACGCGTCCGCGCGCGCCCGGTCGCCTGCGGCTGGCGGTCTGCTGGGTCACGATCGTGTCCTGTGTGCCCTACCTGCTGCTCAAGGTGCTGTGGCTGTCCGGGTATTCGGCCGGTGCCGCCGATGCCGGGGGCGCGGCGGAGCTTCTGGACATGAGACACCTCGTGGGCGATGTCGTGACCGCCGGGATGGAGATCGCCGCGGTGGGATTGGTCCTGGCCTTGACCTACCCGTGGGGGCACCGGTTGCCGGTGGTGGTCGTGGCCGGGCCGATCTGGCTGGCGGCCGGGCTGCTGGCGCCGATCGCGGTCGGGCTGCCTCTGGGTTTGGTGGCCCAGGCGTTCGTCGGCGGGGCTCCGGCCCCGGCAGGCAACGGGCTCCAAGGCTGGGTCTACGTTCTCGTCTACGGTGGGTTCGCCGTACAGGCGATCGGCTTGCCCATGGCGTTCGTCGGTCATGCGCGAGACCGCTGGCCCGGGGTGTTCCGGATGCGCATGGCACAGTTGCGGTCCGCCGCCTCCGGTGATCGCCGGTTCGCGGCGGTCGGTGCCACGATCACGGGCGGGTACGGGGCGATCCTGGCCGTGTGGTCGGTGGCCGCGCCGCGCTGGGGTGGACCGGCGGGCTTCGACACCGTCGCACAGAGAACGGCGTTGCTCGCGACCGGCCTGCTCGTCCTGTCCGGCGCCATCGCCGTTCCGGCGTTGCTGCGGTGGCGAGGAGACCGTCCCGCCGTGGCGCCCTTGGTCGCCGCGTGGATCGGCACCGGCGTGACCGTCACCGCCGGGCCCACCCACATCGCGCTCGGCAACCACGGGAACGTCAGCTCCGTGCTGGTGTCCGTCTCGCTGGTGTCGGTCCTGTCCGGGCTGCTGCTCACGCGCTGCATGATCCGCGCGCTGCCTCACCGCACACCAGGCACGTGAGTCCCGAAGCCCGTCGGCGGCGGTGCCGTGAGGGGCCCCTCGCAGTCAATACGGCTGTGAGGGGCCCCTCACAGGAAAGCAGGCAGGGCCCCGGCAAGAGTCCGGCGCCTTGAGGGGCAACCGGCCCCAGACCGAGCGTGGAACTCAAGCGCCTGAGGGTGGGACACAAGCGCCTGAGGGTGGGACTCGCCG
>NZ_VJWX01000059.1 GCF_007713715.1 Amycolatopsis rhizosphaerae
GCCGTGACCAGCACGAGCACGCCGACCAGGATCAACGCGAGCACGCTGAAGGTGAGGGTCGCGGCCGCGCCGGACTTCGACTTCGAACGCCGGTGCCGTCGGCCGGACCGCGGGGTGTCCGGGGCGGAGCGCGGTGTGTTCGTCATCGGCAGTGAGCATAACCACGGGCCGCAGATCACGACTCGGAACGACTCGCATACCGGGCATGGCCGTCCGCGACGGGCTCTGCGAGAGTGGGCGGCGAAAGAACAGCAGAACTGGAGTGACCGGATGAGCGACACCGGCGGCTGGAACGGACCCGACCAGCCCGGATACCCAGGGCCCGCATTCCCGCCGCCCCCCGTCAGCCCGCAGCCCGGTGTGATCCCGCTGCGGCCGCTGGGTGTGGGCGAGATTCTCGACGGGGCCTTCGCCACCATGCGCAGGCATCCGGGGCTGGTCTTCGGTTTCTCCGCACTCGTCGCGGTGATCGGGGCGGTCGCGGATTTCGCGCTGACCCGCTCGCTGCTCGGCGGGGTGAGGACCCTCCAACCGCTCGGCCCGGCGGCGACCCAGCAGGAGCAGTTGGCCTGGTTCTCCGAGACCCTGCGCCAGACCGCTGTCGCGGGCGGCATCACCTTCGTGGTCGGGCTGCTGACCTCGACCTTCCTGTCCGGGTTCATGACCATCGTGGTCGGCAAGGCGGTGCTGGGCCGCCGCGTCGAACTGCGCGAGGTGCTGGCCGAACTCAAGCCCAGGCTGCTACCGCTGCTCGGGCTGACGGTGCTGTACATGCTCATCGTCGGGGTGGCGACGGTCTTCTTCATCGTCCCGGGTGTCTGGCTGTACGTGCTGTTCGCGCTGGCCGCGCCGGCGCTCGTCCTGGAACAGAGCGGGATCGGCACCGCGTTCGGTCGCTCGCGCCTGCTCGTGCAGGGCAGCTGGTGGCGCGTGTTCGGCATCCTGCTGCTCACCGGGCTCGTCACCATTCTGGTCACGGGCATCATCGAGGTCCCGTTCGGCCTCGGCCTCGGGCGCGATTCGGAGCTGGCGCAGTACCTGGGGCAGGCGGTCTCCTCGACCATCGTCGCCCCGTTCGCGGCGGGGGCGAGCGCCCTGCTCTACATCGACCAGCGGATGCGCCGGGAGGGAATGGACATCCAGCTCACCCGCGCCGCGGCGGCCGGGCAGTGAGCCTCTCGACGATCATCGGCCTGCTGGGCGAGGTCCCGGTCATCATCGACCGCGACGACGCCCGCCGTGCCGCCGAGGCCGAACTCGCGAAACCGGGCTACGGATCCGATAGTCCTGGGCTTTTCCAGCGGGCACTGAGCTGGCTCGGTGACCGGCTCACGGACCTCTTCCACACCGCGTCGACGGTGGTGCCCGGCGGCCCGCTGGGCCTGCTGGTGCTGCTGGCCGTGCTGGTGCTGGTGGCGGTGGTGGTCCGGTTGCGGCTGGGCCGGGTGGCCAGGGAGGTCCGCGTCCCCGGCCTGGTCTTCGAGGACCACACGACCACGGCCCGGCAGTACCGGGAAGCGGCCGAACGCGCCTTCGCCGCCGGTGACTTCGGGGCGGCGGTGCGGGAACGTTTCCGTGCGCTCGTGCGGGATCTGGAGGAGCGCGGAGTGGTGGATTCTTCGGCGGGCCGGACCGCGGACGAGGTGGCCCAGGACGCCGGGGCCCGGCTGCCGGACCGTGCGGACGAGCTGACGGCCTCGGCCGCCCTGTTCGACGCCGTGCACTACGGCGGGCGGTCCGCGGCCGCCGAGGACTACCGGCGCCTCGCCCTGCTCGACGAGCGGGTCCGGCAGGAACGGCCGGTGGTTCCCGCGTGACCGTGGTGTCTCCCGATGCCCGCCGCGTTTGGCGGGCCGCCCGCGTTCCGGTGTTCATCGCCCTGGTGCTCGTCTTCGGCTGCGCCGTGGTGGTGCTCGCGTCGAGCGGTGGGTCCTCCGGGGCGCTCGATCCGGCCTCCACCGCGAGGGGCGGCGCCCAGGCGCTGGCGAAACTGCTGGAGCGGCAAGGAGTCCGCCTCGTCGCCGTGCACGGTTACCGTGCGGCGGAAACGGCTCTGACCAGCCACGGTGACGCGACCCTGCTGGTCGCCGATCCCGCACTGGTCGAGCCCGGCAGGCTGGCGGCCCTGCGCGATCGGGCCGGGGCCACCGTGGTCGTCGGGCCGGAGCAGCAGGCCCTGACCGCGCTGTGGCCCGGAGTGGCCGTGATCGCGGAAACCGAGGTCGGCCTCCGGTCGCCCGGCTGCACCCTCGCGCCCGCCGTGGCGGCGGGCGACGCCGTGACCGGCGGCCTCCGCTACCGGGGGCCCGGTGTGCTGCGGTCCTGTTACGAAGGCTCGCTGGTGCAACTGCCCGGCGAGGTCACGGTCCTCGGTACCGGGGCCCCGCTGACCAACGGTTCGCTCGCCCAGGCGGGGGACGCGGCGCTGACCATGCGGCTCCTCGGCCGGTACCCGACGCTCGTCTGGTACGTCCCGTCGCCCGGCGACGCCGCGGCCGGGGCCGTCCGCCGTCCGCTGACCGAACTCCTGCCCCGAAGCTGGCTTTTCGGTGCGATCGAAGTCGTGGTCGCGGCCGTGCTCTTCGCGTTGTGGCGGGCCCGCAGGCTCGGCCCGGTGGTGACCGAACCGCTGCCCGTGGCGGTGCGCGCCGCGGAAACCGTGGAGGGGCGGGCTCGCCTGTACCGCCGCTCCCGTTCGGCGGGGCATGCCGCGGAGATCCTGCGGCAGGCCGCGCTCGCCAGGCTGCTTCCGGTGCTCGGGCTCGGCCCCGGCGCGGAACCCGCGTCGGTGACGGCCGCGATCAGGGCGCGCTGCGGCAGCGACGCCGGCCCCCTGCTGTACGGTCCGGCACCGGAGGACGAAGCGGCGCTCGTGCGGTTCGCGAACGAGCTCGACCGGCTGGAGAGAGAGGTACGGGGATCTTGACCACCGACGCGGCCGTGACGGCCAGGGACGCGCTGATCGCGCTGCGAGCCGAGGTCGGCAAGGCGGTGGTCGGCAACGACGCCGCGGTCACCGGGCTGATCATCGCGCTGCTGTGCCGCGGCCATGTGCTCATCGAAGGAGTGCCGGGGGTGGCGAAGACGCTGCTGGTGCGCGCGCTGGCCACGGCACTCGACCTTGGCACCCGGCGCCTCCAGTTCACCCCGGACCTGATGCCGGGCGATGTGACCGGATCGATCGTCTACGACGCGAACACCAGCGAGTTCTCCTTCCGCGAGGGGCCGGTGTTCACCAATCTCCTGCTCGCCGACGAGATCAACCGCACCCCGCCCAAAACGCAGTCCGCGCTGCTGGAGGCGATGGAGGAGCGGCAGGTGTCGGTGGACGGGCGCCCGCGCCCGCTGCCGGACCCGTTCATCGTGATCGCCACCCAGAACCCGGTCGAATACGAAGGCACCTACCCGCTGCCGGAGGCGCAGCTGGACCGGTTCCTGCTCAAGCTCACCATCACCCCGCCCTCGCGGGAGGACGAGATCGGCATCCTCACCCGCCACGCGGGGGGCTTCGATCCCCGTGACCTCACTGCCGCCGGAGTGCGCCCGGTCGCCGGACCCGCGCAGCTCGACGCCGCCCGCGCCGCCGTCGGCGCGGTCACCGTCGGCCCCGAAGTGCTCGGCTACATCGTCGACCTGTGCCGGGCGACCCGGTCGCTGCCCCCGGTCCGCCTCGGCGTTTCGCCGCGCGGTGCCACCGCCCTGCTGGCCGCGACCCGCGCCTGGGCGTGGCTCTCCGGCCGGGACTACGCCACCCCCGACGACGTGAAGTCGCTGGCCAGGCCCGCCCTGCGGCACCGGATCGGCCTGCGGCCCGAGGCCGAGCTCGAAGGGGTGACCGCGGACGGCGTGGTCGACCGGGTGCTCGCTTCGGTGACTGTGCCGCGCTGATGGCGATCACCGCGCGCGTCGGAGTGCTGGCGCTCCTCGGCGTCCTGGTGGTGGCCTTCGCGCTGCCGTCATGGACGGGCGTGCTCACGGTGCTCACCGCGCTCGTCCTGCTCGTCATGCTGGACGTCGTGCTCGCCGGCGGGGTTCGCGGCCTGGTCTTCCAGCGCGGCAAAGGGGTCGCCGCACGGCTCGGCGAACCGATCGAGGCGACCCTCACGGTGACCAATCCGGGTCGCCGTCCGGTCCGGGGCGTGCTGCGCGACGCCTGGCCGCCGAGTGCGGGCGCGGAGAACGAACGGCACCCGATCCGGCTCGGGCCCGGGCAGCGGCACACCGTGGTGACCAGGCTGCGGCCGGTCCGGCGCGGCGAGCGGCAGGCGGCGCGGATCACCGTCCGGTCGGTGGGGCCGCTGGGCCTGGCGGCCCGGCAGGCTTCGCACCGGGTTCCCGGGGCGGTGCGCGTCCTGCCGCCGTTCCACAGCCGCAAGCACCTGCCCGCCCGGCTGGACCGGCTGCGCAGGCTCGACGGGCGCCAGGCCGCGCTGGTTCGCGGCGAGGGCACCGAGTTCGACTCCCTGCGCGAGTACGTGATCGGTGACGACGTGCGGTCCATCGACTGGCGGGCGACGGCCCGTGCCCGCGATGTGATGGTGCGGACCTGGCGTCCCGAGCGGGACCGCCACCTGCTGCTGGTGCTCGACACCGGCCGGACCTCGGCGGGCCGCGTCGGTGACGCGCCGAGGCTGGACGCGGCGATGGAGGCCGCCCTGCTGCTCGCGGCGGTCGCGGCGCGCGCCGGTGACCGTGTGGACCTGATCGCCTACGACCGCCGTCTGCGGGCGAAGGTGAGCGGCGCGACGGGTGCCGAGCTGCTGCCCGCCCTGTCCACCGCGCTCGCCCCGCTCGAACCGAGCCTGGTCGAGACCGACGCGCGCGGCCTGGCGGGCGAGGTGCTGCGCCGGGCCCGCCAGCGGTCTCTGGTCGTGCTGCTGACCGGGCTGGAAGCGCCCGCCGTCGAGGAGGGGCTGCTGCCCGTGCTGCCCGGTCTGCTCGCCCGGCATCGCCTACTGGTCGGCGCGGTCGCCGACCCGGCCGTCGCGGAGATGGCGCGGGGCCGCGGCAGCGCGGAAGCCGTGTACGGGGCCGCGGCCGCGGAGCGGTCGCTGGCCGAGCGGCGGCAGGTGGCGGCCGTGCTGGCCCGCCGCGGGGTCGACGTCGTCGACGCGCTGCCGGAGGAGCTGCCCCCGGCGCTGACCGACCGCTACCTGACCCTCAAGGCCACCGGCGGCTTCTGAACCCGCACCGCCGGGGGCCCGGGTCAGGACGTGGTGAGGACCATGAACAGGCGGGTGTTCAGGGTCTGGATCTCGCCGGTGGTGACCTCGCCGAGGCAGTCGACCAGCGAGGCCTTCGGCGTGTGGTCGAGACGGGTGTAGGAGATGTGCCTTCCCTCGATCGTGGTCACGGTCAGCGGGTCCGGAGTGTCGACCACCTCCATGGTGATCACGTAGGGCACGCCGGTGAGGTCGTTGAACATGTCACCGCTGTAGATCAGCACCTGGCGCCGGGCCTGGCCCGCCACGGCCCAGAGCTGACCCCTACGCGGCCGAGGAAGCACGTTGGATCTCGGTGCGCCATTCCTGGCGACGGTGGTAACCCTCCGTCGCCGCCTGGACCTCTCCGGGGTGCTCGTGCCACCACTCGTCCGCCTTCGCGCACAGCTGCCGGAACGCCTCGCGTTCGACCGCCGCGACGAGCCACGCGCGCACGGACAGGCCCGCTTCCGCCGCCAGGGCCTTGACCTGGCCGTACGTGTCGTCGGACAACGTCAATGCCAGCCGCTTACCCATCGCGCCACTATAGGACGTCACCGTCCGCCACCGCCCGAAGGCGCGGCGGCGGGGGCGTGTCGCGAGCCGGTTCAGGCCGTCTGGGGCCGGACGTCGCCGCCGCCCTGCCGGGGGTCGACGTCGCCGGTCACCCCGGCACGTGCGGCCCGCCCGCCGAGCACGAAGACGTAGGTCAGAAAGGCCGCTTCGGCGAGCACGCCGATGCCGATCCGCGCCCAGGTGGGCAGCGGGGACGGCGTCACGAACGCCTCGATCACGCCGGACACGAGCAGGACGCAGGCCAGGCCGAGCGCCATCGCGGCCACCGTGCGGCCCTCCTGGGCCAGTGCGACGGCGCGGGTGCGCGGCCCCGGGCTGAGCACGGTCCAGCCAAGGCGCAGCCCGGTGCCCGCGGCGACGAACACCGCGGTCAGCTCCAGCAGTCCGTGCGGGGTGATCAGGCCGAAGAACACGTCGAGGCGGCCGGCCGCGGCCATCAGGCCGGCGGAGACCCCCACGTTCGCGGCGTTGGCCCACAGCGCGACGAACACCGGCAGGCCGAGCAGCACCCCGAAGAAGAGGCAGGTCGCGGCGACCCAGGCGTTGTTGGTCCAGACCTGTGCGGCGAAGGAACCGGCCGGATTGCTCGAGTAGTAGGACTCGAAAGCTCCGCCGGGTGCGGTCAGCTCGCGGATCTGGTCGGGCGCGGCGATCGAACTCCGCACTCCCGCGTCCGTGGCCACCCAGGCGCCGAGCAGGGTGCTGACCAGCACGGTCGCGAGCGCGGTGCCGAGCCACCAGTACCGGCTCCGGTACACGGCGGCCGGGAACCGCTGGGAGAAGAACAGGCCCGCTTCACGCCAGGCGGCGGTCGGCGTGCCGGTGACGGCCGAACGGGCCTGGGCGACCAGCGACGACAACCGGGACAGCAGGGCGGGGTCGGGAGCGGCCGAGCGCACCATCGACAGGTGGGTGGCGCACCGCTGGTACAGCGTGATCAGCTCGTCGGCCTCCGGGCCTCGCAGGGTGCGGCCGCGCCGGACCAGTTCGGCCAGCCGGTCCCATTCGGCGCGATGGGTCGCGACGAAAAGATCAACGTCCACAGGGCACCTCCGCGTCCGGCCCAGACTACAGTTGGCGGGTGAGCGTCCAACCCGATCTGGTGACCGGTGACGCGGTCGTGCTCGACCTGCGGCTCGCCCGTCTGGCCAGCCGCGGCCTCGCCTTCGCGATCGACCTCGCGATCCAGGCCGGGATGCTGGGCGTCTGCGCGGTCGCGCTCGCGGTGGCCGACCTCGACAGGGCACTGACCGCGGCGATCCTGCTGAGCCTGCTGGTGCTGGTGCGGGTCGGCTATCCGGTGCTGTTCGAGTCGCTGAACCAGGGCCGCACCCCGGGCAAGGCGGCCTTCGGGCTGAGGGCCGTGCGGGACGACGGCGGCCCCCTCCGCTTCCGCCACGCGCTGGCGCGCGGCCTGGCCGGGGCGATCGTCGACTTCGGCCCGGTCGGGTTGTGGAGCGTCGTGGCGGTGACGGTGTCGCTGTTCTCGGCGAAGTCCAAGCGGGTCGGCGACTACCTGGCGGGCACGGTCGTGGTCCAGGACCGTGCGCCGGTGGCGCTCCCACCCTCGATCGTGATGCCCCCGGCGCTGATCACGTGGGCCACCGGGTTGGAGCTGTCGGGGTTCACCGATGACCTCGCGCTCGCCGCGCGGCAGTACGTGGCGCGGTACGGCGAGATGCGCCCGGAGGCGCGGGACGCGCTGGGCCACCGGCTGGTGCAGGAGGTCGCGGCGCGCATCGGCGCGCCTTTGCCGCCCGGGACACCGCCGTGGGCCTACCTGATGGCGGTGCTGGCCGAGCGGCGGAACCGGACGGCAGCGCAGTGGCAGGGCGCCGTCTGGGCCCAGGCTCCGGCCCATCCGCACCCGGTGCCGCACCCCGTGCCGCACCCTGTGCCGCACCCTGTGCCGCACCCCGTGCCGCACCCGGTGCCGGAGCCGGTGCCCGACCCGAGCACGGCGGACGGCCCGTTCGCCCCGCCTAACTGACGTCGGAGGACGCCGCGGCGAAGGTGTTGCACTGCGCGAGCCGGTCGCTCTGCGCCCCCTTGCGCCACCAGGCGGCGTAGTGCGCGTTGGTGCCGTGGTCGTGGCTGCCGGAGGTGTCGTCGCCCCGGGTTTCCTGGTCGTTCCAGGCGGTGTCGAACACGTTCTGGGTGACCGACCCGCCCCGGTTCGCGGTCGAACCGAGGAACAGCCCGGAGAAGCACTGCGCCTGCAGTTCCTTGCGGCGTGACATGTCCAGCCCGGCCGGGCTGTCCTCGCCCTTCTGGTAGATCACCGACCAGGCGGCGTCCATCAGACCGACGAGATCCTGGACGTGGTGCCCGTACTCGTGGGCGAACAGCGCGAGGTAGACGCCGGGCTTGTTGCCGTAGAGGTCGGTCTGCAGGCCGCGCCAGGGCACGTAGAGGTGGTCCTTGCAGTAGAACGCGGCGATCGCGATGCTCACCTCGATGGTGCCGCAGGGACTGGTGAAGCTGTCCCCGCTGGGGAATTCGAGTTGCGGTGGGTGGAACGGCAGGTCCATCGCGTTGAGCAGTTCGCCCCAGCGCGCGTTGAGGCACTGCGCCGCCGCGGTGAAGAAGGTCTGCGCGGCGGCGGGGCTGCTCGGCCAGCCCGGCACGCTGCACGGGGCGTTGCGCAGGCCCGCGTTCTGATCGGCCAGCAGCGGGTGATCGGCCAGCGTGAGGATCTTGTGCGGCCCGGACTCCGAGGTCGGGGTGCTGGTGGTGGTGCGGCTGGACGAACTGGTCCGGCTCGTGCTGCTCGGGCTCGGCCTGCTCGTCGTGCTCGACGCGGTCGTGGTCGTCATGGTGGCGGCGGAGGCGGCGGGCTGCCGGTCGCGCCCGCCCTTCACCGCGATGACGACGATGCTCAACCCGAGCAGCACCACACCGGCGAGGCAGGCGGCGACGATCAGGCCGGTATGGGATTTCCGCACCGGTGGTGGCGGCGGCGGATAGGGCTGCCAGTGGGACGGCCAGGGACCGTACGGTGGCTGGGACATCGCCGGCTTGCTCCCCCAGGGCTCGGGCACGCCGGTGGATGATCGAATCGGCGCGCGGACGAAGCATACGAAGCATACGGCCCCGCTCGCCCGTCCGGGTGATTTCCGCCGGATTTCCTTCTCCGTACCGCTCGATACCGCCCGCCGATTCCCGCACCGCCGCGCCGCGCCCGCCGTCCGTCGCGCCGCCGACCGGGCACCCGCGGTTGGCCGTAAGGTGGCGTCATGGCCGCACCCGAAAATCTCCGCTTCACCCTGGACAACGGCTTACGTGTGGTGCTCGCGCAGGACGCGACCGCGCCCGTCGTCGGGGTCTCCGTGCACTACGACGTGGGCTTCCGCTCCGAGCCGGAGGGGCGCACGGGTTTCGCCCACCTCTTCGAACACCTGATGTTCCAGGGCAGCGAAAGCCTGGAGAAGCTCGCGCACTTCAAGCTCGTGCAGTCCAGCGGAGGCACCTTCAATGGTTCCACCCATCCGGATTACACCGACTACTACGAGGTGCTGCCCTCGGCGGCGCTCGAGCGCGCCCTGTTCCTCGAAGCGGACCGGATGCGCGCCCCGAAGCTGACGCAGGAGAACCTCGCCAACCAGATCGACGTGGTCAAGGAGGAGATCCGCCTCAACGTGCTCAACCGGCCCTACGGCGGGTTCCCGTGGATCCTGCTGCCGCCGGTGCTGTACCAGAGCTTCCCCAACGCGCACAACGGGTACGGCGACTTCACCGACCTCGAGCAGGCGAGCCTCGACGACTGCGCGGCCTTCTTCGACACCTACTACTCCCCGGCCAACGCGGTGCTGACCATCGCGGGCGACTTCGAACCGGACGCGGCCCGCGAACTCGTCGAGAAGCACTTCGGCGACGTGCCGTACCGGCCAGCGCCCCCGCGCCGCTCCTTCGCCGAGCCGCCGCCCGTCGGCGAGGTGCGGGGCAGCCACACCGATCCGCACGCCCCGCTGCCCGCGCTCGCCATCGGCTACCGCATGCCCGACCCGATCCACGAGCTCGACGCGTACCTGGCCTACCTGGTGCTCGCCGGGGTGCTCACCGAAGGTGACGGTTCGCGCCTGGAGCAGCGGCTGGTGCACCGGGAACCCCTGGTCACCGACATCGGCGCGGGGGCAGGGCTGTTCGGCCCGTTCGAAGCGCGCGACCCGGACACCTTCTCGATCACCGCGATCCACTCGCCCGAGGTGTCGCCGGAGCGGGTGCTCGCCGCGGTCGACGAGGAACTCGAAAAGCTGGCCGCGACCCCGCCGGAGGCGGGGGAGCTGGCGAAGGTCACCGCCCGCTGGAGCTCGGGCCTGCACGCCGACCACGACCGCCTGGTCTCGCGGACCCTCGGACTCGGCGCGTTCGAGCTGCTCTACGGCGATCCGTCCCTGATCTACCGGCTCGCCGACCGGATGGCCGCCGTCACCGCCGAGGACGTGGCCTCGGCGGCCAAGGCGCTGCGGCCCGATTCGCGCGCGGTTCTGCTGGTGGAGCCCAACAGCATGGAGGCAGGCAAGTGACCTCGACGACCCACCGTGACGCCGCGGAGATCGGCCGCACCGAGCGGGGCCCGCGCCCGGTGCCGGAGCTGGGCGCGCAGCGCGCGGCCGCCGATCTGTCGCATGTGGACACAACTCTCGGCAACGGGCTGCGCGTGCTCGCGGTGCGCAAGCCGACCGTACCGCTGGTGGAGATCCGGCTGCGCGTTCCCTTCGGCGGCACCGAGCCGCTACACTCGGCCACCGCGGAGGTCCTCGCCGAGACCCTGCTCACCGGCACCGCCCACCGCGATCGCGTCGGGATCGACACGGAGCTGGCGCTGATCGGCGGGGATCTCAACGCCTCGGTGGACCCGCAGCGGCTGTCCGTCAACGGCAACGCGCTGGCCGCCCGCCTGCCGACGCTGCTGGACGTGCTGGCCGACGCGCTCACCTCGGCGTCCTATGTGGACGACGAGGTGGCGAGGGAGTCCGACCGGCTGGTGGAGCGGCTCGCGGTGTCCCGCACCCAGCCCCGGGTCATCGCCCGTGAGGCCCTGCTCCGGCACTGCTACGGCGACCACCCGGTCACGCGCGAGATGCCGCAGGCCGAGGACGTGGCCCAGGTGAGCCCGGAGGCGGTGCGGGCCCTGCACTCGGCCGCCGTGCTGCCCCGCGGTTCGGTGCTGGTCCTGGTCGGCGACTTCGACCCCGAGCAGGTGGTGGGCGAGGTCGAGAACGCGTTGCGGGACTGGTCCTCGCCGTCGGACGCCCGGATCATGCCCGCGCTGCCGATGCTGTCCGGCGGGGACATGCTGCTGGTGCCGCGCCCGGGCGCGGTGCAGTCGCAGATCCGGTTCGTCGCCCAGGCGGTGCCCAGGACCGACCCGCGCTACCCCGCACTGCAGCTGGCGAACCTGTCCTTCGGCGGGTACTTCTCCTCGCGGCTGGTGGAAAACATCCGTGAGGACAAGGGCTACACCTACAGCGCGCATTCCGGTTTCGAGTTCAGCGGGCCGAGCGCGACCGTCGGTGTGGACGCCGACACGGCCAACGACGTGACCGCCGCCGCGGTCCTGGAGACCCGGTACGAACTGGGCAGGATCGCGGTGGACCCGCCGACGGCCCACGAGGTCGGCTCGGTGCGCCAGTACGCGGTGGGCTCCCTGCTCACCTCCACCGCGTCGCAGGCGGGGCTGGCCACCCAGCTCGCCGCGCTCGCGTCGAACGGCCTCGGCGTGGAGTGGCTCGCCACCCATCCGGAACGGCTCGCCGCCGTCACGGTGGAAGAGGTCGCGCAGGCCGCGTTCGACTTCTTCGCCCCGGCGCGGTTCACCGGTGTGGTCGTCGGCGACGCCGAGAGCCTCGCGCCGCAGCTGTCCGCGCTGGGCGGGTTCACGGTGGGAGAGCCGGCCGCGTCATGACCGCTCCGTTCCGGCTGGGCGCACTGCCCACCCTTGCCCGATCCACTGTGGACCGTCAGGAAACCCTGCGCACCAACCCCGACCGGTTGTTGAGCCGCTGGCCGCAGGCGCAGGTCGTGCTGCTCGACGACCGTTCCCGGACCCCGGTGCGGGACGGGGAGGTCTCCGTGGCCACCCGCAAGGCCCTCTCCTTCGGTGACGTTCCCCCCGAGGACGCGGTGTTCCTCGGTGAATGGCAGGGAGTGGACTACTGGTCCCTGCCCGGCGCTCCCGAGGGCGAACCCGAACTGGTGCGGCTGAAGGGCAGCTGGGGATTGATCGAGGAGATCCCGAAGATCGGCGACGAGCTGTGGGTGGACCTGCGGTCCCACGGCGATCGGCTCGACGACACCTCCGCCGGCCTGTTCACCACGGCGCAGGCGCTGCGTCACTGGCACCGCCAGGCGCGGTTCTGCACCCGCTGCGGCGGCGGCACCACGCGGATCCAGTTCGGCTGGGCCACCCGCTGCGAGCAGTGCGGGCGTGAGGAGTACCCCCGCACCGACCCGGCCATCATCTGCCTCGTGCACGACGACGCCGGGGTCAACGGCGAGCAGGTGCTGCTGGCGCGGCAGCCGATCTGGCCCAAGGGCCGGTACTCGGTGCTGGCCGGTTTCGTCGAGGCGGGGGAGTCGCTGGAAAACTGCGTGACGCGGGAGATCCGCGAGGAGGCAGGCACCGAGGTGTGGGATGTGCGCTATCTCGGCAGCCAGCCGTGGCCGTTCCCGCGCTCGATCATGCTGGGCTTCGCCGCCCGTGCCGACGCGTCGCTCCCGCTGCGCCCGGCCGAGGGTGAGATCGAAGAGGCGCTGTGGGTGTCCCGCGGCGAGGTGCGGGCCGCGTTCGAAAGCGGCGGCGAGCCGGTGCCGATCGCGGACGGCGCGTCCACCATGATCCTGCCGGGCAACGCCTCGATCGCCCGCGTCATGCTGGAAGCCTGGGCCTACGCCGACTCCGGCGTCTGAGCCCCGTCGCAAGTCCTTTCGACTCGCCCGGCGTCACGCCCTTCCTCCGGGCGAGTCCCACGCTCAGGCGCCTGTGTCCCACGCTCAGGCGCTTGAGTCCCACCCTCGGGCGCTTGAGTCCCACGCTCCGTCTGGGCCGGTGCCCCTCAAGGCGCCGGACTCTTGCCGGGGCCCTGCCTGCTTTCCCGTGAGGGGGCCCCTCACGGCAAGCCGCAGCTCGGGGGGACGGACGGCACAAGGACCCTGGTATGGGGGACCTAAGGCCGTCGAAGCGGGCCGCTTTCCCCGCGAAGGTGGACTTACCGACACTTCGCGGGGAGACGAGATGAACCTTCAGCTGAGTGAGAACGAGGCGCGGGCGCTGCGTGAGCTGCTCGTCGCGCACCTCGGCGACCTGTCCGCCGAGATCGCGGCGACCGACAACCCCGGCTTCCGCCGGGAACTGCGCGAGCGCCGCGACCTGCTGCTGAGGGTGCGCACCACCCTCGAAGCGGAGCTACAACAGCGCGCCTAGTGGCAGGATCAGCGCGATCGCGACCACGGAGATCACCGTCTCCATCAGCGACCAGCTCTTGATGGTCTGCCCCACCGACAGGCCGAAGTATTCCTTGACCAGCCAGAACCCCGCGTCGTTGACGTGCGAGAAGAACAGGGAGCCCGCGCCGATCGCCAGCACCAGCAGGGCGTCGTGCGTGGGATCCAGCGTCGCGGCGAGCGGGGCCACGATGCCCGCCGCCGACACCGTGGCGACCGTCGCGGAGCCGGTGGCCAGCCGGATCGCCACCGCGACCAGCCAGCCCAGCAGCAGCGCGGGGATGGCGGCGCCGGTGGCGAGCTGGGTGATCACGTTGCCCACGCCGGCGTCGACCAGGGTCTGCTTGAAACCGCCGCCCGCCCCGACGATGAGCAGGATCCCGGCGATCGGGCCGAGTGAGGCGTTCGCCGTGGACGCCAGCCTCGTCCGGTCGAAACCGGCGGCCCGGCCGAGCGTCACCATGCCCACCAGGACGGCCAGCAGCAGCGCCACCAGCGGGTCGCCGATGAAGTCGAGCACTCTGCGGGTCTGGTTCGCGCTGCCCGAGGTGATGTCGGCGATCGCCTTGGCGAGCATCAGCACGACCGGCAGCAGCACCGTGGCCAGCGTGGCCGCGAAGCTCGGGCGCCGTGCCCCGGCCTGCTCGTTCTGCTCGGGAACCAGCCTTTCCGGCGCCGCCACGTCCGGCAGCCAGCGGGCGGCCAGCCTGCCGAACAGGGGGCCGGCGACGATCACCGTCGGGATCGCGACGAGCAGGCCGAACGCGAGCACGATGCCGATGTTGGCGCCCAGCGCACCGGCCGCGGCCAGCGGGCCGGGGTGCGGTGGCACCAGGCCGTGCAGCACGGAAAGCCCGGCCAGTGCGGGGATTCCGATCAGCATCAGCGGTTTCCCGGTGCGCTTGACGACCAGCAGCACGATCGGGATCAGCAGCACCAGGCCGATCTCGAAGAACATCGGCAGCCCGATCAGCGCGGCCACCAGCGCCATCGACCAGGGCAGCGCGCGCTTCCCGGTGCGCGAAAGGATCGTGTCGACGATCTGTTCCGCACCGCCGGAGTCGGCGAGCAGCTTGCCCAGCATCGCGCCGAGCGCGATCAGCACGCCCACCGAGGCGACGGTGGAGCCGACGCCGCTGGTGAAGCTCTTCAGCAGCTTGTCCACCGGCATCCCGGCCAGCAGGCCCAGGACACCGGAACCGAGGATCAGCGCCAGGAAGGCGTGCAGTCTGACCTTGCCGATCAGGATCACGATCACCGCGATCGCGATCAGGGTCGCACCGATCAACCGGGAATCGTGCCCGGTCCAGGCGGCGGCGAGGGTGCTCACTTCGGCTCCTTTGCCAGCGTGTTCAGCGCGGCGCGCACGATGTACTCGGGCGGGTCGGCGATGTCGGCGACGGCACCGCGCTCGTCGGGTTGCAGCGGCTCGAGATCGGCGAGCTGGGAGTCCAGCAGCGACGGCGGCATGAAGTGGCCGGACCGGTTCCTCATGCGTTCGGCGAGCAGGTCCCTGGGGCCGTCGAGGTGGAGGAACCACACGTCCCCGCCGCGGCGCAGCACGTCCCGGTACTTCCGTTTCAGTGCGGAGGAGGAGACGACCCCGCCGGTTTCCTGGTGCTCGGCGATCCAGGCGGCGATGGCGCGCAGCCATGGCCACCGGTCCTCGTCGGTCAGCGGGTGGCCGGAGGACATCTTCGCGATGTTCGCCGGCGGGTGGAAGGAGTCGGCTTCGGCGTATTCCACACCCAGCCCGGCCGCGAGGGCCAGGCCGATGGTGGTCTTGCCGGAACCGGCGACTCCCATCACGACGACGACGGTCATCTGTTCCTCCGACTTCGCTGTCTCGAGCTCGGTGCCATGAAAGTACTACTTTTGAGCGAGAAAGATAGTACTTAATTGTGGCCGGGGTATAACTTCACACTGTGTCAGGAGACCTGCACGGACGGATGCTCGACGAGCTCGGTACCGCGATCGCGTCCGGGACGATCGCGCCGGGCACCGTCCTGCGCCTCGAACAGCTGCAACAGGACTACGGCGCCTCCAGGACCGTCGCCCGCGAAGTGGTCCGCGCGCTCGAGGTCATGTGCCTGACCACCAGCAAACGCCGCGTCGGCGTCACCGTCCGTGCACCCGAGGAGTGGAACCACTACGACCCGCGCCTGATCCGCTGGCAACTCGACAGCGGCAACCGCGAGCGCGCCCTGCGCATGCTGATGGAACTGCGCTGGGCGATCGAGCCCAGCGCCGCCCGGTTCGCCGCCCTGCGTGCCACCCCCGAGGAGCGGGGCCGCCTGCGCGCGCTCGGCAGCCGTCTGCGGACCACAGCGAAGGCGCGCGACCTGGCCACCTTCCTCGGCCACGACATCGACTTCCACACCGTGGTGCTCGAGGCCTCCGGCAACCCGATGTTCCGCCAGCTGTCCGGGATCGTCGCCGAGGTGCTCACCGGCCGCACCGAACACGGCCTGATGCCGCCCGAACCCCAGCCCGAAGCCGTCGCGCTCCACATCGAAGTGGCCGAGGCCATCGACGGCGGCGACGCCGACCGGGCCGAGCGGGCCATGCGGGCGATCATGGAACAGGCCCGCGACGAGGTGGCCCGGCAGTTCGGCTGAGGGGAAGGCCGGGGAAACCGGCCCCACCCTCGGGCCCCGGTCCGCTCGACCTCTAACCTTCCCCGGCAGATCGTCGAGCTTTGCTTACTGGGCTTATCTGGGGGGACGCAAGTGACTGCGGCGCGGGCCGTCGGGCTGCTGCTGGGGGCAGCCGCCGACGGAGTGATCGGTTCTCCGGGCCGGAGACGGCCGGTGGCGCGCCTCGCCGCCTCGGCGCGGCGGAGCGGGGCCGGGCCGGCCTGCGTGACCGGTCTGGCGGCAGGTCTGGTCGTCGCCGGGGTGCTGGCCGAGCGGGCCGGACGCCGTGGCCCGGTGCTCCAGGCTCTGGGCACCGCCACCGCGACCTGGGCGGTCCTCGGTGGCGCCGGGCTCGCCGCGAACGGCGCGTCGCTCGCCAGGGACCTCGAAGAAGGACGGCTCGACGAGGCCCGCGAGACGCTCGGCGGACTCGACCCGCGCCGGACCGGCAAACTCGACGTCATCGGGCTGTCGCGCGCTTCGGTCGAGACCGTCGCCCAGCGCACCGCGGACGACATGGTCGCCCCGCTGGTCTGGGGCGCGCTGGCGGGTATGCCGGGCCTGTTGGCTGCCCGCGTGCTTTCGCTCCTGCGCCCGGCCGCCGGGCAGCGGGGCCCGCTCACCTGGCTGGTGGCGCGGCTCGACGAACTGATCCACCTCGTGCCCACCCGCGTCGCGGCCGCGCTCACCGTGGTGGCGGCCCCGGTGGTCGGCGGCTCCGCGAAGGGATCCTGGCGGGCCTGGCGCCGGGACAGCCCGGCGCATCCCGGCCCGAACGCGGGCCGGGCGGAGGCCGCCTTCGCGGGGGCGCTGGAGATCCGGCTGGGCGGGCGGACCGTGTACCGGCACGGGGTGGCCGATCTGCCCGTACTCGGCGACGGGCGCAATCCGGACGCCGGGCACGTCACCCGCGCGGTGGAACTGTCTCGCGTGGTGGGCTGGCTCGCCGCGGCCGGTGCCGCCGTCCTCGCCGTACTGACCGGCCTGCGCCGCCGCTGACCGGCTCCGCCCGTGTCCCACTGGCCGGGACCCTGGTGTTCTTTCCGGTGAGGGGACCCCTCACGGCAGTTGCTCGGCGCAGCTCAGTGCGAGGCGGTGTGGTTGCGCGGGGAACCGGCGGGCGTGTTTTCGTCGTCGTCTTCGGCGAGCATCTCGGCGACGGACTTGCGGCGCCGCGCCTTCTTCGCCTTCGCACGGTCACCCATCTCGGCCAGCACCCCGCCCGGCTTGAGCTCCCGCATCGTGAAGTAGGTCAGCGCGC
Organism: Amycolatopsis rhizosphaerae; assembly: GCF_007713715.1. GTDB lineage: Bacteria > Actinomycetota > Actinomycetes > Mycobacteriales > Pseudonocardiaceae > Amycolatopsis_E > Amycolatopsis_E rhizosphaerae. The sequence continues at coordinate 17,121 of NZ_VJWX01000059.1, forward strand.
CCAGCGCCATCACCCCGAACGCGATCCACTGCAGCGCGTACGAGAAGAACGGCCCGGAGTCGAGCTGGGGCAGCGGCAGCGCGGTGAGCACGCCCGGCTGGTCCTGGTCGAGCTGGAAGTAGCCGGGCCGGATGGGCAGGCCGCTGGAGCGGGCCACCACGCGGGAATCCACGTCGTAGCTCTGCAGTTTCCCGCTGGCCGGGTCGGGGAAGGCGTCGCGGCCCTTGGGGTCGTTTTCGTCCGCCCGGATCCGGGCGATGAGCTGCACGGGGCCCGCGGGCGGCGCGGCGTACGGAGACACGGCGCCCTTGTCGGCCGGCCGGACGTACCCGCGGTCGATCAGCAGGATCTGCCCGTCCTCCGCCCGGAACGGGGTGAGGACCTCGAACGCGGCCTCCCCCTGCACGGTCCGCAGCCGGGCCACCACTTCGTGTTCGGGCAGGTAGCTCCCGGTGATGGTGACGCGGCTCCACTCGGTGTGCGCGTCGGGTTCGGCGCCGGGGGCCAGCACGGTGTTCACCGGCTTCGGCTGTGCGGTGAGCGAGGCCTCGATGGCGTTGTTCTGCGTCTCGCGCTCGCTGTTGCGGCTGAACTGCCAGGGGGAAAGCAGCCAGAAGCAGGCGAAGGCGAACAACAGCACACCGGCCACCGTCGCCAGCCAGCTCGGCCGTAACAAGAACTTCCACCGCACGGCTTCCACGGTAGCCCCGTGCGTTCAGCGGAGAGCGGCCCGGGCCGCCGACAGCGCCTGCCGCGCGTAGCCGCCGCCGAACACCGCCGCGTGCATGAGCAGCGGAAACAGCTGGTGCAGCGGGATTCGGTCCCGCCAGCCGCCGTCGAGCGGGGCACCGGCATCTGTGGCCGATTCCGCATAGGCGCCGAGGATGTGATCGACCAGCGAGGTGCGGAACAGCAGCAGCATCGCCAGGTCGCTCTCCCGGTGCGCGCCGTGCGCCGCCGGGTCGATCAGCCACACCCCGTCGTGCGACCAGTGCACGTTCCCGCTCCAGGCGTCGCCGTGCACCCGGGCGGGCGGCTCGGCAGGCCCGGCGAGCGCGGGCAGGCGCTCACACACGGTGTCGAACACCTTGACCTCGTCCGAGGTCAGCAGCCGCTGGTCCGTGCAGAGGCGGACGTACGGCTCGATCCGCTCCTGCGCGAAGAAGGCCGGCCAGTCCGGGTGCGGTTCGTTGCGCATGGGCGCCACGCCCATCCACGCGTCCACCGGCCCGCCGGGCGGGGGACTGCCGAACGCCTCGGCGCCGCGCAGGTGCAGCCGGGCCAGGCCGCGGCCGAAGGCCTCGGCGGCCGCCGGAGCGGGGGAGGCAGGCGGGACGTACTGCAGCACGAGCCACTCGTCGTCCTGCCCGAGCACGGCGGGCACCGGCACGTCGCCGTACTCGCCGAGCCAGCGCAGACCGGCGGCCTCGGCCTCGGTAGCGCCCTTGCCCACGCCGCGTTTGGCGACCACCACCTCGCCGCCGTGCAGCGTGACCAGGCAGATCGACCCGCCACCGCGGCGGACCCCGGTCACCCGGCCATCGAGCAGGGCCTCGACCGCCTCGCGGGCGTTCACCGCCGGTCCCGGCGGGCGGAACGGAAGTCGCTGATCACCCCTGCAGTGTGCCCAGCTCCTGCCGCACCCAATCGAGCAGGCCCGGTACCGTTCGCTCGATCATCGCGATGACCTCGTCGAAACCCTCGTCACCGCCGTAGTAGGGGTCCGGCACCTCGGCGCCGGGCGCGGCGGTGGGGTCGAACTCACGCAACAGGCGCACCCGTGCCGGATCGGTCACCTTCTGCCGCAGGGTGCGCAGATGACCGGCGTCGGCGGCGAGCAGCAGGTCGGCCTCCAGATGACCGGCGTCGACCTGTGAGGCGACGTGCGCGACGGGGTAGCCGTGGCCGAGGAGGGTCTGGCGGGCCCTCGGGTCGGCGGGCTCACCGACGTGCCACGGCCCGGTGCCCGCGCTGGTCACCCGGACGAGACCGTCCAGGCGTTCCCGGCGCAGGTGCTCGGCGAACACCAGCGCCGCCATCGGGGAGCGGCAGATGTTGCCGGAACAGACGAAGCAGAGATGCAGACGGAGTTCGGTCACGCCGCCCAGTGTGCCCAACCCCGGTACTGACGGGTGCGGGTGCGAAGATCCGGGTATGCCCGCGCTCGCCGAATACATCGCCGCACTGGAGGCCGCCTACCCGCCCGCACTCGCCGAAAGCTGGGACGCGGTCGGCCTGGTCTGCGGCGACCCGGCCGAGCGGGTGGACCGGGTGCTGGTGTGCGTCGACCCGGTCACCGCCACCGTGGACGAGGCGATCGAGCGCGGTGCGCAGCTGATCGTGGCGCACCATCCGCTGCTGCTCCGCGGGGTGCACGGCGTGCCCGCGACCACCCCCAAGGGACGGCTGGTGCACCGGCTGATCCGCGCCGGTATCGCCCTGTACTGCGCCCACACCAACGCCGACGCGGCCAGCCCCGGCGTCTCGGACGCGCTCGCCACCGCACTCGGCCTGCGCTCCCTGCGGCCGCTCGACCCCAATCCGGACGGGGTGACCGGGATCGGGCGGATCGGGGAACTGCCCGAACCCGAGCCCTTTTCCGCCTTCGTCGAGCGCGTCGCGGCCGCCCTGCCCCGGACCGAGCCGGGTGTGCTCGGCGCCGGCGACCCGGACCGTCCGATCAGGACGGTCGCGGTGTCGGGCGGGGCGGGCGACGGCTACCTGGCCAAGGCCGCCGAGGCCGGGGTCGACGCCTTCCTGACCGCGGACCTGCGCCACCACCCGGCCGGTGAGCATCTGGAGGCGGGCGGGCCCGCGCTGGTCGGGGTCACGCACTGGGCCAGCGAATGGCCCTGGTGCGCGCAAGCCTCGGCGGTCCTGTCACACGCCGTTGCGGGTACCGTCGACATTCACGTGTCCACCCGCCGCACCGATCCGTGGCTCGTCCGGGCCGGAGGCGGTGCGCAACCCGACCCCGTTCCGAGGGAGCACATCCAGTGAAGGCAGACCCGTCCGTTCAGCGCCAGCTGCTCGAGCTCGCCAAGGTGGACGCCGAGCTGTCCCGGGTAGAGCACCGCCGCCGCACGCTGCCCGAGCTCGCCGAGATCGAGCAGGCGGAGAAGACCCTCCGCAACCGCCGCGACGCGCTCGTCGCGACCCAGACCTCCGTCTCCGACCTCGACCGCGAGGTCGCGCGGCAGGAGAAGGAGATCGAGTCCGTGCGCGCCCGCGAGGACCGCGACCGCAAGCTGCTCGAGTCCGGCTCGGTGTCGGCCAAGCAGATGACCGACGTCCAGCACGAGCTGGAGACCCTGGCGCGGCGGCAGGCCGCGCTCGAGGACGACCTGCTCGAACTGATGGAGCGCCGCGAGGCGCTGGAGATGGACGCACAGCGCACCGGGGCCGAGGTGGACCAGGCCCAGCAGGCGCTCGCCGACGCGCAGCACCGCCGCGACGAGAACATCAAGGACCTCGACACCGTCCAGGCCCGCCGCGACGAGGACCGGGCGAAGCTGCTGCCCCGGTTCCCCGAAAACCTCCTGAACCTGTACGAGCGGGTGCGGGCGCACAAGAGCATCGGCGCGGCTCTCCTCAAGTCCCGCCGCTGCGGGGCCTGCCAGCTCGACCTGGACCGCGCCGCGATCTCGGAGATCAAGTCCGCGGCGCCGGACGAGGTCATCCAGTGCGAGAACTGCGGCGCGATCCTGGTGCGCACCCTGGAGTCCGGCCTGTGAACGTGATCGTCGAAGCCGACGGCGGTTCGCGGGGCAACCCGGGGCCGGCGGGCTACGGCGCCGTGGTCAAGGACGCCGCGACCGGCGAGGTCCTCGCCGAACGCCAGGAAGGGCTCGGCGTCACGACGAACAACGTGGCCGAGTACACCGCGCTGATCGCGGGGCTGACCGCGGCCGCCGAACTCGGCGCGACCACGGTGGACGTCCGGATGGACTCCAAGCTTGTGGTCGAGCAGATGTCCGGCCGGTGGAAGATCAAGCACGCCGCACTGCAGCCCCTCGCCCTCAAGGCCCGGAACCTGGCCTCGCGGTTCGACCGGGTCCGCTTCGAGTGGATTCCGCGTGCCCGGAACGCGCACGCGGACCGGCTCGCGAACGAGGCCATGGACACCCAGGCGGGCAAGACGGTGGCCAGGTCCGCCGCCGCACCGCCGGTCACGCCGCCTTCGCCCGCCCCGCGCACCAGTTCGCCCGCCAAGTGGACCGGGGCCCAGGGCAGGCCGACCCGGATGCTGCTGGTCCGCCACGGCCAGACCGAACTGTCCGTCGACCGGCGCTATTCGGGCCGCCGGGACGTGCTGCTCACCGAGCTCGGCCGTCAGCAGGCGGCGGCCGTCGCCAAGCGCCTGGCGGGGATGGCGGGCGTGGTGGTCGACGGGGAACCGGCCCCGATCCTGTCCTCGCCGCTGAGCCGGGCGAAGCAGACGGCGCAGGCCGTCGCCGACGCCGTCGGCGGCCGTGTCGAGACCCACCCGCTGCTGGTGGAGACCGATTTCGGCGAGTGGGAGGGGCTGACCTTCGCCGAGGCCTCGCAGCGTGATCCCGAACTGCATGCGAGGTGGATCCGGGACCTCACCGTGGCCGCGCCGGGCGGGGAGAGCTTCGCCCGGGTCGAGCAGCGGGTGGCGCGCCTGCGCGACGAGCTGGTCGAGACCTACGCGGGCCGCACCATCGTCGTGGTCAGCCATGTGACGCCGATCAAGTCGCTGCTGCGGCTGGCACTGGACGCCGGTCCCTCCGTGCTGTTCCGGCTCCACCTTGACCTGGCCTCGCTGTCGATCGTCGAGTTCTATCCGGACGGCAACGCCTCCGTCCGTCTCGCCAACGACGTCTGCCACCTGGCCTAGCCTGCCGCGGGCCACTGGCTCCGGACGCTCGCCTCACGGCCCGGGCAGCACCGCGAGGCTCGCCCAGAGTGCGACCACCGAGGCGAACAGGGTCAGTGGCACCGTGTAGAGCCCGAGGCGGTGGAACTCGCGCCAGCGCGGGGTGGCGCCGACCCCGGCCAGGACGCGCCGCCACAGCAGGGTCGCCAGCGAGCCGAGGTAGGTCGCGTTCGGGCCGAGGTTCACGCCCAGTAGCACGGCGAGCACGGTGCCCGCCGCCGGGTGCGGGCCCAGCACCGACAGCAGCAGCAGGGTCGCGGGCAGGTTGTTGACCAGGTTGGCCAGCACGGCGGCGAGCACCGCGGTCAGCAGCAACGAGGCCAGACCGGTGCCCTCGGGCAGCAGTGCCCGCAGCGGGGCGCCGAGCAGGTGGCGCGAAATCGCTTCCACCACGATCGCGAGCCCGAAGACGAACAGGCACAGCAGCAGGTTCGCCTCGGCCACCAGTACGGTCACCCGCACGCGGCGCCGGGCGAGTGCCCGCGCGGCGAGCACCGTGGCGGCCGCCGCGGCCACCCACACCGGTTCGAGACAGAACAGCGGGGCCACCCCGAAACCGGCCAGTGCCAGGCCCAGGAC
>NZ_VJWX01000005.1 GCF_007713715.1 Amycolatopsis rhizosphaerae
CCGTGAAGGGTCCCTTCACAGTCGAATCGACTGTGAAGGGACCCTTCACGGCACGCCCAGCCCTGCTCAGCCCATGTGCGGGTAGCGGTAGTCGGTGGGGGCGTCGAAGGTCTCCTTGAGCGACCGCGGGCTGGCCCACCGCAGCAGGTTGAACATCGAGCCCGCCTTGTCGTTCGTCCCGGAGGCCCGCGAACCGCCGAAGGGCTGCTGGCTCACGATCGACCCGGTGGGTTTGTCGTTGACGTAGAAGTTCCCGGCGGCGAACCGCAACGCCCGGTGCGCCTGCTGCACCGCCGCGCGGTCGTCCGCGAACACCGCACCGGTGAGGGCATACGGCGACGTGCTGTCGACGAGTTCGAGGATCCGCTCGTACTCGCCGTCCTCGTAGACGTGCACGGCGAGGATCGGGCCGAAGTACTCGGTGGCGAAGATTTCGTGCCGCGGATTGTCCGACAGCAGCACGGTCGGTTCGACGAAATACCCGACGGCGTCGTCACAATGCCCGCCCACCAGCACGCTCAGCTCACCGTCTCCGTCCACACCGCACAGCAGGGCCCGGTGCCTTGCGAACGCGCGGGCGTCGATCACCGCGCCGCCGAACAGCGAGAAGTCGGTGATGTCGCCGTAGGCGACCGTGCGCGTGACGTCGGCGAGCTCCTCCCGAAGCCCGCTCTCCCACAGTGAGCGCGGCAGGTAGGCCCGCGACGCGGCCGAGCACTTCTGCCCCTGGTACTCGAAGGCACCCCGCACCAGCGCGGGGACCAGCTTGTCCCGCCGCGCCGACGGGTGCGCCACCACGAAGTCCTTCCCGCCGGTCTCGCCGACGATCCGCGGGTAGCCGCGGTAGCGGTCCAGGTTCTCCGCGATCCGCCGCCAGAGCAGTTTGAACGTCCTGGTCGAGCCGGTGAAGTGCAGGCCGGCGAAACCGGGGTCGGCGAGCGCGACCTCGCTGACCGCCTGCCCGTCCCCGGTCACCAGGTTGATCACGCCGGGCGGCAGGCCCGCCTCCTCCAGCACCCGCATCGTGTAGTGCGCGGCCAGTTGCTGCGTCGGCGTCGGCTTCCACAGCACGGTGTTGCCCAGCAGCGCGGGCGCGGTGGGCAGGTTCCCCGCGATCGCGGTGAAGTTGAACGGTGTGATCGCGACGACGAACCCGTCCAGCGGCCGGTAGTCCATCCGGTTCCAGCTGCCCGGCGCCGAGTTCGGCTGCTCGGCCAGTATCCGGCGTGCGTAGTGCACGTTGAACCGCAGGAAGTCGATCAGCTCGCAGGCCGCGTCGATCTCGGCCTGCTGCACCGACTTCGACTGTCCGAGCATGGTCGCGGCGTTGAGCGTGTCCCGGTGCGGCCCGGCGATCAGGTCGGCGGCGCGCAGGAAGACCGCGGCTCGCTCGTCGAAGGGCAGCTCGCGCCAGGCCGGGGCCGCCTGCTGGGCCGCGGCGACCGCCTCGGCCACGTCTTCCGGGGTGGCCTGCGCCGATACGCCCAGCACATGCCCGTGGTCGTGGGGCTGCACCACTTCGAAGGTCTCGCCGCCGGCGAGCCGCGACCGCCCGCCGATGGTCATCGGCAGCTCGTGTTTCTCGCCTTCGAGCTCGGCGAGCCGCCGGCTCAGCGACTCCCGCTCGGCGTCGCCCGGGGCGTAGCTGCGGACGGGCTCGTTCGCCGGGGTGGGGACGAGGGTGACGGCATCCATCGGAGGCTCCTCCCTGAGGGCTGGCTTGTGGCCTGCCCTCAACGCTAGAGCAGCTCGAGGAGGAACGGCAGCTCCTGCGGGGCGTACCAGGCCAGCTCGTGGTCCTCCGCGTCCCCGAGCGCGAATTCGGCGTCCGGGTCGCCGAGGTCGGCCGCGTCGATGACGGCGGCAGCGGAGCGCACCGCCTCCTCCGCCTCCGATGCGTCCACGTGCACCGCCGCGACGTCGGCGAACACCACCGGCCCGGCCACCTTCACCACCGCCGCGTCCAGATCCGGCCGGATGGTGACCTCGTCCACGTCCGCCGCGATGACCACGCGGCGCGACAACTCCTTCTCGTCGTCGGCGAGCAGCCTCAGGCTGGCTCGCGCGGCGTCGGCCAGCGCCGCGTACTCGAGTTCCTCCGTGGAGCCGCTGACGTAGGACTCCCGCAGCGCCGGGGTGAGCGCGAACCCCGTACCGCCCAACGGGTGCAGCTTGCCCTCCGCCACGAGCTTGCGCAGCATCCCGATCGTCGCCGGCAGATAGACCCTCACCTGTGCGCACCCTTCAGTTCTTCCAGCGAGTCCTCGACCATGGTGGCGAGGTTGCCCACGTCCCAGACCGCCTTGCGATCCCCGTTGAGTCCGAAGTAGACGTTCCCGTGGTAGGACGTCACCCCGATGGCCAGCGCCTGGTTGCGGGTCAGCGGGAGGACCGGGTACATCTCGGTCATCCTCGCCTGCCCCGCGTACAGCCACTCCTGCGGCCCCGGCGAGTTCGTGATCACCAGGTTGACCAGGCGCCCGGGATCGGTCCCGGCCGCGCGGACCGCGAGCGAATGCATCGTCGCCGGGGCGAACCCGCCGACCTTCAGCATGGCACGGGCGGCCACCGAACGGCCCGGATCGGTGTGGGCGCGCATCGCGTGGCTCAGGTGCTGCAGGCGCAGCACCGGGTTCGGCTCCCCCACCGGCAGGTCGACCACATGCGCCTCGATCTCGTTGTTCACCAGGCCCGCCGTGGAAAACCGCGCCGTCCCCGGTTCGAGCACGGCCATCGGCACCATGGCCCGCACCGTGCTGGCCCCGGTCACGGCCACCCCGCGCGACACCAGCCATTCCCGCAGCGCACCGGTGACGGCGGCGAGCACGATGTCGTTCACCGTACCCCCGTGCACGGCACGGATGCGCCGGAAGTCGTCCAGCTCGCTGCGGACCACCGCGAACACGCGGCCACCGGACAGGGGCGCGTTCAGCGGCCCGGCCGGGGTGGGGCGCAGCAGCGACCGGACCTTCGACGCCACCCCGCCCACCGATCCGGCGAGCCGGTCGGCGGCCGCCACGACGTCCCCGAGCGCGGCCCGGGCGTTCTCCACCAGCTCCGCGGGCCGTTGGGTGGTCTCACCCAGCGCGTCGAGCACCAGCTGGGTCGCCGAGGGCAGGCGGCGGGGGGTCCAGATGTCCTCGTACGGCTCGCAGAGCTGCGGCTCGGTGTCGAGGATGAGCTGGCCCAGCTCGACGGTGCCGGAACCGTCGACCACCGCCTGATGCGTCTTGGTGATCAATGCGACCCGGTCCCCGGCGAGCCCCTCGACGAAGTAGGCCTCCCACAGCGGCCGGTCGTGGTCCATCGGCCGCGCCATCAGCCGCGCCACCAGGTCGAACAGCTGCTCGTCGCTGCCCGGCGACGGCAGGGCCGACCGGCGCACGTGGTAGGTGAGATCGAAGTCGACGTCGTCCACCCACACCGGGCGGGCCAGGTGGCCCGGCACGGCCAGCACGCGCTGCCGGTACCGGGGCAGGTAGCCGAGCCGCTGCCCGATCAGGCAGAGCAGCTGCTCGTAGTCGAACCGCCCGGCGCGTTCGAACACCGCGACCCCGCCGACATGCCGGGGTGTGGTGGCGTCCTCCTGGGACAGGAACGACGCGTCCAGCGCGGAGAGGCGGTCGGGCATGAGGCGATCCTGACAGACCACGGCCGAACCGGGAAACGGATGCCCTGCTGTACTGGTGTGGTGCGAGACGACTCCAACGACACCGTGTCCCCGAAGGACCGATTTCTCACCGTCTACGGCCGCAAGCCGGTACTGGAGGCGCTCGGCGACCCGGCGCTGCATGTGGACAAGGTGATCCTCGCCGACACCGCCCGGGGCGAGGGCGCCGCCGCGATCCAGCGCGCCGCGCGGACCGCCGGGGTCCCGGTGCAGCGGGCCAGCGCGCACCGGGTGAAGGTGCTGGCAGGCAACGGCAAGCAGGACCAGGGGGTGCTGGCCGACGTGGTGGCGCCCCGGATGCGCCCGCTGACGGCCGCACTGTCCTCGGCGCCGCTGCCCGCCACGGTGCTGCTGCTCGACGGGATCACCACCCCGGCCAACGTGGGAATGATCCTGCGCACCGCGACCGCCGCCGGGATCGGCGGGGTGGTGGTCCCCCGGCGCGGGGTCGCGGCACTCGATCCGCTGGTCGTGAAGGCTTCGGCGGGAGTGGCGTTCCGGGCCCCGGTCCTGCGGTGCGCGACCGCGGCCGAAGCCGCCGGTCTGCTCACCGACGCCGGTTACCGGCTCTACGGGCTCGGAGCCGCGGGCGGCGAACCGCTGTTCCAGGCCGAACTGCCGGAACGGGCCGCGTTCGTGCTCGGCGGCGAAACCGCCGGGATCTCCCCCGAGGTCGCCGACCTGCTGACCGGGCGGCTCACCATCCCGATGCCCGGCGAGGTCGAGTCGCTCAACGTGGCCGCGGCCGCGGCCGTGCTGTGCTTCGAGGTGGTCAGGCGGAAAACAGCACGCTGAGCTCGGCGAGCGTGCCGGGCACGGTGGTGTGGTGCACCCCAACCATGCCGGCGGCCACCGCCCCCGCCACGTTCGGCCGCGAATCGTCGATGAACACACAGGCCTCGGCGGGCACCCCGAGCCGGGCCGCGGTCAGCAGGTAGACCCGCGCGTCCGGCTTGGCCACGCCGACCTCACCGGAGAAGACGAGCTCGTCGAAGTACCGGGCGAGCACGGTCGTCACGCTGCCACCGCCGGGAGCGTTCGACAGCAGCGCCGTACGCACGCCCTGATTCCGCAACGCCTTGATGGCCTCGAACAACTTCCCCGCATCCGGGTCGGTCAGCACGCCCGCGTAGTCGACCACCAGCCCCATATCCACCACATGACCCTACTGGCCAGCGGGTTTCACCGGTTCGGGGGCAGTTTGCCCGAATAGTTCCTCTCGTCCGCTCTTAACGGCGGAACGATCCGGACACCGGGGGGAATCGCATGCGGGCGTTGAAGCCGCTCAAACCGTACGAACCACTCGAACAAAAGGCCGCCTCCGCCGACCCCGGCGGACAACTGGCCCTGGAACTGGGCTCTGGGCGCCGGGAACAGCCGCGCGGCCGCGACGGCCAGGACCACTCCGCGCCCGCACAGATCCGAGCGGCGCTGGAGGCGATCCTCGACGCGCGCAGTGGAAGGCGGCCGGTGAGCCAACTGCAGGGCCTCACGCATCCGCGGCTGTACCGCAGGCTCGCGCTGCTGCCGCCCCTCAAGGAGGCCCGGTTCACGCTCAGGAGCCTGCGCGGCTGCCGCCTCTCGCCGAGGATCTACGAGGCGTGCGGCACTGCCCACACCCCTTCGCGCGCCTTCGCCGTCACCGCCCGGTTCGAGCGCACCGAAACCGGATGGCGGTGCACCTTCTTCGACCTCGTGCGGCCACGCCGTTCCCGGACCTGAGCACCGGCCCGGCAGCCGGGCAAAACGCAGCAAGGTGGATTTGCTACGGATGGCCCGTAGCAAATCCACCTTGCTCCACATCACGGGACCACAAGGGCACCCCGGCGGGGCACCGTCAGCGGTTGCCCTTCTTGCCCTTCTTCGCCTGGGCGCGGGCGGCGGCCCGCCGCTCGCGGCGCGTGCCGTCACCGGCGCCGGCGCCGGCGCCGGTCCTGGCCGCGGACTTGGCGGCCTCGCCCCGCGAAGCGACCCCGCCCTGTTCGGCGGGACCGGAGAAGGTCAGGCCCTGCTGCTCGTGGCCGTTGCCGAGGCCCTTGCCGCGCAGCGCCGTCGGGACCGACTCGCGCGGCTCTTCCACCGCAGGCTGCGGCGGCGTCGGCTGCGCGTGCCGCCCCTCGGCGGGCGTGGCGGCAGCGGCGGGCACCGCGGACGCGGCCGGGGCCGTCGCCGGCTCCGCGACGGCCGCCTCGACCTGCAGGTTGAACAGGAAGCCGACGGCCTCCTCCTTCAGCGAGTCGAGCATCGCGGCGAACATCTCGAAGCCCTCACGCTGGTACTCGATCAGCGGATCGCGCTGGGCCATCGCCCGCAGGCCGATGCCCTCCTTGAGGTAGTCCATCTCGTAGAGGTGCTCGCGCCACTTCCGGTCGAGGACCGACAGCAGCACCTGCCGTTCGAGCTGGCGCATCGCGCCCTCGCCGACCGTCGCGTCGATTTCCGCCTCACGGCGCGCGTAGGCCTCCTGCGCGTCCGCAAGCAGTTGGTCGAGCAGGAACTCGGAGCTGAGGTCCCCGTCCTCCTCGACCAGTTGCTCCCAGGTGATCGACACCGGGTACAGCTGCTTCAGCGCGGTCCACAGCTTGTCGTGGTCCCAGTCCTCGGCGTAGCCGTCGGCCGTCGCGCCTTCGACGTAGGCCGTCACCACGTCGGCCAGCATGTTGTGCATCTGCTCGCTGAGGTCCTCGCCCTCCAGCACGCGGCGGCGCTCGGCGTAGATCACCTTGCGCTGCTCGTTCATGACCTCGTCGTACTTGAGGACGTTCTTGCGGATCTCCATGTTCTGCTGCTCGACCTGGGTCTGCGCGCTCTTGATCGCGCGCGAGACCATCTTGTGGTCGATCGGCTGGTCGTCGGGCAGGCGCATGGTGGTCATCACGCGCTCGACCATCGTGGCGTTGAACCGGCGCATGAGTTCGTCGCCCAGCGACAGGTAGAACCGCGACTCACCCGGGTCGCCCTGACGGCCGGCGCGGCCGCGCAACTGGTTGTCGATGCGGCGGGACTCGTGCCGCTCGGTGCCCAGCACGTACAGGCCGCCGGCGTCGCGCACCTCCTCGGCCTCGGCCTTCACCTCGGCCTTGACCTCTTCGAGCACGCTCGGCCACGCCGTCTCGTAGGCCTCCGAGTGCTCCACCGGGTCGAGGCCGCGCTCACGCAGCCGCTCGTCGGCGATGATGTCCGGGTTCCCGCCGAGCACGATGTCGGTACCGCGGCCCGCCATGTTGGTGGCCACCGTGACCGCGCCCTTGCGTCCGGCCCGCGCCACGATCAGCGCCTCACGATCGTGGTACTTCGCGTTCAGCACCTCGTGCGGCACGCCCCGCTTCACCAGCAGCTTCGACAGGTACTCGGACTTCTCGACGCTGGTGGTACCCACCAGGACCGGCTGCCCGGCCTCGTTGCGCTCGGCGATGTCGTCGGCGACGGCCTCGAACTTGGCCTCTTCGCCCTTGTAGATCAGGTCGGTCTGGTCCTTGCGGACCATCGGCCGGTTCGGCGGGATCGGCACCACGCCCAGTTTGTAGGTCTGGTGGAACTCGGCAGCCTCGGTCTCGGCGGTACCGGTCATGCCGGAAAGCTTCTCGTAGAGCCGGAAGTAGTTCTGCAGCGTGATCGTGGCGAGGGTCTGGTTCTCCGCCTTGATCTCGACGCCTTCCTTGGCCTCGATCGCCTGGTGCATGCCCTCGTTGTAGCGGCGGCCGTGCAGGATGCGCCCGGTGAACTCGTCCACGATGATCACTTCACCGTTGCGGACGATGTAGTCCTTGTCGCGCTTGTACAGCTCCTTGGCCTTCAGCGCGTTGTTCAGGTAACCGACCAGCGGGGTGTTCGCGGCCTCGTACAGGTTGTCGATGCCGAGCTGGTCTTCGACGAAGGCGACACCCTTCTCGGTGACACCGACGGTGCGCTTGCGCTCGTCGACCTCGTAGTGCGCGTCCCGCTTCATCAGCGGCGACATGCGCGCGAACTCCAGGTACCAGCGCGCCGACTGCTCGGCAGGGCCGGAGATGATCAGCGGGGTGCGCGCCTCGTCGATCAGGATCGAGTCGACCTCGTCGACGATGGCGAAGTTGTGCCCGCGCTGCACGCAGTCGTCCAGCGTCCAGGCCATGTTGTCGCGCAGGTAGTCGAAGCCGAACTCGTTGTTGGTGCCGTAGGTGATGTCGGCGTGGTAGGCCTCGCGCCGCTGGTCGGGCGGCAGTTCGGACAGGATCGCCCCGACGGTGAGCCCGAGGAAGCGGTGCACGCGGCCCATCCACTCCGCGTCGCGGCGGGCCAGGTAGTCGTTCGTGGTGACCAGGTGCACGCCCTTGCCCGAGATCGCGTTCAGGTAGGCGGGCAGCACCGAGGTCAGCGTCTTGCCTTCACCGGTCTTCATCTCGGCGACCTGGCCGAGGTGCAGCGCGGCGCCACCCATCAGCTGGACGTCGTAGTGCCGCTGGCCGAGCACCCTCCTGGCCGCCTCCCTGGCCACCGCGAAGGCCTCGGGCAGCAGGTCGTCGAGCGACTCGCCGTCGTTGTGCCGCTGCCGGAACTCGTCGGTCTTCGCCCGCAGGTCTGCGTCGGAGAGGTCCTTCACCTCGTCTTCGAGGGAGTTGATGTGGTCGGCGATGTTGCGCAGCCGCTTGAGCATCTTGCCCTCGCCCGCGCGGAGCAGGCGGTTGAGAACCATCCGGTCGACCTCACTAGCTTCTCCGATGAGCGCCCAGGCGTGCCCCGGGCCATGCCGAACACGACCCCTCGTGCGGATCGCGCGCTGCCCCCATCGTAGGGAAGGAGCGTCCCGACGTGCACGCACGTCGGTGTTTAAACGACGAAAAGGCCCGTACGTGTCCCACGTACGGGCCTTTTCCACCAGGGCTCAGCCGAGTCTGATCACCCCGTAGTCGAAGCCCTTCCGCCGGTAGACGACGCTCGGCAGGTCGGCGTCGGCGTCATGGAAAAGATAGAAGTCGTGCCCGACCAGTTCCATCTCGTAGAGGGCCTGGTCGATGCTCATGGGTTTCGCGGGATGGTGCTTCTCGCGCACGACGCGACCGGGCTGGTAGTCGATCGCCTCGTCCCCTCGGGGCATGGGTACGTCGAGTTCGGATGCGCTGGTCATCCCGGTGGCCAGTTCCGCCTCGGCGGGAGCCGGCGCTTCCAGCACGGCGGTGCGCGCGGCGGCCCTGCCGCCCGCGGTGGCGCCGGCGGCCACTTGCCCGGTGGCTTCGGCGACCGACTCGGGGCAACGGCGGCCGTAGTGCACACGGCGCCGGTCGTGCATCTTGCGCAGCCGGCCTTCCAGCTTGCTCACGGCGACGTCCAGGGCGGCGTAGAAGTCGCCCGCGGTGGCCTCCGCCCGAACCGCGGGCCCGCGGCCCCGCGCGGTGATCTCCACGCGCTGGCAGTTCTTGGCCTGCCGCCGGTTCGGTTCGTGGAAGAGCTCCACGTCGTAGTGGAAGACCTTCTTGTCGTAACGCTCCAGACGCTCGAGCTTGCTGCCCACGTGCGTCCGGTAGTGGTCGGGCACCTCCACGTTGCGACCTTTGACGACGATGTCCATACACGACCTCCCTCACTGCAAGGATGAGTTCGAGCTCTTCGGAGAATCGAAAGGGGCGCCGACGCCGCTCCGTGACGGAGAATTACGGTTCCGTCGGCCCCAGGGTCATCGGCTGTTCACCTCCCTGCCGCGGAATCGCTATAGCGCTGCACGTTAGCGGGGCCACGCCCGCCAAACCAGTCCCCGCGCCCCGGGGAGTACCGGGCCGGACGATCTTCACGATCGGTGTTCGCGACGACCGTCCCGCCACCGGCGGCAGCGGAAACCGCGGGCTGGTCAAGGTCACGAAAGCGTCTTCGCATCGGGCCGGTTTCCAGGACATCGGGTGCCGCGGGACGGGCCTGCCCGGAGCCTGCCGCGCTCCGGCCCCGCGGTGCGGTGGCGGTGGTTCTTCCGGGGACGGCCTCATGCCCGGACAACGGCCCCGAGGCCACTGCCGTTCCCGAAATAATCACCTTTTCGGGTGAGTCGCCTGAGTCAGACGGCCGTGAGGGTGAGCACCAGAACAACCGGGAAACCGGATGTGACCAGTGCGCGGCCGCACGCCGCCGCGGTCACCCCCGTCGTCACCACATCGTCAAGGAGGACCACGGGAGTGGAGCGCGGCGGCAGCCCCCGCGGGTCGAGCCGCAACCGCCCGGCGAGGTTCGCCGCGCGGCGCGCGCGGTCCAGCCCGACCGCGTCACGGGCCCCGGCCGCCAGACGGAGCGCCGGCGCCACGGCCGCGCCGTGCCCCCGCGCCGCGAGCGCCGTCGCGCAGGCCCGGGCAAGGCGAGTCAGGTGGGGACCACCGCGGACCCGGGAGGCGCTGCGCCGGGACGGCACCGGGACCAGCCACCACGTTCCGTGACGATCGGGCCGGGCAGGCGGGAGCTCGGGCAGTACGGCGGCGAGGGCGTCGCCGAGCGGCGGAGCCAGATCACGCCGTCCCCGCTCCTTGTAGGCGAGCACAAGACGGCGGGCCTGATCGCGATAGCGGGCGAGCGCGTACACCGGCGCCAGTCCCGCCGTCGGCCCGCGCGTGACCGGCTCCGGGCGGGAAAACCCGGCCAGGCACTGCGCGCAGCAGGCGGCTCCCGGAGTGCCGCAGCCCGCGCACACGGACGGCAACAGCAGGTCCAGAACTCGTTTCCCCAGGCTCACGAGGCCATGATGCCGGTCCCCACCGACAGTTCCGCGCCACCGCGAAAGTACCGGTCAGCCGGGGTAGAAGGGTGCCACGTGGGAGCCGACGCTGTGCGGATGCGGGCGCCAGACCTCCCCGACGTCCGAGGCCGTCCACAGTCCCCCGGAGTCGGCGACCACGATCGGCCGCCCCGGCGCGGCGGTGATCGCGTACACCGGCGGGGTCAGGTTCGAACTGTTGAACGCGTCCAGCCGCAGCCCGTCGATCGGCACCTTCACCACCGGCTGGGAAGGCATGGTCGTGGCGGCCACGAGGCTGTCCTGGCTGAGCCAGTCCACGTCCACCACACCGCTGAGCGCGCCCGCCCCCAGGATCCGGGGACTGCGCAGCGTCACCGAATCCTGCGTGCGCACCACCGAGGCGACCAGTAGCTGCCCGTTGACCACCAGTGCGGCGCGGGCGCCGTCCCTGGACAGGCGCAGCGCGCTGATCGAGCCGACCGCGAGCACCTCCTCGGCGTTGACCGCCTGCCCCGTCCACCCGCCGTCCGGGGTTCTCGCGACCCGCACCACCGACTGCCCGTCCACCACCGTCCACACCTCGCCCGCGGTGCCGTCCGCGGTCGTGGTGGGCCGCCACGTGGGCCGGGTCAGGGTGCCGCCGAACAGGTCCACCGGCTGCGCCTGCCCGCCGAACGGGCCGATCCGCAGCTGCTGCCTGCCGCCCAGGTTCTCCACGATCGCCAGTTGCTTGCCGTCGATCGACTGGGCGGCACTGGCCACCTGGTAGTTGCCCTGTCCGGCGGGGCCGGGGATCGGGGCCCCGTCGGCCAGGGACCGGATCCGGCCGCCGGAGGTCATCAACCCCGCCTGGTCCGCGCTCGGCGAGGCCAGCGAGGTGTAGGACGGCACGTCGGTGAACAGCCAGTCCTCATGGCCTCCCACCAGGGGCACGCCGTCGGACAACAGCCGGATGCGGTTGGTCGTCACCGCCTGCAACGACAGCACGATCTGGGCCGCGATCAGCTTCTTCGCCTCCGGGGTCTGGTCACCGACCCCGGCCAGCGGCACCACCAGCGCGCCGTCGGGCGTGTTGACCACGTTCCCCTCGATCGCGGCGTCCTCCGGCAGCGGACTGCGCACCGCGCCGACCAGCTGGTCCGACGGCCCGGCCAGCAGCAGCGACATCACGCGCGCGGGCAGTCCCGACTGCGGCTTGCCCGCCACGTACCGCAGGTCCGGCACGATCGTGGTGGAGTCCGGGGCGAAGAAGTAGATCGGCACGCGCACGTAGTTGGCGGTGAAATCGCTGTAGGGCACCACCATGCCCGCGGGTGGGTTCACGATGCGCCACTGGCCGTCGGGCTGCTTGCGCACCAGCAGTTTCAGCTCGTAGGTGCTCCGGGACGGGATGAAGGAGCTGTCCGCGTCGAGAGTGCCCAGCGCCGTCCCCCGTACGACGACCACCACGTCGTTCGGGCCCGCGGGCTGGTCACCCCCCGTCGCGTACACGGTGTTGAACTGGTCCTCGATCACGTTCATGACCTTCGACGGCTGCCACTGCTTGACCGCGACGTCGTCGAGGTACATGCGGGCCGCCGCGTTGTTGCCGATCGGCTGGGCGCTGGCGCGGACGAAGTCGCGCACGATGGTCAGCGGGTCGAGGTCATGCGGCGGCTGCTGGAGATCCGGGTTGGTGATCTGCCCGAGTTCCTGCTGCGGCACGGCGGCGGGCTGCGACTCATCGGGCAGCGTGGCGCAACCCGCCACGAGCAGGACCCCCACCAGTGCCGCCAGCAGGCGAACCACGGTGGTTCGACGTGTCAGGTTCACCCGACGTCCTCCTTGCGGAGCTCGGCGAAGGTGATCGTGTAGTCGGCACCGGAACCGATGTTCGCGGCCCCGGAGGAAACCGCGTCGGCCGGGACCAGCGGCAGCGGGCTCTCCTCGAACGGCTCCCCCTGCCGCCGGGGCAGGACCAGCCGGAAGCAGGCTCCCTGGCCGGGCGCACCCCAGGCCGCCAGCTGCCCGCCGTGCAACCGCGCGTCCTCGTGGCTGATCGCCAGGCCCAGCCCGGTTCCGCCGGTGCGCCGGTTGCGGGAGGGGTCCGCCCGCCAGAACCGGTTGAACACGAGATCGGCCTCGCCGGGGCGCAGGCCCACGCCGTAGTCGCGCACGGTGATCGCGACCGCGTGCTCGTTGGCGCGCAGGGTGACCCGCACCGGGCGGCCCTCACTGTGGTCGACCGCGTTGGCCAGCAGGTTCCGCAGGATCCGCTCGACGCGGCGCGCGTCGATCTCGGCAGGCGTCTCCTCCTCGGGCAGGTCGAGCTCGATCTCGCTGCCCGCGTTGCCGGCCAGCACCCGGACCTGCTCGACCGCCCGGCGCGCGACCGGCGCCACGTCGATCACCTCCGCCGCCAGCTCCTCGACCCCGGCGTCCAGCCTGCTGATCTCGAGCAGGTCCCCGAGCAGCGCTTCGAACCGGTCCAGCTCGTCCACCAGCAACTCGGTGGAGCGGGCCAGCCCGGCCGGGAACTGCTCGCGCGAGGCGTGCAGGACGTCCGCCGCCATCCGCACCGTGGTCAGCGGGGTCCGCAGCTCGTGGGAGACGTCCGAGGTGAACCGCCGTTGCAGCGTGCCGAACTCCTCGAGCTGCCGGATCTGCCGCTGGATGCTCGCCGCCATCTCGTTGTACGACACGGCAAGGCGGGACAGATCGTCCTCGCCGGTGACCGGGAGCCGTTCGTCCAGCTCCCCGCCCGCGAACCGGGCCGCCGCGGCGGCCGCCTGCCGCACCGGCCGCACCACCTGGCGGGTGACCAGATTGCTGATGCCCGCCAGCAGCACCAGCAGCACCAGCCCCCCGACCAGCATCGTGTTCTGCACCGTGGTCAGCGTGTTCTGCTCGGCCGTCATCGGGAACAGCAGGTAGAGCTGGATCGGACGGCCGGTGCTGGTGACGGGCGCGCCGACCATCAGGTACGTGGTGCGTGTGCCGTTGTCGTCCACCGTGTGGATCTGGTGGGCCAGCTGGTTCGCCTCGGCGAAGCGCTGCAGCCCCTCGGGCACCTTCCAGATCGGCCCGGCCGAGTCGGTGGAATTGCTGCCGCCCGCGGTGAGCACCGGTTCGAAGGCGCCCGCGGCCGAGGAGCCCGACCCGTCGTCGGTGGAGCTGCTCGTGATCTTCCTGACCACGTTCTGCAGGCGGTCGGGCAGCGCGTCCTGATCGCTGATGCCGACCAGTTCCTTCTGCGCCGTCGCCACCACCTGCAGCGTCTGCGCGATCGCGGCCTGCTGCTTGGTCTCGGTCAGCCTGCTGGTGATCTGGTGCTGCAGCACCATGCCCAGGATGAACACCACCGACGAGGACAGCGCGAGCGTGGACACCGTGACCCGGAACTGGAGCGAACGCCGCCACAGCACACCGCCCGCGACCATCCGGCCACGGGCGTAGCCGCCGACGCGACGGGCCAGACGCACCCACCGGACCACCAGGTCCCTCAGCCGCTGCTTCATCGCACCGCCACCGCGCAGGCGAACGAGCGCAGGCGGACAGGCGGGACGAACGGTACCCCCGCGCGTCCCGCACCCGGCCTGCGTACCAAGGTCACGTTGTCCACGTCATGCTTTCTTACGGGGGACCCGCCTTGTATCCGACGCCGCGTACGGTCAGGACGACCTCGGGATGCTCGGGATCCTTCTCCACCTTCGACCGCAGCCGCTGCACGTGCACGTTCACCAGGCGGGTGTCGGCGGCGTGCCGGTACCCCCACACCTGCTCGAGCAGGACCTCGCGGGTGAACACCTGCCTCGGCTTGCGCGCCAGCGCGACGAGCAGGTCGAACTCCAACGGCGTGAGCGGGATCGCCTTGCCCTCGCGTGTGACCTCGTGACCCGGTACGTCGATGGTGAGATCACCGATGGTCAGGGATTCGGCGGGCTCCGCCTCGGTCCGGCGCAACCGGGCACGCACCCTGGCGACCAGTTCCTTCGGCTTGAAGGGCTTGACGACGTAGTCGTCCGCCCCGGACTCGAGGCCGAGCACGATGTCGACGGTGTCGCTCTTGGCGGTCAGCATCACGATGGGTACGCCCGATTCGGCCCGGATCGCCTTGCAGACGTCGATCCCGTTCATGCCGGGCAGCATCAGGTCCAGCAGGACCAGGTCGGGTTTGAGCTCCCGCAGTGCGGGCAGCGCCCGGGAGCCGTCGGCCACGACAGCGGTATCGAAACCCTCCCCGCGCAGCACGATGGTGAGCATCTCCGCGAGCGCGGGGTCGTCGTCGACCACCAAGACACGTGCCTTCATGACCACATATTCGCACTTGGGACACCGTTCGTGACGCCCGGCCCGGTTTCGGCAGGCGAGATCGACGGCCCTTAGCCCGGATGGACGAGCTTCCGGCTGAGTTCGACGGGGTCGAAAGCGGCCGTGCCGTCCACGACCCGCCACTCCGACAGCCAGGATTCCCCCGCCAGCTCGTCGTACACGCGGGCGCACCGGGCCTGGAGCGCGTCGTCGGATTCGAAGGAGTCCTTCGCGCGGTCCGTTTCGGACCGCGCTCGGTGCTCGGCCCGCGCCGCGGCCACCTCGGGGGTGACCCGAAGCAGGAGCTGGAGGTCCGGTACCGGCAGGCCGAACCGGTCGATCTCCAGTTCCTTCAACCAGGCGATGAACTCGCCGTGCGCGTCCTGATGCAGGCGGGCGGCGCCGTAGGCGGCGTTGGACGCCACGTAGCGGTCGAGCAGCAACACGTCGTGCCGTTCGAGGGCGCCCGTGATCTCGCCCAGGGCGCCCCGCCGGTCGAGGGCGTAGAGCATCGCCATGCCGTAGACCGAGTCGGCGAGGTCACCGTGACCGCGATGCAGCGCCTCGCGCACCAGATCCGCGTACACACTGCGGCCGTAGCGGGGAAAGGCCAGCGTCGCGACGCTCGCACCCTGCGCGTGCAACGCCTTCGTCAGCCCCTCGGACAGGGTGCGCTTGCCAGCCCCGTCCAGCCCTTCGATGACCACCAGTCGACCCACGGCCCCACAGGTTACGGGCCCGCCCGCGGCGATCGCGGGCGGGCCGGGCGCCGGGGGCGTGGTGTCAGTAGCGGTAGTGGTCGGGCTTGAAGGGGCCTTCGACGTCGACGTCGATGTACTCGGCCTGCTCCTTGGTCAGCTTGGTCAGCTCGCCGCCCAGCGCCTGCAGGTGGATGCGGGCGACCTTCTCGTCCAGCTTCTTGGGCAGGCGGTAGACCTCCTTGTCGTACTCCTCGTGCTTGGTGAACAGCTCGATCTGCGCGATCACCTGGTTGGAGAAGCTGTTCGACATCACGAAGCTCGGGTGCCCGGTCGCGTTGCCCAGGTTCAGCAGCCTGCCCTCGGACAGCACCAGGATCGAGTGCCCGTCCGGGAAGACCCACTCGTCCACCTGGGGCTTGATGTTCACCCGCCGGATGCCCGGGTAGCGGGTCAGCCCGGCCATGTCGATCTCGTTGTCGAAGTGACCGATGTTGCCCACGATCGTCTGGTGCTTCATCCGCGCCATGTGCTCGACCAGCACCACGTCCTTGTTGCCGGTCGTGGTGATCACGATGTCGGCCTCCGGCAGCGCCGATTCCAGCGTCTTGACCTGGTAGCCGTCCATCGTCGCCTGCAGGGCGCAGATGGGGTCGATCTCCGTCACGATCACCCGGGCCCCTTGCCCGGACAGCGATTCCGCCGCACCCTTACCGACATCGCCGTAGCCGCAGACGACCGCGACCTTGCCGCCGATGAGCACATCGGTGCCCCGGTTGATGCCGTCGATCAGCGAGTGCCGGATGCCGTACCGGTTGTCGAACTTCGACTTCGTCACCGCGTCGTTGACGTTGATGGCCGGGAACAGCAGCTCGCCCGCGGCCGCGAGCTGGTACAGCCGCAGCACACCGGTCGTGGTCTCCTCGGTGACACCGCGGATGCCCTCGCCGATCGCGGTCCACTTGCCCGGCGAGGCCGCCAGCGACTCGCGCAGCAGCTCGAGGAAGACCTTCCACTCCTCCGAGTCGTCGTCCTCGGGGGTGGGCACCACGCCGGCCTTCTCGTACTGCGTGCCCCGGTGCACCAGCATGGTCGCGTCGCCACCGTCGTCGAGGATCATGTTCGGGCCCTCACCTTCCCAGGTCAGCGCCCGCTCGGTGCACCACCAGTACTCCTCGAGCGACTCGCCCTTCCACGCGAACACCGGCACGCCGCCCGGCGCCTCGGCCGTCCCGTGCGGCCCCACCACGACCGCGGCCGCGGCGTGGTCCTGGGTGGAGAAGATGTTGCAGGACGCCCACCGGACCTCGGCACCGAGGGCGACGAGGGTCTCGATCAGCACCGCCGTCTGCACCGTCATGTGCAGCGAGCCCGACACGCGCGCCCCCCGCAGGGGGTACACCTCCGCGTACTCCCGCCGCAACGCCATCAGCCCCGGCATTTCGTGCTCCGCCAGCCGGATCTCCTTGCGGCCGAAGTCGGCCAGCTCGAGATCGGCCACGGCGAACTCCACACCGTTACGAGTGTCGTGCCGCTTGGCAACGCTTTCGGGGGTCATCAGGCATTTCCTCCATGAATCGGCGACACCTGAACAGTACCGTTGTCCGTTCCGCAGCGAACAACCGCGAAATGAGGAGGCGTCCCCGTGCCGATCCCCGGCCCCGAGACCCGAGTCGTCGAGTTGCGCGTGCCGGGCATCACCGGGACGACCGGGGAGTCCCTGCTGGACACGGTCAGCACGGTCGAGGTCGCGGGGGACGGGATCGGCCGGGTGATCCGCCCGTCCGACCGGCTGCGCCGTCCGGCGCCGGGCCCGGTTCTGCGCGCGCTGGGCCGCTCCGTGCCGCGCACCCTCGAAGGGTACCTGTGGAGCGGGATGACCTCGGGCGGGGCGGCGAAGGCGGCCTGGGCGCTGCTGTTCCCCTTCTCGCTGGCGAACGTGGCGCACTGGATGCTGCCCCCGGTCCCCGAGGGCAGCCGGTTCGCGGCCGCGCTGGGCGGGGCGTGCCGGGGCCTGCTGCGGATGGCGGCACTGCTGCTCACCATGCTGCTGGTCGGGCAGCTCGCGGTGATCGCGCTCGACCTGTTCGCCTCGCAGTGCCTGGCACCCGGGTCGCACTGCCTGCCGGTGGTACCGGAAAAGTTGCGCGAGCCGCCGGTGCTGCGCGTGGCCGCGGGCCTGGCGCCGCTGCTGCTGGTGATCTTCGTGCTGTACCGGATCTCGGGCAGCAACTGGACGGTGACTTCGGCCGACGTCGCACCCCACAGCGACACGCTGCCCGGGGACGCGGTGCGCGGCGGGGCCGATTCGCCGGTGCTGCGGTGCCTGCACACGGTGGCGGCGCTGGCCACGGTCGCGCTGCTGGCCCTGGGCGGCCCGCTGCGCCCCCCGGAGGACCCGCCTCGGCTGGGCCTGTGGGTCTGTGCGCTCGCGCTGGTGCTGACGGCGCTGCTCACCGCGGCTACCGGCGTTCGAGAAGTGCCGAAGGGGGCCCGCCACGGCCTGCTCGGGTTCGCCTGGCTGGTGGGCCTGTCGGTGCTCGCGCTCAAACCCCGCCTGCCCGCCGGTTCGGACGCGACGGTGCAGGCGATCGGTGCCGCCCTGCTGGCGGTCTCCGTGCTGTTCTCGCTCCTGCTCGTGCCCGCCGCGCTGTTCGCGCGCCGCACCTGGCGCACCCTGCCCCGCCGGTTGCGGCCATGGTTGGGCGGCTGGGCCGCCGCCCCCGCGCTGGCGCTGGCGGTGCTGCTCGGCGGCGGGTTCGGCGCGGGGCTGGCGATCGCGCTGCGCCGCCTGTCCGGCGCGTCCTCGCTGCGCCTGCCCGACAGCTACCGCCCGGTGACCATGCTGTGGGGGGCGGGCCTGGTGCTCGCACTGGCGCTCGGCCTGCTCGGGTTCGCGATCGCGGTGCCGTGGCGGCGACGGCGGCGAGGGGTGCCGGACATCGTGCGCCTGCTGCAGGACAACCCGGCCGAGCACAAGCGCGCCGCCGCGGCCTGGGCCCGGTCCTCCTGGGAACGGCGGCATCTGCACCACCTCGCGGTCGGTGTGGTGGCGGGCATGTCGCTGGGGGCGGCCGCGCTGCTCGTCGCCCGGTTCGTGCTGCACACCGTCCCGCACTGGCTCGACCCGCTGTCCGCGGCCGGGGTGTTCGCGCTCGGCACGATGGCGGCGGGCCTGCTGCGCGTGGTGTACACGGCGGCCACGAAACCCGGGCGCAACCGCCACCTCGGTGCCCTCGCCGATCTGGTCTGCTTCTGGCCCCGGGCGGCGCATCCGGCGGTCCCGCCGTGCTACGCGCTCAAAGTGGTGCCCGAACTCGCGGCGCGTGCGAAGGAGCACCTCGCCGAGCGCAACACCCGCGTCGTGCTGTGCGGGCACAACGTGGGCAGCCTGCTCGCCCTGATCGCCACGGCCCGGTTGGTGCACGGCCTGTCCCCGGCCGACCGGGAACGGGTCGGCCTGCTCACGGTCGGTTCACCGCTGCAGTGGGGTTACCAGCGCGCCTTCCCCGCCGTGCTGCCCCACCAGTCGCTGGCGGCCCTGTTCGGCGGGCTGGACGGCCGGTGGCGCGCACTGGCCCGCGGCACGGACATCTTCGGCGGTGGCGTGACCAGTTGGCGGCACAAGATCGCGGCGGGCAGGCTGCTCGGCTTCGGCTACCTGCCCGACGGCGGGGTCGGGCCGCTCGACGCCGCCGAGCAGAGCCCGAGCGGCGCGCTCGTGCTCGGCGGCGACCACTGGCTGCCCGATCCACTGCGGATCCCGCCGGAGACCCGGCGCTGGGTGCCGGGGGTGCTGGGGCACAACGACTACGAGGCCGATCCGGAATGGGACCGGGCGGTGGCGATGGCGGCGGGGCTGGAATTCCCCGGCCGCGCATCGCGGCCCTTCGGCGAGCAGGTGCCGCTCTTCGGGGACCACCAGCCGGGGCCCGGCCCCGAAGCGGGCCCGAACCCGCCCCATCAGACCAGCTGGCGATCCAGGTCGGGTTCCAGGTAGATCAGCCGTGCGGCGGGCACCTTGGCCCGCACCCGCGCCTCGGCCTCGTCGATGGCACGGGCGATCTCCGCGAGTTCGAGGTTCGGGCGCAGCGCGAGCTTCGCTGCGACGAGCATCTCCTCCGGCCCCAGGTACTGAGTCCGGATGTGGATCACCCGCTCGACGCCGCCGCCGGTCAGTTCGGCGACGATCGCGGCGAGCTCCTGCTCGGTGGCGCCCTCGCCGATCAGCAGGCTCTTCATCTCCACGATCAGGATGATCGCGATGATCCCGAGCAGGACGCCGATCATGATGGTGCCGATGCCGTCCCAGACCGGGTCGCCGGTGAGCACCGACAAGCCCACGCCGAGGAGCGCGAACACCAGGCCGACCAGGGCGCCGGTGTCCTCCAGCAGCACGACCGGCAGCTCCGGGGTGCGCGACTGGCGGATGAAACCCCACCACGACGCCTCGCCCTTGAGCTCGCGGGACTCGCCCATGGCGGTGAAGAAGCTGTAGCCCTCCAAGCCGATCGCCACCACCAGGATGAGCACCGCGACCAGCGGGGTGCTCAGCGGCTCCGGGTGCTCGACCTTGTGGATGCCCTCGTACAGCGCGAACGCCGAACCGAGGGTGAACAGCATGAGCGCCACGACGAACGAGTAGAAGTACCGATCGCGGCCGAAGCCGAACTGGTGGACCTTGGTCGCCGCGCGCCGGGACGTCCTGCCGCCGAGGAGCAGCAGGCCCTGGTTGGAGGTGTCGGCCAGCGAGTGCACGGACTCGGCGAGCATCGAGGACGATCCGGTGAACAGGAAGCCGACCAACTTCGCGACGGCGATACCGGCGTTGGCGCCCAGCGCCGCGAGGATCGCTTTGGTTCCACCGCTTGCCGACACGCTGAACTCCCTTGGGCTATCCCGATTTGTCGGTTTGCAGCCTACGGGGAGGGAGCCGGTCAGCGTAGCAGCGGGAGGCCTCCCACCAGTTTGTCGATCTTGTTCCGGGGGCCGACCAGGCTGATCGCGTAGTAGCTGAGTTCTTCGGCAGGAGTCGAACCGAGTGTTTCGGCGTACTCCTCGTAGGACCGGCTGGCCTGCGCGTGCTTCGACATCCCGGCGACGAAGATCCCCTCCCGGGTCACGGCCTTGTCGTGCAGGGCCCGCACCTTTTCGGCGTCCGCGCCCAGAATGGGGCAGCCGCACCACGGCAGCCCGGCGTGCGACTGCCCGGAACCGTCGACCACCTCGCCGCCGAGGAGACCGGGAAGCGCGGCACCGACCGCGGCCCCGAGGCAGGCCGTGGCGTTGGCGACCAGGCCGGGGCCGAGCGACTGGTCGGCGACGATCACCCACTTCACCCGTGCGCTCCGGGTGGTCACTCCCCCCTGAACGTCCTCCGCCAGAAGCGCCAGAATGTCCTGATGTGCTGTGCTCATAGCACGAGAAGCTAGGCATAGATCGGAGAAGTTTCCATCTGCTCCGAATTTTGTTCGGCGAAAGGGCGGCTATGGCCGAGTTGGACGAACTAGATCAGGCGCTCCTGCGGGAACTGCAGCGCGACGCACGGCGGACCAATCGCGAACTGGCCGCCGCGACGGGCGTCTCCCCGTCGACCTCGCTGGAACGCGTGCGCTCGATGCGGGAACGCGGCGTCATCCGCGGCTTCCTGCTCGACCTCGATCTCGCCGAGATCGGCCGCCCCGTGCAGGCCCTGATCGCGGTGCGCATCCGGCCGCCGTCCCGGCCGGTGATCGAGGCCTTCCGGGAGTGGGTGACGCTGCTGCCGGAGACCGTCGGCGTGTTCGTGGTCTCCGGTGGCGAGGACTTCCTGGTGCACGTCGCGGTTCCGGACAACGACAGCCTCTACGCCTTCGTCATCGACCGGCTCACCCAGCGGCCGGAGGTCGCCGACGTGCGCACGAGCGTGGTGTACGAGCACATCCGCAGCAGAGTGATCGAGGCCACAGCAACCAAACGGGTCCGATAGCCGTCCTAGTCTTCCTTTTCTCCTCCCGGACAGAAGAAGGCTGCAAATGGTGCGATTCGGCGTGCTGGGGCCGCTCAGGATCGAAGGTGACAGCATCCGCCTCCGCGGTGAGCGGCAGCGCTCCCTGCTGGCGATGCTGCTGTTCCGCGCCAACCAGGACGTGCCGGTCGCGCAACTCGTCGACGCGATGTGGACCGGGGTGCCGCCGAAGTCGTACACCTCGAACCTGCACACCTACGTCTCGCGGTTGCGGGAGCGCCTCGACGGCGCCCGGATCGACCACACGCAGCACGGCTACCGGCTGCGGATCGATCCGCGCGACCTCGACCTGCTGGTGTTCCGCGCCGAGGCCGAGGAGGGCAGGAGGGCGGCGAAGGCCAGGGACCCGGAGCGGGCGGTCAAGCACCTGCGGCGGGCGCTGGCCCAGTGGCGCGGACATCCGCTCACCGATCTGGACCTGCCCCAGCTGGGCGGCGAGGCGAGCAGGCTGGAGGCCGAACGCCTCGCCGTGCTGGACGACTGCCTGGAGTCGGAACTGGCCATCGGGCGCCACGCGGAGGTGGCGGGCGAACTGGAGGCACTGCTGGCCGAGAACCCGCTCCGCGAGCGAACCGCCGCCCAGCTGATGATCGCCCTCCAGCGGTCCGGCAGGCAGGCCGACGCGCTCGCGGTGTACACCCGCACGCGCACCACTCTGATCGACGAACTGGGGGTGGAACCGGGCGCGGTGCTGCGCCGTGCCCATGCCACCGTGCTCCGCGGCGAGGAAGCCCGCGAACACCCCGAACACCCCGCCCTGATGCCATGGCCGATCTGCCAGCTCCCACCCGATCTCCCCGACTTCGCCGGGCGCGAGGAGGAGTCCGGCGAGCTGGCCCGGCTGCTGACCGGCCCCGGCATGCCGCTGACCGTGCTGTCCGGCCAGCCGGGGGTCGGCAAGTCGACACTGGCGGTGCGGGTGGCGCACCGGCTGCGGAAGGCGTTTCCGGACGGGCAGCTGTTCATCACGCTCAACGGTTCGGCCGCACCCCGCGACACCGCCGCCGTACTCGGGGACGTGCTGCGTGCGCTGGGGGTCGGCGGTTCGGCTCTTCCCGACGACGTGCACGCCAGGGCGGCCGCTTACCGCGGCCTGCTCACCGATCGCCGGGTGCTCGTCGTCCTCGACGACGCGACCGACGCCGCGCAGGTGCGCTCCCTGCTGCCCGGGACCCCGGGCTGTGCCGTGCTGGTCACCAGCAGGCGGCGCCTCAGTGCGCTGGAGGGGGCGCGCCGCACTCAGCTCGGCCCGCTGAGCGACGCCGAAGCGGGCGAGCTTCTCGGCCGGATCGCGGGCGCCGAGCGGGTGGCGGGTGAGCGGACCGCGGCCGCCCGCATCGCCGCGGCCTGCGGAAACCTCCCGCTGGCGCTGCGCATCGCGGGGATCCGGCTGGCGCTGCGGCCCCACCTGGCGCTCTCGGTGCTCGCCGACCGGCTGGAAGACCGGCTGCGGCGGCTCGACGAGCTGGCGATCAGCGACCTCCAGTTGCGCGGCAGTATCGACCTCAGCTACCAGGCGCTCTCACCCGGAGCGCGGCGCGCCCTGCGCGCGATCACCCGCTGCCGCCTCACCGACCAGCCGGCCTGGGCGGTCACCGCCCTGATCAACGTGCCCGAAGCGGAAACCCTGATCGAGGAACTGGTGGAGGCCGGACTGCTGGCCCCCCACGGCGCGGACGCCACGGGCGAGTCCCGCTACCGGCTGCACGACATGGTGCGCGTGTTCGCCGACGAACTCGGGGCCGTCCTCGATTCCCGGGAGGACCGCATCGCCTCCATCGAAAGGCTCACCGACGCCGCGATCGGCCTCGCCGACACGGCCGCCCAGTGCCTGGGAGACCGCGACGGCTGGCCGTCACCGGCCGGGGAGGTGCCCCCGCAACCGCTGCCCCGGGAGGTGGTGGCCAGGCTCGTGGCCGATCCGGAGGCGTGGTTCGCCACCGAGCGCACCAACCTGCTCACCGCGGTCGGTGCCATCGCCGCGGGATGGCCGGACAAGGCCCGGGCCCTGATGGACCGCCTCGCCGTCCATCTCCGGCGCCACGGCCACCACGCCGACCTGCGCGCCGGTTACGCCGCACTGGCTCAGAACGCGAAGTAGCCGGCTTCCCCACCCCCAGCGGGGAAGCCGGCTCCGGATTCACCGGAGGTTCCCGCCTTCTCCACCCCCCTGGGAGAAGCCGGGTCCCGGTGTCAGCTCGCCTTGGACGCCTCGGGCGTCTTGGACGCCTTGACTTCCTTGGCGTACCGGCCGTTGGCGGGAAGCCAGGCGAGCACGATCGCCACCACGCCGACCGCGAGCGCCACCCCGGCCAGGCCCCGCAGCAGGCCGGTCCCGTCGTCGGTGACCACGCGCAGGGCCATCCCCACGGCAGCCAGGGCCGACAGCGTGACCAGCACGCGGGCCCAGACCGCCGCCCCGCGCATCAGCAGGCCGAACAGCACCAGGGCCGCGCCGGACACGACAAGCACGTAAGCCCGGGTGTGGAGGGTGTCGACCACGTCGTCCAGCAGGCCCGGCTCCCCGTTGAGTCCGGCCCTGGCCGCCTCGACCGACTGCCCCGTCACCTGGGCGATCGCCTTGGCGGCGATGTCCAGTGCGATGTCGCGGGCCCCGACCAGCATCACGATGCCGTCGGCGACGGCGAGCAGGCCTGCGACGACGGCAGCCCCCAACGCGGCCGCCAACGTTCCGGGCCGAACCGGCTTGGCCGGCGTCGGTTGGACCGGGGCCGCGGGATATGACGTCACGTCCGTCTTCTCCTTGTAGTGTCCTCGGACTTCTTCACCCGGGCGGGTATCACCCGGTGGTAGGAAGACTGCCCAAGATCACTACACGGAGAGAACACACTTTGCGGTCCCGCCGGACCGCTCCGTGTGGTCGCCGGCGCGGCTCAATGACCGGAGGTGGCCCGGAAGAGCTGGGTCCGGCCGTCGCCGGCCGGACGGACCTGCACGGCCGGGTCGGCGGCGGCGAGCCACATCGACTCACCGCGCCGCAGTTCCAGTTCGCGACCGTCCTCGGACCGGACGGACACCCGGCCCGCGGTGCACAGCAGGATCTGCGGCCGGGCCGAAGGCACCTTCACCTCGCCCCGGTCCCCCACGGCCCAGTCACAGCGCGACAGCTCGAACTCCGGGGCACCGGTGTGGTACACCGCGCCGCACTCGCTTGGCTCGCCCGCGAGAACCGGCATGTCACAGCAGGTGAAGTCGACCACCCGGAGCAGTTCCGGCACGTCGACGTGCTTCGGGGTCAGGCCGCAGCGCAGGATGTTGTCCGAGTTGGCCAGGATCTCCACCGCGGTGCCGTGCAGGTACAGGTGCAGGTTCCCGGCGGGGAGGTAGATCGCCTCGCCCGCGCTGAGGGTGAGCCGGTTGAGCAGCAGCGCGGCCAGCACCCCCGCGTCCCGCGGATGCGTCTCGCCCAGCTCCAGGACCGTGCGGCATTCGGCGTCGAACTCGCCGTGGTCCTTCACGTGCAGCACGCACGCGTCCAGCACCTCGGGCAGCAGTTCGTCCAGGGTGGCCTGCGGCAGCGTGATCCAGGTGGTGAACAGCGCCCGCATGCCGTCGGCATCCGGCTGCGCGGCGAGCAGCTCGGTGTACTTGGCCAGCCCCGGGGTCTCGACCGCGCGCAGCAGCTTGATCGTGCGGTCCGGGGTGCGGAACCCGGCGAGCGCGTGGAACTCGGTGAGGGCGCACACCAGCTCGGGTTTGGCCGTCGGATCCGGGTAGTTGCGGTTCGGCGCGTCCCGCGGGATACCGGCCGCCTCTTCGCGGGCGTAGCCCTCCGCCGACTGCTCGGCCGAAGGATGCGCCTGCATCGAAAGCGGCTCTTCCACCGCGAGGATCTTCAGCAGGAACGGCAGGCGGTTGTCCCAGCGCCGGGAGCACTCCGGTCCGAGCTGGCCCACCGGGTCGGACTCGATCAGTTCCAGCAGGCTGCGCTCCTCGCCTGCGGCGGTGATGATGCGGGACGGATCGCCGGGATGGGCACCCATCCACAGCTCCGCCTCGGGGTGCGGTGCGGGCACGGCGCGTCCCAGCAACTCCGGGATCGTCGTTCTGGACCCCCACGCATAGGGCCGAACGGCATTGCGGAGCAGCTCCACTGTGTTCTCAACTCCTTGGCACCCCGGATGCGCCCGGGCCGGTTTCCTGGTCAGCCGGTCATTACGCGGTAGCTGGCGCGTAGTAGCCGGTTCCTCCCATACTTCCCGCCGCGAGCCCGAGGTAGACCGCGGCCAGCTCGAACCGTAGCGCGAGCACCCCGGCGCGAACAGGTTCATCGCCGGGAATCTCGTCGGCGGGGGCGATCACTCCCGCCCCGGGAAGCGTATGTGAGGCCTCGTACCGGACGGCGTCCGCGGTGGGGCCGGAGTGCACCGCCAGCAGCAGCACCCTCGGTTTCGGCCCGGCCGCTTCGAAGTCCGGATCGGCGAAGATGTCCTGCTCGGCGGTGCCCGCCATGGCCGCGCGGCGCAGTGCCGGCCGGGCCAGCGCCTGGCGGTAGCCGGCGGCGTCGCAGACCACGCCCGCATGCGCACCGAGCGCGTACGCGGCGTGCTCCGCCACCGCCACCGCGGCCTGGTCCAGCCCCCACAGCATCGGCACGCGGTCGGCCAGGCGCAGGGCCAGCGCCTTGGCGGGGTTGGCGAAGGAGTCACGGCCGAGGTGGCCGCGTTCGGCCTCGGCGTCGAGCTGGTCGGCCAACGCCCGCACGTCGGCCACCAGCAGGCCGAGGGCGTTCGCGGCGAGCAGGCCCGCGGCCAGGCCGCGGGAGAAGGTCAGCTCCGGCGGCACCGGTATGCGGGGTGCGAGCAGCAGGCCCTTCCCGGCGATCGAGGCGGCCACGGGCCCCTCCTGCGGACCGGACAGCACGACGGTCGCGCCGTAGCGCGAGGCCCGCTCGATCCCGGCCGCGAGCTCCCGGTCCCCCGGATCGTCGGTGTGCGCGAACACCACGTCCAGCGCCCCGATCCAGCTGGGCACCGCGTCGGTGATCACCACCGGCACCGGGCAGGACGGGGCCAGCAACGCGGCCAGCAACCTGGTCAGCGCGCGGCCGACCCCGGGCCGCACGATGAGGACCAGCGCGCGCGGCCGCCCCAGGTCCAGCCGGTCCGCCAGCTCGAGTTCGGCGGCGAGTTCCTGGGTCGACCGCACCTGGGCGCCCGCCATCGCGGCGGCCCGGAGCAGGCCCGCGCGATCGGCCTCCGCCAGCCTCGCGGGGTCGTCGAGCAGGGTGTCGTCAAGCACCATCGGCATCGGCGTCATGCTCGTGGGGTTCGGTCGCCTCGTCCAGCAGCAGCACGGGGATCCCGTCCCGCACCGGGTAGCTCCGGCCGCACGAGGTGCAGGTCAGCGCGTCGGCCTCGGGGTCGGCCGGGGTGCCGGGCCGCAGCGGGGCGTGATCCGGTGACGGGCAGGCCAGGATCTCCAGCAACTGGGCGTCGAGCGTCAAAGCCATGAATTCTCCTTACCACGCTGGTCCTGGCTCAACCACGAACGATCGCGAGCACTTCGTCGGTGAGCGCACGGACCTCGTCCGGGGTCGGGGCCTCGACGTTGAGCCGGAGCAGCGGCTCGGTGTTGGACGGGCGCAGGTTGAACCACGACCCGTCCGGCAACTGCACGGTGAGCCCGTCGAGTTCGTCGATGGTCACGCCCGGACGGCCGCCGAACGCTTCCCTGACCGCCCGCTGGCGGCCGAGCTGGTCGGACACCGTCGAGTTGACCTCGCCGGAGGCGGCGTACCGCCGGAACTCGGCGGTGAGCGCCGACAGCGGTCCGTCCTGCTCGCCGAGCGCGGCCAGCACGTGCAGGGCGGCCAGCATGCCGGTGTCGGCACGCCAGAAGTCGCGGAAGTAGTAGTGGGCCGAGTGCTCGCCACCGAAGATCGCGCCGGTGCGAGCCATCTCCTGCTTGATGAACGAGTGCCCGACGCGGGTGCGCACCGGCTTGCCGCCGCGCTCGGTGACGATCTCGGGCACGGCCTTCGAGGTGATCAGGTTGTGGATGATCGTCGCGCCCGGCTCCTTGGCCAGCTCGCGGGTGGCGACCAGCGCGGTGATCGCGCTCGGGGAAACCGGCTCGCCGTTCTCGTCGACCACGAAGCAGCGGTCGGCGTCGCCGTCGAAGGCCAGGCCCGCGTCGGCGCCCACCTCGACCACCTTCGCCTGCAGGTCCACCAGGTTCTTCGGGTCGAGCGGATTGGCCTCGTGGTTGGGGAAGCTGCCGTCCAGCTCGAAGTACATCGGCACCAGGTCGATCGGCAGCCCGGCGAACACGGTGGGCACGGTGTGCCCGCCCATGCCGTTGCCCGCGTCGACCACGATCTTCAACGGCCGGATGTCCGACAGGTCCACGAGGTCTCGCAGGTAGGCCGCATAGTCGGCGAGCACGTCACGCCGCGTCACGGTGCCCGGCCGCCCGCCGAAGGCGGGCACGCCCTCCTCGACGGTCGAGCGGATTTCGCGCAGCCCGGACTCCTGCCCGACCGGGGCCGCCCCGGCCCGGCACAGCTTGATGCCGTTGTACTTGGCCGGGTTGTGGCTTGCGGTGAACATCGCGCCGGGGAGATTGAGCGAACCGGAGGCGAAGTACAGCTGGTCGGTGCTGGCCAGGCCGATGGAGATGACGTCGAGCCCCTGGGAGGTGACCCCCTCGGCGAAGGCTTCCGCCAGCTCCGGGGAGGACTCGCGCATGTCGTGCCCGATCACCACCGTGGACGAATCGGCCTTGATCAAGAGCGCGAAGGCGGCACCGAAGTCGCGAACGAGGGCCGCGTCCAGCTGCTCACCGACCACCCCGCGGATGTCATAGGCCTTCACGATGCCCGACAGGTCTGACACGTGCCTTCTCCCCGACTTTCCTCGACGGCTGCGGATGCCGGAAAGCCTACCGGGGGAAGTCAGGGGATCGGATCCGGCAGCACGCGGAGATGACCACGGCGGCCGGAGGGGCCGTCCGGCTCGGGCGGGGGCGGTGAACGGTCCGGGCGCCCGGCTTCGCGCACCGCTTCGGCGAGCGCGGTGAGCTCGTCGTCGGAGCGGTCCGGGGCGGCGAAGGAGCCTTCGTGCCGGACGACCTCCCAGCCCTTGGGGGCGGTCAGCCGGAGCGCGTGCTCCTCGCACAGGTCATAGGAATGCGGCTCGGACGCCGTCGCGAGGGGACCGACCACCGCGGTCGAATCGCTGTAGGCGTAGGTCAGCGTGGCGACTGCAGGCTGCAGACAGCCCGTCCGCGAACACTTTCGTACGCTCGACACGAACAGGGACGATAGCGCCTCCGTCCGGCAACGTGGTGAAGGCGCACCGAGTCGGGTGAACGTGACTCGGGTTCGCGGCTCGTGGACGGCGCCGGCGTAACCGGCTGCCGGGCCGCGGGGTGGGTGGACCGGCGGCCCCGGCAGCGTAATCTTCCCCTTGTGTCTACCGCTCGCAGTTCCCGACAACAGCGGCGCATCCGCCGCGACCGCCACGGGCGTGGGCTGCGCGGACCGCTCTACCCGGCATCGCTGCCCGCCGCGTCGAGCCGGGCGGAGAAGTTCGACCAGCTGGTGCTGGACGCGCTCGAACCGATCGAGGCGCGCTGGCGCGACCAGCTGACCAAGCTCGACGTCGCGGTGGACGACGTGCCCGACGTGCGGGGCCACGCGGTGCAGGCCGAAGGGGTGCTGAACGACGGTTCGGTACCGCTGTCCCGGCTGGTCCCGGCCGGGGTCGACCGCACCGGCCTGCCCACCCGGGCCAGGATCGTGCTGTACCGGCGCCCGCTGGAGGCCCGCGCCAAGGACCCGGCCGAACTCGCCGACCTCGTCCACGACGTGCTGGTCGAACAGGTCGCCGGCTATCTCGGCGTGGAGCCCGACATCATCGAGGGCGAGTAGAGGCGGGTACCGCGGTCAGCGCCGCGAACAGCAACGCCGCGACCTCGATCAGCAGCAGCACCTCGCGCAGGGTGGCCGGGCGCGTGATGCTGACCTCCGAGGGCGAGGCGGGCACCGCCACCGCCACCTGGTGCCCCCAGGCCGGCACGAGCGGTGCGGCCTTGCCGTCCACGGTGGCGCGCCAGCCCGGCTCCAGTTCCGCGGCCAGGACCAGCAGCCTGCCGTCCCCTCCGTCGGAGACCCGCACGTGCACGTCCGGCAGCCCGGCGTCGACCGGGGTGACCCCCTGGGTCGCCGAGGGCGCCGAGGACGAGACGGACTGTTTGGCCACGCCGGGCGGGACGAGCACGACCTGACCCGCCGGGGGCAGCAGCCGCAGCACGGCCCGCCCGTCGGCGGTGGGTTCCGCCGCGACCGCGAGCTCCGGGGCGAGCGCCACCACGGGGGATGCGCTCTGCCCCTCGGGCAGCACCACGAACAGCACCCCGGACGCGGCGGCCGCCGACAGCGCCGCCGGGGTGACACCGGGCGAAGGCTGCCGCAGCACCGCCTTCCAGCTCTGCAGCCTGGCGGGAGTGGCCGCGGTCAGCGCGAACTGGTCGTCGCCGAACCGCGGCAGCCGACCGGCGGTCTGCCGGGCGGGCTCGGTGGCCGCCCCTACGGCGAGCACCGAGCGCCCGGTCCGGGCCAGTTCGTCCGCCTGGGCGTCCACGAGGCTGTCCCGCCCCTTGTGCAGGGGGCCGCCACGGCCCGAGACGACCGCGGCGACTCCGAGCGCGAGCAGCACCGCGACCGCCGCGGCCCGGGCGAGCACGGGCAGTGACAGCCGTGACACGGGCGCGGGGGCCTGCTCCTGCAGGGCCCGCAGCACGATCCACAGCAGCCCGGCACCGATCACGAGCAGGGGGACGCCGGTGAACCCGGTGGCGGCCGTTCCGCCCTCCAACGGGGTCACCGGGACCAGCAGCACCACACCGAGCCCGGCAACGCCGAGCACGACCACACTCAGCCCACCGCTCCACAGCGCCCGCGGCCGGAGCGCGACCGCGAGCACCGTGGCGAGCAGCACGGCGAGTCCGGAGGGCCAGCCACCCGGGCCGCCGGGATCGAGGCCGATCAGCCCGGCCGAGGCCGGGGCGGTGGCCGGGCCGCCCGGCCCGTGCAACACCAGGGCCGGGGCGTTGACCACCACGGCGGGCCACGGGATGAGCAACACGAGCGGCAGCAGGACCGCGATGCCGACCGAGGCGACCCGCTTGCGCAGCCCGCCCACCGGCGGCAGCGCCACGAACCCGGCGAGCAGGCCGAGGATCGCCAGCCCCTGTGCCAGCGGGGAGAAGGCGCCCAGCAGCGCGATGCCGACCGCGACCCAGGAGGAGGTGTGGAGCCACCGCCTGCCCGGGTCGGCGAGCAGGCCCGCGATGCCGGAGATCACCAGGGGCAGCAGGATGTGCACCGCGACCACGTCGAGCCTGCCCTGGGCCACCGAAGCGGTCGCCGCGGGCAGCAGGGCGTAGGCCGCCGCGACCGCCGCCCTTGTCCACCGCGACAGCGGCAGGCGGCGGGTGGCGGCGTACGCCGACAGCCCGGCCAACGGTGCGTCACCGAGCAACAGGAACGCGACCAGTGCGGGCGGCCCGCCCAGTGGCACGAAAATCGCGCCGAGAATTCCGAGCACGGCCAGTGAGGTCGGGGCGGCACTCGCAGTGCCTCCTCCGACCGGATGCCAGCCGTCGAGATAGCTTCGCCACAACTCGCCGAGCGCGCCGACCGGCAGCAGTTGCCCGCCCGAGAGATCCAGTCCGAGCCTGCTCCCGTTGACGGCCAGCCCAATTCCGGCGAGCACGACGAAAAGGCTTACCGGAGGCCCGAAAGCGGTGAAGACGGACGGACCGGCCGGTGCCTCTTCGTTGTCTGGCAAGACATCTCCCGTCAGCGCTGTCGCGGCCTCGTATTCACGAGGTCGCTGGAGCCTAACGGAACGGACGGTACCGACGGTACCCCTGCCATCGCCGCCTTGCGGACAGAACTCCGCTATACGGCGCGCTTTTTGAGCTTGCGACGCTCCCGTTCGGACAGTCCTCCCCAGATGCCGAAGCGTTCGTCGT
This sequence comes from Amycolatopsis rhizosphaerae, assembly GCF_007713715.1. Classification (GTDB taxonomy): domain Bacteria; phylum Actinomycetota; class Actinomycetes; order Mycobacteriales; family Pseudonocardiaceae; genus Amycolatopsis_E; species Amycolatopsis_E rhizosphaerae. Next base: position 31,362 of record NZ_VJWX01000005.1, read on the forward strand.
GCGCCAGGGCGTACTCGAGGCACTCGCCCTTCACTTCACAACCCTGGCAGATCCGCTTCGCCTCGCGGGTCGAACCGCCCTTCTCCGGGAAGAACGCCTCCGGATCGGTCTGCGCGCACAGCGCGCGGTCCTGCCATTCCGGTGGCTCGGCGGGATCGAAAAGCTCGGCGAACTCGCCCAGTTCACTACCCGGGCTCGTTCCCCAATCCACGACCTGCCCCCATTCCCTTCCATCTGCTTCCAACCGCACTTCCGCCTCCTCTGCTTCCACGCACTCCCCAGGCTGGCGGTGTTGAAGCCCCATCCGACGCCCCCTTGCCGCGTCGAATGACAGCAATGTGATTACACCTGTGTCATGCGGCCAGGTCAAGCGGAGTACCGAGTTCGGGGGACCCCTGCGCCGCTCGCGCAAGGGGACACGCCGACCTGGCCCGGAGGCGGATAGGACAAACTGGGGGCGTGCAAAGATCAGCGGTCCGCCCCAGCCCCGTCTTCTACGGCATCCTCGCACTCACCGTACTCGGCGGTGCACTCGCCGCGTTCGGCGATGTGTACTCGCTCGCGACCACGCACCGCGACCCGAGGCTGGTGGCCGGGATCTTCATCCTGGTCGCCGCGGGCTGGGCGCTCTCGCTCACTCTCCACGAGTTCGGCCACGCCTTCCTCGCGTACAAGGGCGGCGATCACTCGGTGGTCCAGAAGGGCTACCTGAACATGGACGTCCGCCACTACACGGATCCCGTGCTGTCCCTCGTGCTGCCGCTGATCTTCCTGGCCATCGGGGGCATCCCGCTGCCGGGCGGGGCGGTGTGGATCAACCGGTGGGCGCTGCGGTCCCGGTCGAGTGCCACGTGGGTCTCCCTCGCCGGGCCGCTCAGCAACCTGGCCTTCGGCCTCGTGCTCACCCTCTCCGTCGCGAACATCACGATGCCCGAGGGCCTCGCCGCCGGTCTGTCCTACCTCGCGTTCCTGCAGATCCTGGCGTTCGTGCTCAACATCCTCCCCGTCCCCGGGCTCGACGGGTTCGGCGCGATCGAGCCCTACCTGTCACCGCAGATCCGCGAGACGGCCGCGAAGATCCGGCCATGGGCACCGCTGGCCCTGTTCGCGCTGCTGTTCGCCCTGGACCCGCTCCAGTCCGCCTTCGCCGAGGCTTCGCGCTGGGTGTTCGACTCCCTGGGCGGTTCGGAGAGGGCCGCTTACATCGGCAGCTACGCCTTCAGGTTCTGGCAGCACTGAGCCGAGAGGCACTACACCTAGATCCAGTAGGAGACTCGGGCGCGGTAGCGGCGGAGCAACAACAGTGCGGTCGCCCAGGCGGCCGCGGTCAGTACGCCGACGACCGGCCAACTCCACCAGTCGAGTCGTTGCCCGATCAACGGCTGGCGCACGACCTGCACGAAATGGAAAAGCGGGTTGAGTTCGACCATCCACACCTTGCCGGGGGCGTTCTGGGCCAGCACGTCCAGCGGCCAGGTGATCGGGATCGTGACGAACAGCAACTGGACCAAGGCCGCGACCACCTGAGGCGCGTCGCGAAACCGGGTGGCGACGATGCCCAAGGCGAGCGACGCCGCGATTCCCGCGGCGGCCAGCACGAGGAAACCGGGAATCGCCAAGAGCGTGTTCCAGCCGAGGCCCGGATGGCAGACGATTGTTCCGTCGGCGGGGCAGGGCAGGCCGGTCATGGTGTAACCGGGTCGATGGAGTGCGCCGAAGAACAGAACCAGCAGGATCACATAGACGATCAGGTTGTGCGCCAGGCTCAGCGTGTTCCGCCACACGGTCCGGAGGACGTAGACCGTCAGCGGGGCGGAGGTTTGTTTGATGAGTTCGTCACTGGCGACGAAGCTGTCCATCCCCTCGATCAGGCAGCCGCTGATGAAGGACCAGACGATCAACCCGGTTCCGATGTAGGGAACGAAGGTGGATACCGGGTCGTGCCAGAGCAAGCTGAACAGGAGACCGAGGCTGACCGTGGTCAGCCCCATCGTCGCCGTCATCCACAACGGTCCCAGCAAGGAACGCCGGTACCGGCTCTTGAGGTCGTGCCACCCGAGGTGTCCCCACAACCGCCAGGCGGCGAAGCCGGTACGAAGATCCCCTCCGGCGCGCATCCAACCCCGAGGTTCTCCGTGCCCGGTCAGGGCTTGCGGTCCAGCCAGGTTTGATCGCTGCACACGGCAAAGCTACCGGCGGATTCCCCGGAAGTCCGGTGGAAGACGAGAACCGCGGTCCACCCCGCGCACTCACGCGTCCGGCCGGGTGTGGATGTCCCGCAGGAAACCGTCGGCCCGCTGGGCGACGCGCTTGAGCGCGGAGCGCTCGGCCAGGTAGTCGCCCGCCATGCCGACCACCGGGAGCATCCCGACCGCGCGATGGTAGAAGCGTCCTCGCGGGCGTTTCTCCAGTTCGTCGCCGATCCCGCGCAGCGCGCGGCCCATCCGCCACAGCGCACCGGCGCACGCCTTCAGCGTGATCTTGCGGTCGCCCTTCCCGGCTTCGCCGAAGTCCTCGCCGGTGAGCTTCGCCGTCTGCGCCTCTTCGCTGTCTCCCGGCGGGTCGGCGATGCCCTCGCCACGGGCCAGTGCCGGGTCGATCCGCCGCTCGAACAGGACCCACGCGATCAGCCGGACCCGGTCGCCGACGTCGTCCACCCCATGCTCGCCCGCGATGGCGCACAGCAGCAGCCCCTGCGCCGCCGCGCCCACCGCGTCCTGCACCGGCAGGCGGTCGGCGAGTGCGCCGCCGAGCCCCGGGATCGCGGTGACCAGTGCGGTCAGCCTCCCCACGCGGTTGATCCACCAGTCGGCGCGCTCGGCAGGACCCATCGCCGCCCAGGCGGCGCTGCCCGGCACCCGCATCCCGGCCAGTTCCTCCAGCCTGCCCGGTGTCCGCATCGCTTCCAGCACCGGGCGCGCGGCGCGCACGAACGGCCGCAGCGCCTTGACGACGTGCTCGTCAGTGATCGGTTCGCTCACCGGATCTCCTTCCCGGCACGGCCAGTGCGCCCCCGAGTGCCATCGCCGACGGCAGTGCGCCTCCCGCGATCAGCAGCAGCGCCCGCCAGTCCTGGATCAGCACCAGGTCGCCACCGGGGCCGAACAGGCCCAGCACCAGCACCGTCAGCACCCACGCCACCAGCGGCGCGAACGCCGCGCGGGGATGCACCAGCCGCGCGGTCCACCGGACCAGCAGCGGCGTGGTGACCGCGGCCACCAGCGCGGTCAACGGCAACGGAATGGAACCCAGCTTCGGCAGCAGTGTTCCGTCAAGGCGCAGCGGCAGGAAGAACAGTTCCAGAATGGCCAGCAACACCGTGTCGAGCAGCAGCACCACCAGCAGACCACGCCGCGCCGCGGGGCTCCCCTCGGTCATCACAGGCCTCCGAACAGGTCCGTTTCGGCGCCCTCGGCCGGCCCGTGCACCAGGGTGTAGTACTCGGCTTCGCCGATCGGCTGCGCCACTCCATTGGACAGGGCGAACCGCGGCGGATCCACCGTGACCTGGGTCTCGTGCGCGCGCAGCGCGGCGATCTTCGCGCCGAGCGTGGCGCGGATGTCGATCTCGGTGGTGATCTCGGTCTCCGGTGCCTCCGGCGGCAGCACCGCACCGCCACCCGCGGCGATGTGGAAGACCCGGCGCACCGACTGGGCGCCCGTGACGGCCGCCATCGTCACGTCGTGGGCGCGGATGTGGTCCGGGTGGCCGTAGCCACCGAAGGAGTTGTACGTCACCACCACCTGCGGCCCGAACTCGTCGACGATCTCGCGCAACTGCCGGGCCTGTTCCCCCAGGGGGCCGGCGGAAAACGCCCTCGCGTGGTCCGCCGACGGGGTGCCCGCCATCCCGGAATCCCGCCACCGGCCGATCCCGCCGAGAAAACGCTGCGCGGTCACACCGAGTGCCCGGCAGGCCACGGTCAGCTCGCCGGCCCGGTAACCGCCGAGCTGGTCACCCGCCCACGCGCCGAGTTCCGCCAGCCCGGGCGGGATGATCTCGCCTTCCTCGCCGAGGGTGCAGGTCACCAGAACCACCTCGGCCCCTTCGGCGGAATAGCGCGCCATGGTGCCGCCCGTGGTGATGCTCTCGTCATCGGGATGGGCGTGGACCAGCAACAACCGTCGGATCACGAAGAGAGATTAATTGCCCTGCCCACACCATCGTCACCCTGACCTCGGATATCCTCGCCGGAAGTCCCACTGAACACGTGGCGACGCCCGTTTCCCCCACGAAGGGCCACTGGTGAGCACTGAAGCGACGACGGCTGGACTGACCGGCTCGGGATCCGTACTGTCCATTTCCGACCTCAAGATCTCCTTCCCCACCGACGACGGCATCGTCGAGGCGGTCAAGGGCATCGGGTTCGAGGTGAATCCCGGCGAGATCGTCGCCGTCGTCGGCGAGTCCGGCTCTGGCAAGTCCGTGACCTCCATGTCGGTGCTCGGCCTGCTGCCCAAGACGAGCGAGATCTCCGGCGACCTCCGCCTGGAGGACCGCGAGCTGGTCGGGCTCAAGGACAAGGAGATGCGGAAGGTCCGCGGCAACGACATCGCGATGATCTTCCAGGAGCCGATGACCGCGCTGAACCCGGTCTACACCATCGGCTGGCAGCTCCGTGAATCGCTGCGCGCGCACCAGGACATCTCGAAGGAAGCCGCCGACAAGCGGGCGGTCGAACTCCTCGACATGGTGGGCATTCCCAACCCGGAGGAACGGTTCAAGCAGTACCCGCACCAGCTTTCCGGTGGCCTGCGGCAGCGCGTGGTCATCGCCATGGCGATCGCCTGCGACCCCAAGGTGATCATCGCCGACGAGCCGACCACCGCGCTCGACGTGACCGTGCAGGCGGAGATCCTCGGCCTGCTGCGCAAGCTGCGCGACACCCTCAACACCGCGATCGTGCTGATCACCCACGACATGGGCGTGGTCGCCGACCTCGCGGACCGGGTCGTGGTGATGTACCAGGGCGAGATCGTCGAGCAGGCGCCGGTGCGCGAGCTGTTCGCCTCGCCGAAGGAGGACTACACGCGGCGGCTGCTGGCCGCGGTGCCGGTGCTGGGCCAGCGCCCGCCGGGCCGCCGGCTGGTGGTGGAGGACAGCCCGCTCGAGGTGAGCGAGGAGGAAGCGGCGAAGATCGCCGAGGAGATCCGCCTCACCGACGCCGAACTGGCGGCCCAGATCAAGACCGACGCACCCGCGCTGGAGATCAAGGACCTGGTCCTGGAGTACCCCGGCAAGCGCGGCCAGGCCCGCAACCGGGCCGTCGACGGGGTGTCCCTGCACATCGACAAGGGCGAGATCCTCGGCCTGGTCGGGGAATCCGGCTCCGGCAAGTCCACCGTCGGCCGCTGTGCGATCCGGCTGCTCAAGCCCACCGAGGGCACCGTTTCGGTGGCGGGCCGCGACATCACCTCGCTGTCCACAAAGGAACTGCGGCCGCTGCGCCGGTACTTCTCCATCGTGTTCCAGGACCCGGCGTCCACCCTGGACCCGAAGATGACCATCGGTGAGTCGATCGCCGAGCCGATGGTGCTGCACAAGATGTTCTCCGGCAAGTCGCTCAACGACCGCGTCGCCTCGCTACTGGACAAGGTCGAGCTTTCGGGCCACTACCGCAACCGGTACCCGCACGAGCTTTCCGGTGGGCAGCGGCAGCGGGTCGCGATCGCCCGCGCCCTCTCCCTCGACCCGCAGCTGCTCATCGCGGACGAGCCGACCTCGGCGCTGGACGTGTCGGTGCAGGCCCGTGTGCTGGACCTGTTCCTCGGGCTGCAGCAGACCCTCGGTTTCGCGTGCCTGTTCATCAGCCACGACCTGGCCGTGGTGGACCTGCTCGCCGACCGCGTCGCGGTGATGCAGCGCGGGAAGCTGATCGAGGTCGGCACCCGTGAGCAGGTGCTGCACTCGCCGCAGGAGGAGTACACCAAGCGCCTGCTGTCCGCGGCCCCCGTCGCCGACCCGGTGCTGCAGGCCGAACGGCGGGCCGCCTGGGAGGCAGGCAAGCTCGCCCCCGTCGCGGACTGACCCACCACCCGCCGCTCCCACGGGGCCGTGAGGGACACCCCCTCACGGCCCTGTTTTTGTTTGCCTGGGCTCGGGGCTGGTGCTGTGAGGGGCCCCGCATAGTCGGGTCCGTCACCCCGGTCGAGGCTGCCGTGAAGGGTCCCTTCACAGTCGATTTGGCCGTGAAGGGACCCTTCACGGCCATGCGGCCCAAGCGCAGAAAAGTGCCCCCGCCTCGGGACGAGGCGGGGGCACCGGGTGCTGCGGGGTGGGTCAGGCCTTCATCCGGCGCTGACGCGGGTCGAAGGCGTCACGCAGGCCGTCACCGATGAAGTTGATCGACAGCGAGATCAGCACCAGCACGACGAACGGGCCGAAGAACAGCCACGGCCGGTTCTGCACCTGGGCGTAGTTCTCCAGGATGATGCGGCCCAGCGAGGTGTCCGGCGGCTGCACGCCCAGACCGATGAACGACAGCGCGGCCTCGACCAGCACCGCCTGCGCCACCGCGAGCGTCGCGTTCACCGTGATGCTGCCGACCATGTTGGGCACGAGGTGCCGGAAGATGATCCGGCCCGTGCCCGCGCCCGCCGCCCGCGCCGCCTCGACGAACTCGCGCTGCGAGAGCGCCAGCGCCTCGGCGCGGGTGATGCGGGCGATCGGCATCCAGGCGAACAGGGCCAGCACGATGGCGACCACGTACCAGTTGCCGTGCCCGAACACCTTCGCCAGGATCGCGGCGGCCGCGATCTGCGGGATGATCAGGAACAGGTCGGTCAGCCGCGACAGCGCCGAATCGGCGAAACCGCGCAGGTACCCGGCCACCGAGCCGAAGAACACCCCGATGAAGGTGGCCACGACCGAAACCACGATCGCGATCAGCATCGAGAACTGGGTGCCGCGCAGGATCTGCGACACCATGTCCTTGCCGACCTGGGTGGTGCCCAGCGGGAATTCCGCACTCGGCGGTGCGAAGGACGGGAAGCTCGCATCCTCGTACTTGTGCGTCCAGAACATCGGCATGATCACCGCGATCAGGACGATCAGCAGCAGCACCACGGTGCTGATCATGGCGAGCTTGTGCCGCAGGAACTTCCGCAGCACCAGCTTGCCCTGGCTGACCGGTTCGGGCAGCGCTTCCGGGGGCAGGATGCCTTCGCGTTCGGCGGTCGAAGCCGCCTCGCTGGCAACCAGGGAATTGATGTCAGCCAACGCGAATCCTCGGGTCCATGATGCCGTAGAGCAGGTCAGCGATCAGGTTCGCGGCCACCACCATCACGGCGACCACGACCAGCCAGCCCATCAGGGTGTTGGGGTCGTTGTGGGCCACCGCCTGCACCAGCAGCGTGCCCATGCCGTGCCAGTTGAACACGGTCTCGGTGATGATCGCGCCGGTGAGCACCTGGCCGAAGTTCACCGAGAACAACGTGGCCACCGGGATCAGCGCGTTGCGGAACGCGTGGCGGAAGATCACCCGCGAGGAGGAGAGCCCCTTCGCGCGGGCGGTGCGCACGTAGTCCATGTTCAGCGTCTCGAGCATCGAGGCGCGCTGGAAACGGCTGTAGGCGGCGAAGCTGATCGCCATGATGGACAACGTCGGCAGCAGGTAGGCCCCGCTGTACTTGGCGACGAAATCGCCGAAACCGGTGGAGGTCAGGTTCTCCGGGCTCGTCGTGCGCAACCACGGGTTGCCCAGCCAGTCGGTCAGGCCGAGATCACGCACCCAGCCGTTGATCTCGATCGCGTAGGTCTTGAGGATCACCGCGACGCAGAAGATCGGCATGGAGAACAGGAAGAACGCCAGCGTGGTCGCCAGGTAGTCGAGGATCGAGTACTGCTTGACCGCGGCCAGCACCCCGACCGCCACACCCACGACCAGCGCCAGGAGCTCGGCTCCCACCACCAGTTTCACGGTGACGTCGAAGGCACCCATGACCTTCGGGAACACCGGCTGCATGGCGTTGCCCTGGGCGACCGAGACACCCCAGTCACCGGTCAGGAAGTTGCCGAGCCAGTGGAAGTAACGCGGAATGAGCGGCAGATCCAGACCGAGTTGCTTTTCGGTCTGCGCGACCGCCAAGGGGTCGATGTTGGGCCGGCCTCTCAGCTCGGCCAGCGGGTCCCCTGCGGCGGCCACCATCAGGTAGACCAGGAAGGTCCCGACGAACAGGACTGGGATCGAAATCGCCAGCCTGCGGAAGATGTAGATAACCAGGTTCAACGAGCATGCTCCTCATCCGGGCCTGGCCGGAAGTATGCAGCCGTGCCCCGGTGTCCACCGTAGTGGGGGTCGCCCAACGGTCGACAGCTACTTCCGGAGGAAATCCGGAGGCCGGATTCGTGACCGGCCTCCGGATCCCACCAGGTGATTCAGTCAGTGCCGAAGATCAACCGCGCTTCGCCCACTCACCGGCGTTCCACAGCGCACCGTTGTACGACTGCATGTACACCTTGTCGATGCCCTGGAAGGCCCACATCGACGGGAGCGAGAACAGCGGCAGCGAGGCGTAGTCGTCGGCGAGCGCCGCGTCGGCTTCCTGGTAGTGCTTGATCGCGGTCGCCTCGTCGGTGGCCACCACGGCCTGCGCGAAAGCCTGGTCGACCTTCGGGTCGCTCAGGTTCTGCCAGTTCTGGTTGCCCGCACCGGTCGCCTTGTTGGCGGTCTCGTAGAGCGGCTGCGACTGCGACTTGAACGGAGCCTGCGACCAAGCGAACAGCGCGATGTCCCAGTTACCCGTGCTGACGCGGCCACCGCTGAGGAAGGTCGGGTCGTTGTCGTTCTTGACCTCGATACCCGCGGCCTTGGCCTGCGAGATGACCAGCTCGACGGTCTGGTCACGACGCGGGTTGTTGTTGTGCGAGATCGTGACCGAGAACCGCTTGCCGTTCTTCTGGTAGATGCCGTCCGAACCCAGGGTCCAGCCGTCGGCCTCGAGGGTCTTCTTCGCCTCGGCGGCACCCAGGCCGGCCTTGGAGCCGTACAGGTCCTGGTAGCCGTTGTCGTTGGCCTGGAAGATCAGGCTGCCCATCGGCTTGACGTCGGACTGGACTTCCTTGAGGAGCTTGTCCGCGATCTCCTGGCGGTTGATCGCCTGGAAGAACGCCTTGCGCGCGGGCAGGTCCTTCAGGATGTCGTTCTTGTAGTTCATGTCCAGGTGCTCGTAGGTGAGCTGCGGCGCGGAGCCGTAGATCACGCCCTGAGAAGCCAGGCCCTTCATCGTGGTCGCCGCGGTGGCGTCCGGCTGGGTCGAGGCCGCGACCTGGATTTCACCGTTCTGCAGCGCGGTGGCCATCGCCTTGGTGTCGGAGAACGACCGGACGACGATCTTCTTCGGGCCGCCCTTGGCGCCGATCCAGTTCGGGTTCTTCTCCAGGGTGACCGCACCCTGGTTCTGGTCGAACGCGGTGATCATGTACGGGCCGGACGCCGGCATGAGCTCCTTCTTGAAGCCCTTCCACTGGTTCGTCCAGAAGTCGCCGGCCTTCTTCAGGATGGCCGGGTCAGTGGTCGGCGTGACCTTCGTGATGTCCGGGATACCGGTCTGCTGCTCGAGGATGTGCGCCGGAAGCAGCTGGGCGCTGTCGAACAGGCCCTTGTAGTCCACGTACGGCTGCGAGTAGGTGGTGACGAAGGTCTGGTCATCCACGCACTTCGCGTCGTTGATGAGGCTGTAGCCGGTGGTGGAGGCGGCGTTGAAGTCCTTGACCTTGCCGCTGCCGGACAGCCAGCCCAGGTAGAAGTCCTTGCAGTTCCACGCGGCACCGTCGGACCACTTGACGCCCGGCTTGATCTTGTAGGTGACGGTGTACGGGCTCGTGGAGGTCACGTTCCAGGAGTCCAGCACGTCGTTGTTCAGCAGGACCTTGTTGTTGCCGTCCAGCACGTCGGAACCGGCGAGGACCGAGGTGATGACGTAGTAGTTGTACGACGTGTTGGTGTCCGGCGTCTGGTTGTTGTACGCCGAGTAAGCGTCGTCGATGCCGACGGTCACCGGGCCGTCCCAGGCCGGCGCGTCACCGAGCTTGAAGGTGCCCGCGCTGGCGTTTTCCGCCTTGCCGACCGCCATGCTCTTGACATCGTTGCTCGAACCGTTCTGGTCCGTACCGCTGTTGGTGCCGTTGCTGCCGCTGCCTCCACCGCAGGCGCTCAGCGCGAGCGCTGCAACCGCGGCCATGGTGACGGCCGAGGCTGCCTTCAGTCTCCTCATTTACGTGTGCCCTCCTAGCACTGGGCCAAAGCCCACACCACTCCGGCGTTGGGCCGGAGCTTATGTCACACCAGACGCACCGTTCCGGCGCACTGCCGGAGAACGCTAGAAAGGGCGGGCACGCGCAGTCACGACCCTTGGAAGGATTGTGACCAAAGGGTGACTTCCAGCTAACGTGTGGACATACGTTGGTTACTTCCCGCCACGTGTCCAGTTTACGGCTGACCCAAATGGCCCAACCATCGCGGGTCCCGGCGTCAGACCGGAGATGCCGGAGCCGACCGCCAGGGTGTCGGCCGCCTGGAACAGCGGCAGCACGACATGGGTGGCCCACAGCTTCGGTTCCAACTCGGAAAGCGCTTCGGGCAACGGTTTCGTCCCGGCGAGGGCCGCGTCGATGGCAGGCTGCAGGGAGGTGTCGCAGAACGCCGCGGGATTGGCCGGAACCACCGGCGTGGTCGACGAGGTGCCGTCCTGCTGGCCGGAACGGCAACCGAACGTCGAGGCGAGCACCGTCGCCGGATCACCGTTGACGGGCATCGGGATCACCGCGATGTCGACCCCGACGTTTCCCGACCCGTCCGGCACGTTCTGCCCGGATCTGGTCACCGGCATGGCCAGCTGGCCCGAATACAGATCCCTCGGCGCCGGATTGATCGTGCTGACCTGGACACCCTGCGCGACGAGCTCGGCGGCCAGTTCCTTGGCGATGGTGGCGTAGGGCTCCTGCTGTCCGGGTGCGGCGATCACGAGGGAAAGCGCCTTGCCGTCCTTGCGCCAGGTTCCCGCGTCCTTGGTGTAACCCGCGGCCTTCAGCAACCGCTCCGCCTCGCCGGGGTTGGCCGAGGCGATGCTGGGGGGAATGGTCACCGCGTAGCCCTGCGCCGAGGGCGGCAGCACCTGGGCGTCCGCACGGAGCCCGGCCGACGGCCCGCCCGCCGTGCCCTTGTCGATCAGCTTGTTCCGGTCGATCAGCGCCGCCACCCCGGCGCGCACGCCGTCGTTGGTCAGCGGGCCGCCCGCAGGCCGCAGCAGGACCTGCGCGACGCGCGGGCCCGGCACCGTGTGCAAGGTGACGAGGTCGCCGAGGTCCTGCAGCAACTTCAGTCCCGTCGAATCCATGCGGGACATCACGAACTGGTCGTTGCCGCTGTGCAACGCGGCCGCCAGGCCCGGCTTGTCGGCGCGACGCAGCACGAGTTGGTCCACCGCGGCGGGCTTGTCCCAGTACCGCTCGTTGCGTTCGAGGATGATCTCGCCGCGCGCGGTGTCGAGCTGTTTGATGGAGAACGGGCCGCCGTAGGCCGGGAAACCGCTCTGCAGTGCCCCTTGCCAGCCGCCCGGCGCGTCCTTCAGCAAGTGCTGCGGCAACAGGTCCGAGAACAACGTCTGCCAGCCCCGGTAGGGCTTGCTGAACACCACCTGGACCCGCTTGCCGCCCTCGCCCGGCTGGATCTGCGAGATCAGCCGGTACCCGGCGGGCTCCGCCACCCCGGTCTGGTTGCGCATCGCGTCGGCGAGATAGGCGAAGTCCTCGACCGCGATCGGCGCGCCGTCCGACCAGGACGCGTCCTGGCGGATCTCGTAGGTCACCGTGAACGGATCCTGCGAGGTCACTTCCGCCGAACGCATCAGCGTGGTGTCCAGCTTGTACTGCCCGTCGTCGGACTGCCGGAACACCGACGGCAGCAGCAGCTGCGCCAGCGTCGTGGTGATGGTGGACTGGTCGGCGAGGTTGTGCGGGTTGTAACCGCCCGCGATGTCGTCCACGCCGATCACGATCTGCGACGGGGTGATCGCGGTGGGCGTGGTGGCGGACTGGGCCACCGGCGAGGTGACCACCGGCGGCGGCGGGGTGGAGGTGCAGGCGGCGAGCACGGCCACGAGCACCAGGATCAGTGCCGCCGCTTTGCCTGTCCGCACGCTGCCTCCCCTGGCGCTCCAGCCCATGATGCCGTCGGCCGATCGGCGGTACCGAGAGTGCCAGACCGGCCGTGACGGTCCCGCACCGCCTCGGGTACCGCCGTCAGGTGGACGTATCCGGACCATGCCCGGTTCCGTACGAAAACGAAGCCGGGGGCCGCACTTCCCGTGAAAGTGCGACCCCCGGCGTCCGGGCGTGCGTCAGCTGTTCTGGTCGCGGCTCTTGGCGCGCGAGCGCTCCTTCGCACGGGTGGCGATGTCGAGCGTCACCTTGCGCACGCGGACCACGTCCGGCGCCACCTCGACGCATTCGTCGGCGGAGCAGAACTCCAGCGCCTCCTCCAGGCCGAGCTTGCGCGGGCGGGCCAGGCGCTCCAGCTCGTCACCGGTGGAGGAGCGCATGTTGGTGAGCTTCTTCTCCTTGGTGATGTTGATGTCGAGGTCCTCGGCGCGCGGGTTCTCCCCGACCACCATGCCCTCGTACACCTCGGCGCCCGGCTCCACGAAGAAGGTACCGCGGTCGGCCAGCTGGATCATCGCGTAGGCGGTGATCGGACCCGGGCGGTCGGCGACCAGCGAGCCGCTGTGCCGGGTGCGGATCTCGCCCGCCCACGGGAAGTAGCCCTCGAACACGTGGTTCGCGATGCCGGTACCACGGGTCTCGGTGAGGAAGTCGGTGCGGAAGCCGATCAGGCCGCGCGCGGGCAGCACGTATTCGAGCCGGATCCGGCCGGTGCCGTTGCCGCCCATGTGCTCCATCCGGCCCTTGCGGGCGGCCATCAGCTGCGTGATGCCGCCGAGGTGCTCCTCGGGCGCGTCGATGGTCAGCCGCTCGAACGGCTCGTGCAGCTTGCCGTCGATGGTCTTGGTGACCACCTGCGGCTTGCCGACGGTCAGCTCGAAGCCCTCCCGCCGCATCTGCTCCACCAGGATGGCCAGCGCCAGCTCGCCACGGCCCTGCACCTCCCAGGTGTCGGGACGCTCGGTGGGCAGCACGCGGATGCTGACGTTACCGATCAGCTCGGCGTCCAGGCGGGCCTTCACCAGGCGGGCGGTGACCTTGTCGCCGCCGTTGCGGCCCGCCAGCGGCGAGGTGTTGACACCGATGGTCATCGAGATCGCCGGCTCGTCCACGGTGATCCGCGGCAGCGCCTCGGGGTTCTCCAGGTCGGCCAGGGTGTCACCGATGGTGATGTCCGGGATGCCCGCGATGGCGACCAGCTCGCCCGCCGAGGCCTCCTGGGCGGGGATGCGCTCGAGGGCCTCGGTGACCAGCAGCTCCGAGATGCGGACCGACTGCGTGGAGCCGTCCTCCCGCAGCCAGGCCACGGTCTGGCCCTTGCGGAGCTTGCCGGAGTGGATGCGGATGAGCGCGATCCGGCCGAGGAAGTTCGAGGCGTCGAGGTTGGTCACCAGCGCGCGCAGCGGGCCGTCGACGTCGGCCTTGGGCGGCGGCACGTGCCGCAGCAGGGTCTCGAACAGCGGGTCGAGGTTCTCGCTGTCGGGCAGGGCGCCGTCGGCGGGCTGCTCCAGGCTCGCCCGGCCCGCGCGCGCCGAGGCGTACACCACCGGCAGGTCGAGCACCGCGTCGAGATCGGCGTCCTCGATGTCGCCCGCGAGGTCCAGCAGGAGGTCGTGGGTCTCCTCCACGACCTCGGAGATGCGCGCGTCCGGCCGGTCGACCTTGTTCACCACGAGCACCACCGGCAGGCCGGCCTCGAGGGTCTTGCGCAGCACGAAGCGCGTCTGCGGCAGCGGGCCTTCGCTCGCGTCGACCAGCAGGACCACGCCGTCGACCATGGACAGGCCGCGTTCGACCTCACCGCCGAAGTCGGCGTGACCCGGGGTGTCGATCACGTTGATGACGACCGGACCGTCGTCGGTCTGGCGCCGGATGGCCGTGTTCTTGGCGAGGATGGTGATGCCCTTTTCGCGCTCGAGCTCGCCGGAGTCCATCACCCGGTCCACCACCTCGGCCCGTTCGGCGAAGGCGCCGGACTGGCGGAGCATGGCGTCGACCAGGGTGGTCTTACCGTGGTCCACGTGTGCCACGATGGCGACGTTGCGGAGATCCGTGCGGATCTTCTCGGCGGTTGCTGCGGGCACGCGAGGGCTCCTGAACACTCAAAAGGCAAAAGGGAAGACCGCGGGCCGACTCTGGCCATGGGCGGTCCAGCCCAGGATACCCGCCGACTCCCTGTGACCAGTGCCACGTGCGGCCGCGCGCCCTGTGCCTTTGCCGCGAGGAGGGGGCCGCAGGTGGCCGTGAAGGGTCCCTTCACGGTCGATATGACTGTGAAGGGACCCTTCACGGCAGCCCTTCGGCCAGGGTCGGCGCGGGCCGACCCGGCCTCAGCTGGTGTGGGCGATCGCCTCGTTGAGCAGCCGCAGCTCCGGCGCGGTCCTCGTCGCCGAGAACTCGATCACCTCGTAGGTCGCCAGATGGTGCAGGGCGAAGGGATCGGAGGCCAGCACGGCGTCCAGCTTGGCCCGGTCCATCGGCCGCGTGATGATCACGCCGCCCGTGCGGGGGTTCCGGCGGCCCGCGGTGAGGAATTCGCCGCTGGCGAAGTGCTTTTCCAGCCACTTCGCGTGGTCGGGAAGGTGGTAGTCGACTTCTACCAGCGGGGCGGTGTAGGTGAGCAAGACGACGTACATACCTCGACGGTAACCCCGCCGTGCCGAGCCGACAGCGGTTCACGGACACGTTCGCCCGCGCGTTCACCGCAATGGCCGTGCGCTTCCCGGGCGAACCACCCTTTTCGCCCGACCGCTTTCCGCCTCGCCACCGCGCACGCTAGGCTGGCCGCATGCACAGCTACCCCGGTCTGTGGTGGCCGCCCCAACGGCGGTCCCGGAAGGCTGTGCGCTGACACACCGAAACCCCCAGGCCGCCCGATGGGCGGCCTTTGTTGTGTCACAAGGCTCCCGGAGGGCGACCGCGATCCCAAGGGAGCAGTTCATGACCTCCATCCGGTTGTCCGGCATCACCCCGTCCGGTCACGCCCAGCTCGGCAACTACCTCGGGGCGATCTCCCGCTGGGTTACCGACGGTGGTCCCGAGGATCTGTACTTCATCTCCGATCTGCACGCGATGACCACCACGCACAACCCGGCGGGGCTGCGCTCCCGCGCCACCGAGATGCTGGCCGTGCTGGTGGCCGCGGGGATCCCGCCGGAGCACGTGTTCGTCCAGTCCGATCTGGCCCGCGAACTCGGCGCGCTCACCTGGATCCTGGAATGCACGTGCAGCTACGGCGAGGCGGCCCGGATGATCCAGTTCAAGGAGAAGGCGGCCGGGCAGGCCGGGGTGCGGCTGAGCCTGCTCACCTATCCGGTGCTGATGGCCGCCGACATCTTGCTGCAGGGCGCCTCGGAGGTGCCGGTCGGTGAGGACCAGAGCCAGCACGTGGAGCTGGCACGGGTGCTGGCGCGGCGCTTCAACAGCACCTACGGCGAGGTGTTCACCGTGCCTCGCGCGGTGCTGCCGATCACCGGCGCGCGGGTGCGCGACCTGGCCGATCCGAGCCGCAAGATGTCGAAGTCGAACCGCGACGCGGTGGGGGTGGTGTTCGTCCTCGACGAGCCGGACCTGATCCGCCGCAAGATCCGCCGCGCGGTCACCGACACGCAGTCGACCCCCGCGTACGAGCCCGAGGAGCGTCCCGGCGTGTCGAACCTGCTGGAGATCCTCGCCGCCTGCACCGGCACGACCCCGCAGGAAGCGGCCGGGCAGCACGCGAGCTACGGCGCGCTGAAGGAGGCGACCGCGGACGCGGTGATCGAGACGCTGCGCCCGGTCCGGGAGCGGACCAGGGAACTGCTGACCGATCCGGCCGAACTGGAGCGGATCCGCAAGGCGGGGGCGAGCCGCGCCGCCCAGCGCGGCGAGCACCGGCTGCAGTCGGCGCTGCGGCTGATCGGCGCCGCCTGAGCGGTCAGGCGGCGAGCAGGGACCGCAGGTGCGGGAGCAGTTCGAGGTCGGCGGGCAGCCAGCGGACCCGGTCGAGCGCGTCCGGCCTGATCCAGCGTAAACCCTTGTGTTCCAAGGGTTTCGGCTCCGCCGCGGGATCGGCGAGTTCGGCGGCGTACACCCTGAGCACGAGGTTGGCCCGCAGGGGCACGTCCACCCCGACCCGGTCCCCGACGAGCACCTCGACGCCGAGTTCCTCCACGCATTCGCGGCGCAGCGCCTCGGGCTCGGTCTCCCCGGTCTCGACCCGCCCGCCGGGCAGTTCCCACAGGCCGGCCACGTCGGGCGGGTAGGCGCGCTGCTGTGCGAGCAGGGCGCCGCCCCGCACGATGGCCGCCCCGACGATCACACGCGCGCTCATGAGACGGAGACGTTACCGGCCCGCCGCCAGGTCACCTGGAAGCGGGCACCACCCTCGGGCGACTCGCCCACCGTGACCCGGCCACCGCGCCGCCGCACCGTCTCGGCCACCATCGCCAGGCCCAGCCCGGTGCCTCCGGAGGCCCGCGACCGGTCGTGTTCGACCCGGTAGAACCGGTCGAACACGCGGTCGCGGTGCTCCGGGGGGATACCGGGCCCGTCGTCGTCCACCACGACCCGCACGGTCGAACGCCCGGCCAGCACCGAGACCACGATCTGCGACTGCGCGTACCGGCAGGCGTTGCGGAGCAGGTTGTTCAACACCAGCTCGACCTCGGCGTGCGCGGCGTGCGCCCAGGCCGAGCCGACCACACCGCCGACCCTCGCCGCGGGCGAACCCGGGGGCAGCCGGTGCACCGCGGCGCGGGCCTCCGTCACCAGCTCGACGGGTTCCGCGGGCGGCAGCTCCCCGGCGTCCGAGCGCGCCAGCGCGAGCAGGCCGTCCAGCAGCGCGGACAGCCGTTCGGCCTCGGCGAGGATGTCGGCGAGGGTCTCCTGTGAGAGTTCCGGATCGGGATTGGCGACGGCGACCTCGGCCTGCACCCGGATCGAGGCCACCGGCGAGCGCAGTTCGTGCGCGGCGTCGCCGGTGAACCGCCGCAACCGGGCGCTGGCCTCGGCCTGGCGTGCGAGCAGCGCGTTGAACTCCTCGGCGAGCGCCCGCAGCTCGTCGTTCGCCTCCGGCACAGGCAGCCGTTCCCCCTGAGGCAGGGCACGCACGGACCGGCGCATCCGGGCCACCGGACGCAGCGCGAGGCGCACCACCAGCCAGGTCGCGGCGGCGGCGAACACCGCGCCGACCAACGCCGCGGCCAGCAGCCAGTGCGATCCCTCGCGGACCGAGGCGCCGAGACCGGCCAGGCCGGTGCCCGCGACCACCAGGCGGGGTGTGCCGTCGGGCGTCGGCACCATCACCCCGAGCCAGCGCAGCGTGACCGGCTGCCCCGTGCTCACCGGTTCCCCCGCCTTCAGCGCGCGCAGGGCGGACGGGTCGAGCCGGGACACCGGGGCGCCCCCGTCCACCGGTCTGCCCGCGGTGTCGAGCACTCGCAGCGTGATCCCGTCGGCCTCGGCGGGCGGCCGCCCCGCGCCGACCGCGTCGGCGGCCGGGACGAGCGCGGCGCGCAACTCGTCGTCCACGGTCTGCAGCCGCAGCGGCCCGAGCCCGCGCCCGGCCACCACGGCCAGTCCGAGCAGGACGATCAGGGTGACCACGGCCGCGGGCACGGTGATCCGCAGCCACATCGGCCAGCGGGTCCTCACCGGGACAGAACCTCGTCGAGCTGGGTGTCCGAGGCGAGGTAACCGTGTCCGCGCACGGTGCGGACCAGCGCACCCGCGCCCACCGCTTCCAGTTTCCGGCGTACGTAGCCGATGTAGACCTCCACCACGTTGCGGGTGGCGGCCTGCTCGTCGCCCCACACGGCGCGCAGCAGTTCGTCCTTGGTCACGACGGTGCCCGCGCGGCCCACCAGCACCTCCAGCAGCCCGAACTCGCGGGGGCTGAGCGCGACCGGGGCGTCGTGCCAGCGCACCTCACGGGTGGCGCGGTCGACCACCAGCCCGCCGACGCGCACCGGACCACGCAGGCTTTCGCTCGCCGCGCGACGCAGCACCGCCCGCACCTGCGCCACCAGCACCACGAACGAGAAGGGCTTCACCAGGTACCCGTCGGCCCCGAGGTCGAGCCCGTCGGCCTGGTCGATCTCGCCGTCCTTCGCCGAAATGAGCAGCACCGGTGTGCCGATCCCCTCCGCGCGCAGCTGCTGCAGCACGCGGTAGCCGGACAGGCCGGGCAGCATGATGTCCAGCAGCACCACGTCGAACGATCCGGTCTGGGCCAGCCGCAGCCCGCCGGGGCCGTCCGCCGCCGTGACCACGTCCATCCCCTCCGACCGCAGCCCTCGGTCCAGCGCCTTGCGCACACCCGGCTCGTCGTCCACCACCAGCACCCGAGGCTTCACGGCGTCCAGCCTGCCCCGCCCGCCCCGGCCAAGTCGAATCCCCGGCCGTCCGTCTCCGCCTGCGCAGGGCCGTCACCTGCGCCGGAAACGAACCTGATCTCAGGGCTTTCTCAGCATCTCAGTCCGATCTCAGGTCGCATGCGGGAGCGTCTTCGGCGGGGACAGAGCACACTGGTGCTCGCCGGAAACAGGGAGAGATCGATGCAACCGAAGACGAAGGCCCTCACCGCCGCCGTCACCGGCTCGGCGCTCGGCATCGCCGGGCTGGCCTGGCTGGCGATGCCCGCCACCGCGGACCCGGCGCCCCGGCTGCCCGCGGTCAGCGCCGAGGACCTGGTGCAGTCGGTGCTCAGCACCCGGACGCCCGCGCTCGACGGCACCGTGAAGGTCGACAACAACCTGGGCCTGCCGATGTCCACGCTGCCCGGGGGGACCAGCCTGAACATCGACGCCGCCCGCGTCTACAACGACGGCAACGGCAACGACAAGCTGTCGCTGGAGCAGGGCAACTCGGACACCACGGTGGTCCGCAATGGCGACACGGTCTGGCTGTACACCTCGAAGGACAACACCGCGACCAGGATCACCGTGCCGCCGGAGGCCCTGCGGCACCCCGAGGCGGGGAAAGCGGCACCGAACGTCCCGAGCGATCCGGCGGCCATCGCCACCCAGCTGCTGGCGCAGGTCCGCGAAAGCAGCACGGTCACCGTGGACGGCACCGCCCGGGTCGCGGGGCGGGCCGCCTACGAGCTGGTGCTGACCCCGAAGCCGTCGGAACGCACCCTGCTGCGGGAGGTCCGCATCGCGGTGGACGCCGAAAAGCGGGTTCCGCTGCGGCTGTCGGTGCTGGCCTACGGGACCGCGAACCCGGCGCTGGAGGTCGGCTTCAGCGACATCGAGTTCGCCGCGCAGCCGGCGAGCGAGTTCCAGTTCACCCCGCCGCAGGGGGCCAAGGTCGTCGAGCAGACGCCGCAGTCGCCGGAGCGGGACAAGGCCATCGAAGACTTCAAGCTGGTCGGCGACGGCTGGGACACCGTGATCACCGGCAAGTTCCGGGCGGATGCGCTCACGCCGCAGCAGGGCAAGGGCCACGGGGGCAGGCAGGCCGACCCCAAGGCGCTGCTCGACCGGCTCGGCAAGCCGGTCACCGGGGCGTTCGGCTCGGGCCACGTGATCGGCACGAACGTCGGCACCGCCCTGATCACCGACGACGGCCGCTTCGCCGCGGGCGCCGTGCCGGAGCAGGTCCTGATCGACGCGCTGGGTGCGAAGTGAGCACCTCGTACGACGTGCGGAACGGGGCGGGCGTCTCGAACGGGACGCCCGCCCCCGCCGGGGCATTGGCG
>NZ_VJWX01000600.1 GCF_007713715.1 Amycolatopsis rhizosphaerae
GGTTGTAGGGGGTGTGCGCAGCGAGACGGATGTGGTGGTGATCGGCGCGGGGCAGGCCGGGTTGTCGGCCGCGTATCACCTGCGCCGGGCCGGTTTCTCCCCTTTCTCCGACGGCGGCGGTTTCGTCGTGCTCGACCACGCGAAGCGGCCCGGCGGGGCCTGGCAGTACCGCTGGCCGTCGCTGCGGATGAACAAGGTGCACCGGCTGCACGACCTTCCCGGACTGGAGCTGGGCACGGCCGATCCGGACCGGCCCGCCGCCGAGGTCGTGCCGGAGTACTTCGGGCGGTTCGAACGCGCCTACCGGTTGCCGGTGCTGCGTCCGGTCGACGTGCTGTCCGTGCGGCGCGAGGCGGACCGCCTGCTGGTGGAGAGCGCGACGGACGCGTGGGCGGCCCGCGCGGTGATCAACGCGACCGGCACCTGGGACCGGCCGTTCTGGCCGCACTACCCGGGGCAGGAGACGTTCGCCGGGCGGCAGCTGCACACGGCGGACTACCAGGGGGCGGAGGAGTTCCGCGGCCTGCACGTGATCGTGGTCGGGGGCGGCTCCTCGGCCGTGCAGCAGTTGATGGAGATCGCCGAGGTCGCCGCGGGCACGACCTGGGTCACCCGCAGGCCTCCCGAGTTCTTCGACCACGAGTTCACGCCCGAGTACGGACGCGAGGTGGTCGCCGAGGTGGACCGCCGGGTGCGGGCGGGCCTGCCGCCGCGAAGCGTGGTGAGCGTGACCGGGCTCGCGCTGACCCCCGAGGTACGGGCGGCCCGCGAGCGGGGCATCCTCGACCGCAGGCCGATGTTCGCGCGGATCACGCCCACCGGGGTGGTGTGGCCCGACGGCACCGCGCGGCGGGCGGACGCGATCCTGTGGGCCACCGGTTTCCGGGCGGCCCTCGACCACCTCGCGCCGCTGCACCTGCGTGCCCCGGGCGGCGGGATCCGGATGGACGGCACCCGCGTCGTCGCCGAACCCCGGTTGCACCTCGTCGGATACGGCCCTTCGGCGAGCACGGTCGGCGCCAACCGCGCGGGCCGGGACGCCGTGCGGGAGATCCAGCGGCTGCTGGCCGCGGAGCAGGCGTGACGGATGCGCCCTGGCGTCAAGCCAGGTCGGGGTGGCGGTCGCGAACCGGGCTGACGGATTCCAGCGCGGTCCCCAGCCGAAGGATGGCGTCCTCGTCGTACCAGCGGGAAACGAGCTGGACGCCGATGGGCAGGTTGTCGCCGCTGACGCCGAACGGCAACGACAAGGCGGGCAGGCCGGTGAGGTTGAACGGGACGGTCGCCCGCATGATGCCGCGGGCCGGGACGGTCACGTCGCCGACGCGGAACTTCGACCGGGCGTGCGGTGGCGCGGGAATGGGGCAGACCGGGCACAGCAGGACGTCGTAGCGCTCGAAGTACCCGGCGAACAGGGAGCCGAGCGCGTCCACCTGGTGCTGCGCCGCGACGTAGTCGGCGAGGGTCACCTCGGGCGCCTCGATCGTCCGCTGGATGACCGGGTGCAGTTCGGACTCACGGCCCGCGGTGACCTGCCGGAAGTACGGCACCACTTCGGCGGCGAACAGCACCGCGCTCAACGCGGTGGCGTCGACCGCCTCCAGACCGGCGGGCGGCGCGGGCTCGACCGTGCAGCCCAGCTCCCGGAGCGCGTCGGCCGCGGCGACGACGGTGGCGGTCACTTCGGGATCCACCGGGCCGAACGCGGGTTCGCTCGCCCAGCCCACCCGCAGTCCCGCCGGATCCCGGGGTCCGTCCGCTGGGGGTGGCGAATGCCGCACGTGGCCGTCCACGCCGTCGGGCCCGGCGAGGATCCCCAGCGAGGTCGCGAGGTCCCGCACGCTGCGCGCCATCGGGCCGACATGCCAGTAGCGGCCGGGAACCTCGGGCCAGTGGCCGGTGATCGGTATCCGCCCCCGGGTCGCCTTCAGCGCGACGATGCCCGTGTCGTGGGCGGGGCCGCGCACCGAGATGGCCACGTCGCTGCCCAACCCCAGTGGGGACATCCCCGTGGCGATCGCGGCCGATTCGCCACCGCTGGAACCACCCGGGGTGCGCTCGCCGTCCCACGGATTGAGCGAGCGGCCGACGATCAGGTTGTCGGTTTCGGTCCAGTAGGAGAATTCCGGCAGATTCGTCTTGGCGAGCGGGATCGCGCCCGCCGCCCGCAGCCGGGCCACCGCGGTCGCGTCCGCCACGGCGACACGATCCCGGAACAGGGCGGAGCCGCGAGTGGTCACCACCCCCGCCACGTCGAGCGAATCCTTGATGGTGAACGGCACACCGTGCAGCGGGCCCAGCGCGTCACCGGCGGCCACGGCCTCGTCCGCCGCGCGGGCCGCCGCGAGCCCCTGCTCGGCGAGCACCGTGACCACGGCGTTCACCCGCGGATTGACCGTTTCGATGCGGTCAAGGCATGCCCGCATCACCTCCGTCGCGGACAGTTGTCGCGCGCGGATCAGCCCCGCCAGCGCGGTCGCATCCAGCCGGTGGATTCCGCTCTCGCTCAAGGTGTGGCTCTCCCGTCATCCGGTGTCAAGATCACGCTACTCGGCCGGCCCACCGGTCAGCGCGTCCATGACGAGGTCGATGAGGCGGCGGGCCTGCTCGCCGGTGCTGTGCTGCATCGAATAGGCGAGGCCGCCGATGAGAAGCAGGACGTCCTCGGAGGTGACGTCGGTTCGCAGGCTGCCGTCCCGGGCACCGGCTTCGAGGAGGGTGGCGATGGCGCCGGTGAGGAGTCTGCGGCTGTCGGAGAAGGGATCGACTCCGGACGCGATGACGGCGTTGAGCGCTTCGGACATGCCCCTCTTGGCCGTGGCGTAGTCGAGGAAGTGTGCCAGCCACCGCCGGGTGGCCTCGGCGGCCGGTTCCCGGGCGAGCAGATCGGCCGCCTTCTCGCACACCCGGGTGAGCTGGTGCCGGTAGGCGGCGTCGATGAGGACTTCCCGGGTCGGGAAGTGCCGGTAGAGGGTGCCGACGCCGACGCCCGCCTGCTTGGCGATGGCGGCGGGCGCGGAGTCCAGCCCCTGCTCGGCGAACACCCGCGCGGCGACCGCCAGCAGACGTTCCCGGTTCTGCAGGGCATCGCTCCTGGTGCGGCGTGGGGTGCCGGGCATGGGTGTTCCTCCGGTGCTCGGGTCTTCTTGCAAACCGGAATGCGTTCCGCTTAACTGGAAGCGGAACGCATTCCGCTAAGACTCTATCCTGGGAGAGCTCATGCCCGTCCCCTCCGGCAAGGCCGTACGGCACTGGTTCGTCACCGGGGCCTCCGGCGGCCTGGGCCGCCACATCGCCGAGCACGCCCTTCGCCACGGCGACCGCGTCACCGCCACGGTCCGCCGCGCGGAGGCCCTCGACGACCTGCGCGAGACGTACGGCGACCGGTTGACCGTCGAGATCCTCGACCTCGGCAGGCAGGCCGAGGTCGAGGCGGTGGTGGGCGCGACGCTTCGGTCCGGACCGGTGGACATCGTCGTCAACAACGCGGGATACGCGGTCGTGGGTGCCGCGGAGGAGATGACCGTCGAGCAGATCCGAGACCAGATCGAGGTCATGCTGCTCGCGCCGATGCTGATCACCCGGGCGTTCCTGAAGCCGATGCGCGAGCAGGGCGGCGGCCGGATCATCCAGATCTCCAGCATGGGCGGCCAGATCGCCGTCCCCACGCACAGCTCCTATCACGCGGCCAAGTGGGGGCTGGAGGGCTTCACCGAGAGTGTCAGCCGCGAGGTTTCCGACTTCGGCGTTCGCCTCACCGTGGTCGAGCCCGGCGGCACCCGCACCGGCTTCGCCTCCGCCCTGCGCTACACCACCGAAACGGCCGCCTATCGCGACAACGCCGTCGGCCGGACCCGGCGGCTGCTGGAACAGGCCGAGGCCGACAGTTTCACGGGCGATCCGGCCAAGATCGCCGCCGCCGTCTACGAC
>NZ_VJWX01000601.1 GCF_007713715.1 Amycolatopsis rhizosphaerae
GCAGCGCCACCCCGAGGACCGCGGTGACCACGGTGAGCACATCACCAGAGTTCACGGCACGTCATCCCGTATTTCCCCCGTCTCCGTCTTCCACCTTCTGCAGGGCCGCGGTCGGCGCGGTATGGCGGATCGTCGTCGGGCTGACGGTGTGAGTGCCGGTGTCAGCCGAACGTGAGCGAGTACGGCGGCAGCGTGCGCGCCGACCCGCCGGTGATCCGGAGCGCCGAAGACCCGGACACGTTCAGCGTCAGCGTGCGGTCCCGGCCCTCGAAGCGGACCAGGCCGCCCGCCACGTCGCGCACCACGCGGACCGAGCGGTCGCGCAGCCGCGGCGCCAGCCAGGTCCAGGCCTCGGTCAGGCCGGTGGGCCCGACCGGGGTGCCGTCACGGGGCCGGGTCCACAGCGCGGCGAAGGGCAGTTCGCCGTCGTCCTGGGGCTGCCACAGCAGCATCGCCGCGGCTCCCGCTTCGGCGGCCCTGGCCACCGCGTCCAGGCACAGCACCGCCCGGACCCGGTCGGTGCCCGCGGGGTCGCCCGGGCCGGGGGGCGCCAGGGGGTAGAACTCCGACCACCACACCGGCAGCCCGGTGAGCCCGTGGAGCCAGCGCGTCACGTCGGAGAAGACCGCGCCGGCCGCCGCCGGGCTGGTGATCAGGCCCTCGTCCCGGGTGGCGGTCGAGGCGTCGGCGGCGACGAAGTCGGCCCCGTGCTTGTGCTCGTTCCAGTACCGGACCAGTGCCAGTACCCGGGGGTCCACCGAGCCGTACGCGCCGGACAGGGGAGACGGCGGGTTCGTCGAGGCGTAGAGGGTGAACACGACGTAGGGCCCGCCGATCTTCGCGTCAGGGCGCACCCGCTTCACCGCGTCGTAGACCGCGTTGTAGAAGTCGGTGAACCCGGCGGCGTCCCACGTGTTCGCCCGCTCGTCCCAGAAGCCCTTCAGTTCGTTCCAGACCTGGAAGTAGTGCACCTGCGGATAACGCCGGGCCGCCTCGGCGGCCAGGTGGGCGAAATCCCGGTAGTGCTCCGGCCGGGGCGCGACGGTGAGGCGGTCCCAGTCGGTGGTGCCCGGCGCGCCGCCCTTCATCCAGTCCGGGGCGCAGCACAGGGTGAGGACCGGGGTGCCGCCGGTGCGCTCGACGAGCCGCATCCTGGTGTCCACATCGGACCAGTCGTAGGTGCCGGGGGAGGGCTCGGGATTGGTCGCCCCCCAGCCCATCAGGTGCTGGTTCTGCAGCAGCGGCGTCGCGCCGAGCAGGCGTTCGCCCTCGGCGCGCTGTGCGGGGGAGAGTTGCGGGTCGAGGCTGAACTGGGCGTGCGTCACGCCGAGGACCATGCCGCTTTCGCCCGGGTCGAGACCGGATGGCGCCTTTGCGGTGCACTGGGCGAGTGTCAGCACCAGCACCGTTACGATCGCGAGGCTCCGGGCGACACCGGCCGGCCTCCGGCGGTCACGCCTCCCGGCAGGCCCGGCCAGAGAGGGGAAGCGTGGTGAAAGGGCCCGAAATCTCGGTCTGTGTTCCCGCATACCAGGCGGAACGATACCTGGCCGAGACGCTGCGCAGTGTGCTCGCGCAGACCTTCCGCAACTTCGAACTCGTGGTGCTCGACAACGCTTCCACGGACGGGACCGCCGAGATCCTGCGCGGGTTCGACGACCCCCGGCTGCGCGTGGTCCGCAACAGCCGCGTGCTCCCGCTCGCCGAGAACTGGAACCGCGCCGTCGAGGTGTCCACCGCGCCGCTGGTGAAGCTGCTGTGCGCGGACGACGTGCTGCACCCCCGCTGCCTGGAGCGCCAGTACCCGGTGCTGGCGGGCGATCCGGGGGTCGCGCTGGTGGCCAGCAGGCGGGACCTGATCAACGAGGAGTCGCGGCTGATCAGCCGCAACCGCGGCCTGCGGGGCCTGCTCGGCCCGCACGAAAGCCAGGCGGTGATCCGCAGGATCGTGCGTCACGGCGGGAACCCGATCGGGGAGCCCGCGGTGACGCTGTTCCGGCGCGCGCAGTTCGACGCGGTGGGCGGGTTCGACGCCCGCTGGTTCTTCCCGATGGACCTCGCGCTGTGGATCAGGCTGCTCGAGCACGGGGACTTCCACGGCCTCCGCGAGTCGCTGGCCGCCTTCCGGGTGACCCGGGGCTCGCTGTCCGCGCTGGGCGACGAGTCGCTGTACGCCGAGCAGCGCTCGCTCAGCGCGGAGATCGCGAACGGCGTGGAATGGGACGTTTCGCGGGTGGATCGCCTGATGGGGGCGGCCACGGCCCCGGCGGCCCGGCTGCGCAGGCAGGCGCTGTTCCTCCTCGCCCGCGGCCAGGGCAGGCAGAGCGATCTCAAGGGGCTCCGGAGCAGGCGAAACAACTCCTCACGCTGATCACGCACAGTAGTTGCGCGGTTTCCTGATATTCATCCTTCCGAGGGCGGTAGTTTGTCCGCCGTGAAGCGCCGGGTGGTTCTCCTCAGCCTGTGTCTCGTGCTGGCCGCGGTCGCCGTCGCCGCGGTGAAGATCACTTCCAGACGGTTCGAAAACTCCGGCTCGCAGGCCGGGCCCGCCACGAGCGCGCCGGAGTCCGCCGCCGTGGTGCCGCCGATGCCCCAGGCGACCGAGGCCGCGGTCGAGTACGGCTGGCAGCGCGTGGGCGGGGACGAGTTCGACGGCACCAAGGTCGACACGACGCGGTGGGAGGTCTACGACGGGACGAACTCCCGCAACGAGACCTGGAGCCCGAAGCAGTGCGCCGTCAAGGACGGCCTCCTGACCATCACCGGTCTGTCCGACCGGGCGGGCACCACCTGCGGGATCGCCTGGAAGCAGGACCGGACCTACGGGCGCTGGGAGGTCCGGGCCCGGATGCCCGCCCCGGCCGACCCCGGCTACGCGCCGATCTTCCTGCTGTGGGGCGACGCCGGGAACTACCCGCACGCGGGGGAGATCGACTTCGCCGAGGAGTACGACCCCGCGCGCCAGTACATCGAGAGCTGGCTGCACGGGCCCGGCAACACCGAGGGCGGCTACTTCAAGAGCAAGCCGGTGGACCTGACCCAGTGGCACAACTTCGCGGTGGAGTGGGAACCGGACCGGATCACCCTCTACCTGGACGGGGTGGTGTGGGGGGTCTACGACGACCCCAAGTTCATCCCGCGCACGCCGATGCACGTGACGCTGCAGCAGAACTACACGCCCAAGGGGCCGGGACTGCCGCTGAAGAGCTCGGTGGAGATCGACTGGATGCGGATGTATCGCTGAGTGAGCCAAGCCACAGTTGAGAGCGAAATTATCAAGCGCTCAACCATGTTGGAGGAGGATGAAGGCGTTCTTCACGGAAAGGGATTGTCGATGACTTCCACGGCCAGCCTCGCCGACGCGCTCGAGGTGCCCCGCGAGATCCAGGACCTGCTGTTCCGGGAGGCTCGCACCGCCAACAGCTTCAGTGACGAGCCGGTGAGCGACGAGCAGCTCCAGGCGATCTACGACCTGATCAAGTGGGCGCCGACCTCGATGAACACCCAGCCGCTGCGCGCGCTGGTGATCCGCACCCCGGAAGGCAAGGAACGGCTCCTGCCGCACATGGCCGAGGGCAACCGCGCCAAGACCGCCTCCGCGCCGGTCACCGTGGTGCTCGCCGCCGACACCGACTTCCACGAGAACCTGCCGAAGACCTTCCCGCACAAGCCCGACGCGAAGGAGATGTTCTCCGACGAGCAGGGCCGGGAAGGCTTCGCGCGGCTGAACTCGCTGCTGCAGGTCGGCTACTTCATCATCGGCGTCCGCGCCGCCGGGCTGGCCGCGGGCCCGATGACCGGCTTCGACAACGCCGGGATCGACAAGGAGTTCTTCTCCGAAAACAAGTGGAAGTCGCTGGTCGTGATCAACGTCGGCAAGCCCGGTGAGAACCCCTGGTTCGACCGGCTTCCGCGGCTCGACTACCACGA
>NZ_VJWX01000602.1 GCF_007713715.1 Amycolatopsis rhizosphaerae
GCCCAGCAGGATCGTGATCGGCACGTGCCGCTTGGTGAGCGTGCGGGGCCTGCCCTTGGTCCACAGCCGCTGGCCGCCCCAGACGGCCATCGGGATCAACGGCACCCCCGCCTGGGCGGCCATCCGCACGGCACCGGACTTGAGCTCGGCGACGGTGAAGGACGGGCTGATCGTGGCCTCGGGGAACACACCGACGACCTCCCCCGCGCGCAGGCGGGCGACCGCCTCGTCGTAGGAGGCCTTGCCCGCCTTGCGGTCCACCGGGATGTGGCGCATCCCCCGCATGAGGGGACCGGAGACGGGGTGGTTGAACACCTCCTGTTTGGCCATGAAGCGCACCAGGCGACCGGCCGGCTGTGCCCCCAGTCCGCAGAAGATGAAGTCCAGGTAGCTGACGTGGTTGCAGGCGATCACGGCACCGCCGGTGCGGGGGACCTGCTCACCGCCCTCGACGCGCAGCTTCAGGTCGAGGACCCGGAACATGGTCTTCGCGAACAGGACAACCGGTGGGTAAACGACCTCTGCCATACCCCTCAGGCTACGCGACCGTAGGTTACTTCTCCGTAGGGTCGGTGCAGCGTCACATCCCGCCTGGACAGGGCACGTACACCAGCAGGGAATCGGTGGCCAGCCGGTGGATCAATGCGGGGGCTTCGTCGCCCCGCGAGTAGACGGTGACCCACTCGTTGCCGCCGGCCCGGCGGAACGTGGCCGCGCGGTAGGAGCCGGTGTTCGGCGAGGCGACGTCGCACCGCTGGTGGGGCAGGTACCTCGCGTCCGCCACGGCGACGGCGGGACGCCGGTAGTCCGCCACGTTCGCGTAGCCGTCCTGCCGGGCGCCGCGCACGTCGGGGTCCGCACGCTCGTCCAGCACCCGGAACCGGTCGCCGAGGACGTAGGCGAGCGCCTGCGCACCCCCGGTGTCGACGACCGATCCCGGCGGCACCCGCGCCGCGAGCCAGGAGCCGATCTCCGCGGTCTGCCCGAGCCGGGCGCGCGAGTCGTGCACCACCCGCTGGTATCCCGGGGCGAGAAGCAGGCTCACCCCGCACAGCGCGAGCGCCCCCGACTGCGCCCAGAGCCGCGAACCGCGGCGCGGGACCGGCGAGGGCACCCGGCGGCGCCGGTGCACCACCGCGTTCACCAGCAGCGCCGCCAGCGTGGCCAGGAGGAATCCGTACGACGACGCGGACAGCGGGGCGGTCGGCCAGCGGGCGAAGGGCTGGGAGTAGTAGGTGGCGCGCCAGGTGAGCCAGGGCGCGGCGATCACCACCAGGCCCAGCGCGTACGCGGTGGGCCGCCACCAGTTCGCGCGGTGCCGGATCACCTCGGCCGCGAGCCACAGCCCGGCGGCGAACGCGACCGCGACACCGTCGGGCCGGGTCATCACGGCCAGTGCGGCGAACACCCCGGCGGCGATCGGATGGCCGGTGCCGACGGCGCGGATCACGGCCAGCACGAGCACAACGAACAGCGCGGTCTCGGTGCCCATCTGCCCCGCGGCGGCCAGGCCGCTCACCCCGGCGGTGAGCACACCGGCAAGCGGCCCGAAGCGGAAGGCGAGCAGAACGCAGCCCAGCACGCACAGGACCGACAGCACGAGCGCGCTCGTGACCACGTTCGCGCCGAAAAGGGCTTTGGGAAAGGTGATCAGGACCAGCCAGGTGAAGTTCGAGTACCCCTCGACCCGCTCCCCCACGTTGAACACGGCACCGTGCCCGTGCGCGATGTTTTCCGCGTAGCGGAAGGTGACGAAGGCGCGGTCCGGGACGGTGCCGAAGAGAAGTTCTTGCAGGAGCGCGAAAGCGAGCGCGAGGAGAAGCAGGCCCCGCCGCCCGCCGTTGGGGCGGGGCCAGGTGGCCAGCACCGTCGCCGCCAGCGCCAGCCAGACGGCGACCCCGATGACGAGCACTGCCTGCGACCTCCGCGACCCGATGACTTCCCACCGTGCCCGGCGCACGGCCCGGTCCTTCTGTACCAGGCCATCGTTGCGTGTCCGCCGCTCCGGCAACGCCACCGAAGGAGCGGAAATGCCTGCCACCAAAGGATTTCCGGGCGCATCGGGCGGGCGGCCGGGCACCGGGGGGTGCCGCCGTCTCCCGGAGTGGGTGGCTGGATCTCACCGGGACGGGTGGCGGCCCCGCCCGGGAACGGCATTGCCCGGATCGCTCGGTATCAAACGGACGTTTCGCTTTCAGATTCGGTCGGTCAGCGCCTGGTAATCGATCTTTCCACTGCCCAGCAAGGGAATCGCGTCGATCGAGCGCACATCGAAACCGGAGGAGTGCAGGTGCAGACGCTCGCCCAGCGCGTGGGAAGCCGCCTTGCACACCTCCACCGCGATCCCCTCGGCGAACAGCACCACCTTGTCCTCCGCCGGTACCGCGGCGACGACGTCGATGCCGAGACCGGTCGCACGGGCCGCCTGTTCGAGATCGTCGAGACTGAGCGGGTTGCCGAACACCCTGCCGATCCGCTGAAGCCTGCCGGTGATGAACAGGAACCCTTCCTCGTCGAGATAGCCGAGGTCACCGGTGGTCAGCACGCCGCCGAGCCGATCCCCCAGTGCCAGCGTGTCCGCGTCCTCGGCGTAGCCCATCATCACGTTCGGCCCGCGGTAGACGACCTCGCCGGTGATCTTCGGGTGGGTGGTCTCGGATCCGTCGTTGTGCCGGATGCTGAACCGGCCGCCCGGCAGGGCCGGGCCGACCGAACCGGGCTTCTCGGCCAGCCGCTGGGCAGGCATGGTCGCCATCCTCGGCGAGGCCTCGGTCTGGCCGTACATGACGAACAGGCCGCCGCCCGCGCCGCGCATCTTCGCGTCGAACTCGGTGATCAGTTCGGTGCGCAGCTTTCCCCCCGCCTGCGTCACCGAGCGCAACCGCGGGTAACGCACCGGATCGAACTCCAGGCGCCGCAACATTTCGAAGTGGTACGGCACCGCGGCGAGCGAGGTGCAGCCGTGCTCGCCCACCGCGTCCCAGAAGTCACGCCCGAGGATCCCGGACGGCTCGATGACCACGGTGGCCCCGGCGACCAGATGCGAATTGAGCACCGAAAGGCCGTAGCTGTAGTGAGCGGGCAGGCAGGTCGGCGCGACGTCGTCCCCGTCGATGCCGAGCACGTCGGCGATCGCGCGCGCGTTGGCGAGGATGGCGGACCGGGACAGCCGCGCGAACCGCGGCTTGCCGGTGGAACCGCTCGTGGCGAGCAGGACCGCGAGATCGGGGTGCGGGGCAACGCCGTCGGGATCCCGGCGCACCCATCGCCCCTCCCGCAGGTGGTAACCCTCCGGCACATCACCGGCGGGAGCCGGGATCACCGCGCTCGGCCGGAAGCGGCGCACCAGCTCGCCCAGCCTCCCGGGAGCCAGCGCCGGGTCGAGCAGCGCGACGGCACGGCCCGCCTCGAACGCCCCGAGATACCCCAGCAGGCTGGGCAAATCGACCTCGGCGCGCAGGAACAGCACACCAGGCGGCAGCTCGGCGAGTTCCGCCGCCACACAGGCCACCTCGGCCCGCAGCGCGGATTCGCCCAGTGAGCGCCCGCTCGGCCGGTCGACGATCCTGGCGCCGCTGCCGATCAGCCGCGGGGTCACCGCCGAACTCCTCTCGCCGCGACGGCGGTGCCCAAGACCGGATCACCCTCGGCGGTCACCTCACGTGCCGCCCTGCCCGTCCCAGCGATCTCAGCGGTGTACAAGCCCTCAGCTCCCTTTCGTGCGGCCGTCTCACGCCCGCACCAAAGTAGAGAGGGTCCTCGCCGGGCGGTCCATCAGCCCAACGGGTGGGATCTCCCGACCCGGCCCGACCTGGGCACGGCGCCGTAGCCGAAGGCGACCCCGTCCGGCGCGCACCTGGCGGACATGACGCGGCGCCGGGTGGCCGCCGTGCTCCCGCGGCAACGCGACACCCCGGACCTTCCCC
>NZ_VJWX01000603.1 GCF_007713715.1 Amycolatopsis rhizosphaerae
CCTTCACAGTCGTATCGACTGTGAAGGGACCCTTCACGGCACCAGCGGCGGAATCCAGGTAGTTCATCTGTTTATTAGTTTGGGTAGGGTGGGCGCCATGACGGCGGACGAGTTGGACTTCTGGTCCTTCGTGGAGCTCGCGAACACCCGGCTGGCCGGGGAGTTCGGGTTCCGGCACCAGCTGGCCACCGAAGTGCTCCTGACGCTGAACCGGGCGTCGAACATCGTCACCTACGACCTGGAGGCCAGCGTGCACCGGCCGCGGGGCCGGTCGTGGTCGGGCTTCCGGCTGCTGTTCGTCACCTGGCTGGCGGGTCCGCTGGAGGCCAAGAAGGCGGCCGAACTGACCGGGATGAGCCGCGCCGCGGTGTCGAACCTGACGAAGACGCTGGTCGCGGAGGGAATGCTGGAGCGTGCACCCGGTGAGCACGACGGCCGGTCGGTGCTGCTGTCGCTGACCGAACGGGGGCGGCGGGAGATGCTCGAGGTGTTCCGCGCGCAGAACGAGCGCGAGCACGAGTGGGCCAGTGTGCTCACCGAGACCGAGCAGCGCATCCTGATCATGCTGCTGGACAAGCTGATCACCAACCGCACCCAGTTCGACGTGCGCGGACGGAACTGACCCTTGCCTCCCGGCGAACTAGTTAATACATTTACTAACATCGGTTCGAAGGCAAGGAGGCCCGATCGTGGCGTACTACCGGCAGGTCGGTGAGATCCCGCCCAAGCGGCACACGCAGTTCCGCACCCCGGACGGCGGTCTGTACTACGAGGAGCTGATGGGGGAGGAAGGCTTCTCCAGCGACTCGTCGCTGCTCTACCACCGCCACATCCCGTCCGCGCTCGTGGACGCGTCGCCGTGGCAGCTCCCGGATCTGTCCACCCAGGCCAACCATCCGCTCAAGCCCCGGCACCTCAAGCTCCACGAGCTGTTCCCCGGTGAGGAGTGGAAGCGGCACGACGTGGTGACCGGCCGCCGCCTGGTGCTGGGCAACTCCGACGTCCGGCTGTCCTATGTGGTCGCGGGAGAGCCATCCCCCTTGTACCGCAACGCGATCGGCGACGAATGCGCCTATGTCGAGTCGGGCGAAGGTGTGGTCGAAACGGTCTTCGGCGTCCTGCCGTTCCGCACCGGCGACTACGTGGTGCTGCCGCGCGCCACCACCCACCGCTGGGTGCCCTCCGGGGACGCCCCGCTGCGGGTCTACCTCATCGAGGCGAACTCCCACATCGTCCCGGCTCGCCGCTACCTGTCCAAGTGGGGCCAGTTCCTCGAACACGCGCCGTTCTGCGAGCGCGATCTGCACGGCCCGGCCGAGCCGCTGCTCGCCGAGGGCGAGGACGTCGAGGTCCTGGTCAAGCACCGGGGCGGCGCCGGGATCGTGGGCACCCGCTACGTCTACCCCCGGCACCCGTTCGACGTGGTCGGCTGGGACGGCTGCCTGTACCCGTACACGTTCAACATCTCCGACTTCGAGCCGATCACCGGCCGCGTGCACCAGCCGCCGCCCGCGCACCAGGTGTTCGAGGGCGAGGGCTTCGTCGTCTGCAACTTCGTGCCCCGCAAGGTGGACTACCACCCGCTGGCCATCCCGGTGCCGTACTACCACTCCAATGTGGACTCCGACGAGGTGATGTTCTACTGCGGCGGGAACTACGAGGCCCGCAAGGGGTCCGGTATCGGCCAGGGCTCGGTGTCGCTGCACCCCGGCGGGCACGCGCACGGCCCGCAGCCCGGCGCCTACGAGCGCAGCATCGGCGTCGAGTTCTTCGACGAACTCGCCGTCATGGTCGACACGTTCCGCCCGCTGGAACTCGGCGAGGGCGCTGGGGCCACCGAGGACGAGGGCTACGCGTGGACCTGGTCCGGCCGGGGGCCCCGGTGACCGCGTCGCTGATCCCGCCCCTGTTCCGCGGCCTGCTCGACGACGCCGCCGTCTTCCCGCCCGGGTCGCTGCCGCTGGCGGACGCGGTGCCCGCGCACTCGCGGCATCTGGCCGCGGCCTATCGCGAGCTCGTGGGGCCGCTGGTGCTGCCCGCCTCCGCGCTGCCCGGTCTGGAGATCGGCGCCGTCGACGTGTCGGTGACGCTGCCGGACGGGCCCGCCGGACTGCCCGGGGTCCTCGAGGCGATGGCCTCGTCGCCCGCGCGCCTGGCCGGACTGGAGATCCCGGTCCCGGCCGGAATGGGCGTGCCGGAGTTCTTCACCGCGCTCGAAGCCGCGCCCGCGCCCGTCTTCGTCGAGGTGCCGCGGGACGAGCGGCGGGCCGGAACGCTGGCGGCCTGCGCGGAGACCGGTCACCGCGCGAAGTTCCGCACCGGAGGCGTGCGCGCGGAGCTGTACCCGGACGAGACGGAACTGGCGGCCGCGATCCTGGCCGCGGTGCGCGCGGAGGTCTCGTTCAAGGCGACCGCGGGCCTGCACCACGCGGTGCGCAACACCGATCCGGTCACCGGGTTCGAGCAGCACGGCTACCTGAACCTGTTGCTGGCCACCGCAGTGGCGGCCGGGGGCGCGGCGGAGCCGGAGGTGGTGGCGGCACTCGCCGAACGCGACCGGGCGGAGGTGGCGCGTCGGGTGTCCACTGTGGAGGAAGAAGTTCGCGGGCGGTTCCTGTCGTTCGGTACGTGCGACATCCTCGAACCGCTGACCGAACTCGTGGAGCTGGACCTGGTCGCGGCGGGCGCGCTGGGTGGAGACGGAGCGAAGGCGTGAAGATCGACGTTGCGGAAGGCTCGCTGTTCGGGCTGGACAACCTGCCCTACGGGGTGTTTTCCACCCCCGGCACCGCGCCGCGGGCCGGCGTCCGCGTCGGGGACCAGGTGGTGGACCTCGCGGCGGCGCTCGGGGACGAGGTGTTCGCGCAGCCGACCCTGAACGCGTTCATGGCGCAGGGGCGACGGCGGTGGGACGAGGTCCGGGAACGGATCGCCGAACTGGTGTCCGGTGAGGTGCCGGACGCGGCCGTCCACCCGGTGCGGGCGGTGACCCTGCACCTGCCGGTCGCCGTCGCCGACTACGTCGACTTCTACGCCTCCGAGCACCACGCGACCAATCTGGGCCGGTTGTTCCGCCCGGATTCGGCGCCGCTGATGCCGAACTGGAAGCACCTGCCGGTGGGCTACCACGGGCGCGCCGGGACGGTGGTCGTTTCGGGCACCGACATCGTGCGGCCCAGCGGCCAGCGCAAGGCGCCGGACGAGGCCGCGCCGACGTTCGGGCCGAGCCGCAGGCTCGACATCGAGGCCGAACTGGGTTTCCTGGTCGGCACCGGATCCGAACTGGGGTCCGCGGTACCGGTGGAGGAGTTCGCGGAGCGGGTGTTCGGCGCGGTCCTGGTCAACGACTGGTCGGCGCGGGACATCCAGGCGTGGGAGTACGTGCCGCTCGGCCCGTTCCTCGGCAAGAGCTTCGCCACTTCGATCTCGCCGTGGGTGGTGCCGCTGGCGGCGCTGGAGGCGGCCCGCGTCCCGACCCCCGTCCAGGATCCGGCCCCGTTGCCGTACCTGACCGAGCGCGAGCCGTGGGGGCTGGACATCGAGCTCGCGGTGTCGTGGAACGGGCAGGAGGTCTCCCGCCCGCCGTACCGGGAGATGTACTGGTCCCCGGCGCAGATGCTGGCGCACATGACCGTCAACGGGGCCGTGAGCCGCACCGGTGATCTCTACGCCTCGGGCACCATCTCCGGGCCGGAGAAGGAGCAGCGCGGCGCGTTCATCGAGCTGAGCTGGGGCGGCCGGGAACCGGTCGTGGTGAACGGCGAGGAGCGCACCTTCCTCGCCGACGGCGACGAGGTGGTCATCTCGGCCACGGCGCCGGGCACCCGCGGCGGCCGCATCGGCTTCGGTGAGGTGCGCGGCCGCATCCTCCCCGCCCGCTGAGCACCGTCGAGGCTGCCGTGAAGGGTCCCTTCACAGT
>NZ_VJWX01000604.1 GCF_007713715.1 Amycolatopsis rhizosphaerae
GCGCGCCACCGTGGATGCGTCGGCGGGCACGGCTGGCGAGTTTCCTGGCGGCGACCGGGCTACGGTCCACGACCGGGGCCAACTGCTCGAAGGGAATGCCGAACAGGTCGTGCAGGACGAAGGCCAGCCGTTCGTCGGGGGTCAGCAGTTCCAGCACCACCAGCAGGGCCAGTCCCACCGAGTCGGCGGTCATCGCCCGGTGCTCGGGATCGGTGCCTTCGCCGGCGACCACCGGGTCCGGCAGGTGCGTGTCCAGCGGGGTCTCGCGGCGCAGCCGTCGTGCGCGCAGCATGTCCAGGCAGATCCGGCCGACGACCGTCGTCAGCCAGCCGGCGAGATTGTCGATGTCACCGGCCATGACGCCGGTTCCGGTGCGCGTGAGCCGCAGCCAGGCTTCCTGGACGGCGTCTTCGGCCTCGGCCGGGGAGCCGAGCGTCCGGTGGGCCACCGCTCTCAGGTGAGCGCGATGTTCCTCGAATCGCCCGGCCAGAGAGTCGTGTTCGCTCATGGTCGTCCTTCGCGTCGGCGGTCGAACGCATGACGAACGGAACGCCCTCGAGGTAACCGTGGGGGCCCGTCACATTTTCCGCGGCCCATGCGTCATGGCTCCGTCGAATCGGTGACACGACGATCGGAGCGAGGCAGAACGATGAACAGTATCGGTGTCCATGGCACGGCGGCCCCGGGTTTCGAGGCGGTACGGGAGGAATTCGCCGCCGTGGTGGCAGGGGAGGACGTCCGGGCCGGTGCGCAACTGGCGGTCTACCGGCACGGCCACCAGGTGGTCGACCTGTGGGCCGGGGACGCGGTGGCGGGCGGCACGCTGACCGGCATCTACTCCTCGACCAAGGGGGCCGCCACCCTGGTGGTGGCGCTGCTGGTGCAGGACGGCACGCTGGAACTGGACCGGCCGATCGCCCGCCACTGGCCGGAGTTCGCCGCGGTGGGCAAGGAGCGGATCAGCCTGCGGGACGTCCTGACCCACCGTTCGGGCGTGATCGGCGTCGACGGTGGCCTGACGGTGGGTGAACTGGCGGACGACCAGGTGATCGCGCGGCGGCTGGCCGGGCAGCGGCCGTACTGGCGGCCGGGCGCGGTGTACGGCTACGGCGGGTTCGTGACGTTCGCGATCGTGGGTGAGGTGGTTCGCCGGGCCACGGGCCGTTCGCTGCAGGAACACTTCGAGCAACGCGTGCGCGCACCTCATGGACTGGACCTGTACCTCGGGCTGCCGGAGGCACTGGAGGACCGGTACCGCGAGGTGCTGCCCGGGCTGGCCGGTCCGGAGGAGAGGGCCGCGTTCTGGGCGGCCGTCCCGGGACCGCACAGCATCACCGGGATCGGATACGGCCTCAATTCCACGCCGCCCCTGGATCAAGTGGCCTTCCTCAACACCCGGCAGGTGCGTGCGCTCGGCCAGGCCTCGGCCGGCGGCGTGGGCAACGCCCGCGGGCTGGCCCGGATGTACAGCGCCGCGGTCTTCGGTCTGGACGGCCGGGCCCCGCTGCTCGAACCCGGCACGCTCGGCGAGTTCGCCATGCCCCACTCGGTCGGCCGCGACCTCGTCCGGGGCGAGCAGGGACAGTACGCACTCGGATTCGAAGCCAAGGGCCTGCGCTATCCGTTCCTCGGTGCGAACGCCTTCGGCCACAGCGGGTCCGCGGGCTCGGAATCGTACGCCGACCCGCGCAGCGGCATCGCCTTCGGCTACACCCGCCGCCGCTTCTCCTTCGACTGGTCCTACCCCGAACACGACCGACTGGCCGCCGCGGTCCACCGAGCGGCCACCGCAGCCTGACGAATCCCGACATGACTTCGCACACCGAAACCACTTCCCCACAACCAAGGGCTACCCCAGCGGACCGTTCGGCGTGGGCACGGTTCAGCCGGATGAGGGCAGTTCCCGAGAGCGTTCGATTTCGGCCAGGGCGAGCTCGAAGATGCGCTGCTCGTCCTCGGTCACCGGCACGTCCGCCTTCCCGTTCTCCTCGGCGGCCTCGATCCACTCGCGGACGACGACTTCGACGAGGTCCGGCACGCCGGTGCCCAGCAGCAGTTCGACCAGCGGCCAGGCGTGCGGCGTGATGGGGAACTTCGCCGCCCGGTAGTGGGCCCTGGCTTCCTGCCAGATCTTCCGCGCCGCCGCCGGTCCCCCGACGTGGGCCGCGTCGTGGAGCAGACGGCACCAACCGGTGTCGATGCGGTCGAGACAGCCGCTGAACTCGCTGTCCCAGGGACTGATCTCGGCGACCTCGCGGAACAACGCGAGTGCCGCGGCACGATCCCCGGCCTCGTAGAGTTCGCGCGCCCGCCTCAGCTTCGCGTCGAGTCGCCCCCGTGGGGTCGTCCCGTGCTCGGCGACGTAGGCCGCCATTTCCTCCTGGTACTGCCTGTTCTCGGCCGCGCAGCTCCGGAGGTGTTCGACATACCACCACAGCTCGGCGGTCTCGTCCTCGGCGACGCCGTTGGCTTCGGCTTCCTTGAGCAGATCGGCGACCCGGCCGGTTTCTTCGTCCACGTGGTCCGGGTCGTCCCAGTCGTCCAGGTCTTCCAAACGGCTGTACGCCGCGGCGAGCGCCACGGCCCCTCTCGGGCCCACGCCGGCGGTCAGGGTGGCGACGGCGGCGGGTACGGGTGGCAGATCCATGCCCCGATGCTCGCATCGATCACGATCGCATGCTCACGGTTCGGCGGATCCGGCGAGCGCCACGGCGAGTGCGCGCCATTCGACGCGGGGCAGGCGGTCGTCGCCGGTGAGCACCTGGACGCACACGTGGTCGGCGCCCGCGTCGCGATGCGCCCGCACCCGCTCGGCGATGCCTTCCTCGCCGAAGGCGATGACCGCGTCGATCAGCCGGTCGCTCCCGCCCCCGGCGAAATCGGCGTCGGTGAACCCGAGCCGCCGCAGGTTCGCCTGGTGATGCCGGGCCTGTTCCAGGTACACCGCCGCCTCGCGGCGTGCGATGTCCCGTGCCCCCGTCGCCGTCAGCACCACCCCCTGCTCGACCGCGAGGAAGGCGTCCGGGCCGAGGACTTCCCGGGCCCGCGCCGTGTGCTCGGGCGGCACGAAGTACGGATGCGCGCCGTCGGCACGCTCCGCGGCCAGGCGCAGCATCTTCGGCCCGAGCGCGGCCAGCACGCGGCGGGGCCGCGGCGAGGCGTCCGGAATGGACAGTGCGGCGGCGTCCATCCCGTCGAGGTACTCCCGGATCGACGCGACCGGCCGGTCACCGGGAAGATGCCCGCCGAGGCCGAGCAGGAACCTCCCCGGGTAGGCCTCCGACAGCGCGCGCTGCGCCCCCGCGGTGGCCACCGGGGAACGGCGGTCGAACCTCGCGATCCCGGTGGCCACGGTGATCCGGCCCGTCGCGGCCAGCAGCAGCGCCGCCTGCGTCATCGCCTCCCGGCCCGGATACTCGCCGAACCACAGGTGGTCGAAGCCGAGTTCCTCGATCTCCGCGGCCGCCTCGCGGACCAAGGCGACCGGCTTGCCGTCGAAGGCGAAGGTCCAGATGCCGACGCTCACGCGGCCACCCCCAGCACGGCCGGGGCGATCCGCTCCAGCTGGTCCACCGCGGACACGAGATCGTCCGCGACGGGGGTGAGGAGCACGTGGTCGGCCCCCGCGTCGAGCTGTTCCCGCACGCGCCGCGCGATCGCCTCCTCGTCGCCCCAGGCCACGGCCGCGTCCACGAGCCGGTCGGTGACCCCGGCGAGATCATCGGCGTAGCCGAAGTCGCGCCACGCGCGACCGTAGGCGGCCGCCCCCTGGGTGAGGGCCATGCGGACGGTTTCCCTGGCGCGGGCCCTGGCCCGGCCGGGATCCGGTTCCAGCAGCACGGACTGGTGGGAGACGAGCAGCTTGCCGGGGCCGAGGATCTGCCGGGCGAAGGCGGTGTGGGCCAAGGGCATGAAG
>NZ_VJWX01000605.1 GCF_007713715.1 Amycolatopsis rhizosphaerae
ACACTCCCTGCAGCTCGGCGGGAGGGGGCCCCGGATGGGCGAGGTCGGGCGGCAGCGGCTCGTCCGGGGCGAAGGCGGGCGGATGCCCGTCCGCCAGCGCCGCCGCGGCGTCGACCAGCCCGAAACGGTCGCGGACGCGGCCGAGGAAGTCCGGCTCGGCCAGCCTGGCCAGCCGTGACCGTTTCGGCGCCGCGTAGACCGTGATCCAGTCGCCCGGGTGCAGCACGCCCCGGAGCTGGCCGTCGACGCTCACCGCCACCTCGCCCGAATGCTCCAGCACGAGGATGCCCACGCACTGCGACTTGTCCAGCACGACGCTGCGGTTGAACACCATGTGCGGCGCGACCGGGGTGAACACCAGCGCGTCCAGATCCGGCGACACGATCGGCCCGCCCGCCGAGAAACTGTAGGCGGTGGATCCGGTCGACGAGGCCACGATCAGCGCGTCCGCCGAGTACGAGGCGAACAGCTTGCTGCCGACGTAGACCGCGAGGCTCGCCTGGCGGTCCCGTGCGAGCTTTTCCACCACGATGTCGTTGAGCGCCAGCACGTCCAGCGGCACGCCCCAGCCGCCCTGGCTCTTCAGCCCCGGCCGCACATGGGGGGAAGGCAGCGCGGGGCCCCGGCCGTAGCGGAGCATCTCCTCGAAGTCCGCCGGGATCTCCAGCCGCCGCGCGGCACGCATGGTCAGCGTCATCCTGGCATCCACGTGGATGTCCCCGCGATGCACCGCGTCGAGCGCGTCCACCAGGTCGGCGGCCGCCACCTCGGTGAGGAAGCCGACGCGGCCCACGTTCACGCCGAGCACCAGCGCGTCGATCGCGCCCGCCACCCGCACGCCACGGAGGAAGGTGCCGTCCCCGCCCACGGTGACGATCAGATCCGGGTCACCGGCCCGGGCCGCCTCTTCCCTGGCGTCGAGCCGGTGGCCGTCGCGCTGGTCCCACACGTCGATGTCGGCGCAGGGCACCCCGTGCCCGGCGGCCCACCGCCGGACGCGCTCGGCGGCGGCCAGCGCCGCCTCCTTGCCACCGTGGACGACCAGGCCGATCCGTTCGACAGGAGCCATCTCTCTATTGTCCCGGGCGCAGCGCGTCCAGCAGCGCGTCGGCCGCCGCATACGGGTCGAGCTCGCGGGAGACGACCCGCTCGGCGAGCCCGCTCAGATGCCCGCCGCCGTGCAGGTCCTCCAGCTCCGCCCGGAGTCGCCTGAGTGCGATCGCCTCGACCTCGCTCGCCGCCCGGTGCGCACGCCGCCGGGCCAGCTCGCCGTGCGCGGCGAGCCACTCGTGGTGCTCGTCGAGGGCGCGCACGAAATCCTCCACGCCCTCACCGCGCGCGGCCGTGGTGCGCACGATGGGCTGCCGCCAGCTCGGGCCGCGGATCTCCCGGCGCCCGTACGAGATCATCTGCTTGAGATCGCGGACCACGGTGTCGGCACCGTCGCGATCGGCCTTGTTCACCACGAACACGTCGGCGATCTCCAGCACCCCCGCCTTGGCGGCCTGGATACCGTCCCCGAGACCGGGTGCGAGCAGCACCACGGTGGTGTCGGCGAGCTTGACGACGTCCACTTCGGACTGTCCAACCCCGACGGTCTCGATGAGCACGACGTCGAACCCTGCGGCGTCCAGCACGCGCACCGCCTGCGGGGTCGCCCAGGCGAGCCCGCCGAGGTGGCCGCGGGTGGCCATCGAGCGGATGAACACGCCCGGATCGGTCGCGTGCTCGGCCATCCTGATCCGGTCGCCGAGCAGCGCACCACCGGAGAAGGGCGAAGACGGGTCGATCGCCAGCACCCCGACCCGCTGGCCCTGCTTGCGCAGCGCGGAGAGCAGCATCGAAGTGGAGGTCGACTTGCCCACCCCGGGCGGGCCGGTCAACCCGATCACGCGGGCGTGACCGGTGTGCGGGGTCAGCGCCGCCGCCACCTCCCGCAGGCGCGGATGGGCGTGTTCGACCAGGGAGATCAGCTTGGCGACCGCGCGCGGCTGCCCGTCACGCGCGCGGTCGACCAGCTCGGGGATGTTCAACGGCGGCATGGCCCCATCCTGCCTGGCGTCCGGAGAGGCCTGTGCACCGTGCCGGATCGCGACCGTGTCAGGGAACGCGGATCAGCAGGGCGTCACCCTGTCCGCCGCCACCGCACAGCGCCGCCGCGCCGAGACCGCCGCCACGGCGCTGCAGCTCGTAGATCAGGTGCACGGCCAGGCGCGCCCCGGAGGCGCCGATGGGGTGGCCGAGCGCGATCGCCCCGCCGTTGACGTTGACCCGCTCCGGGTCGATGCCCAGCTTCTCCGTGGACACCAGACCCACCGCGGCGAACGCCTCGTTGATCTCCACCAGGTCCAGCGCGGAGGCGTCCAGCTTCGCCTTCGCCAGCGCGGCCTTGATGGCGTTGGACGGCTGCTCGTGCAGGCTCGCGTCCGGGCCGGCCACCACACCGTGTGCGCCGATCTCGGCGAGCGGGGTGATGCCCAGTTCCTCGGCCTTGGCACGGCTGGCCACCACGACGGCGGCGGCGCCGTCGGAGATCTGCGAGGACGAGCCCGCGGTGATCGTGCCGTCCGCGGCGAAGGCAGGCCGCAGCCTGGCCAGCGTCTCCACCGTGGTGTCGGCGCGGACGCCCTCGTCGGTGTCGAACAGGACCGGCTCGCCCTTGCGCTGCGGGATCGCCACCGGGGCGATCTCGTCGGCGAACAGGCCCGCGGCGATCGCGGCCGCGGCGCGCTGGTGCGAGCGGGCGGAGAACTCGTCCTGCTGCTCCCGCGTCACGCCGTAGCGCGTGTTGTGCTTCTCGGTGGACGAGCCCATCGCGACCTGGTCGAACGCGCAGAAGAGACCGTCGTACGCCATGTGGTCGACGAGCGTGGTGTCGCCGAATTTGAACCCGGAGCGCGATTTGGGCAGCAGGTGCGGGGCCTGGGTCATCGACTCCTGGCCGCCCGCGACGACGAGGTCGAACTCGCCCGCCCTGATGAGCTGGTCGGCCAGCGCGATCGCGTCGAGGCCGGACAGGCACACCTTGTTGATGGTCAGCGCCGGGACGTCCATCGGGATGCCCGCCGCCACCGCGGCCTGGCGCGCCGGGATCTGGCCCGCGCCCGCCGTGAGCACCTGGCCCATGATCGTGTACTGCACCTGGTCCGGCGAGACACCGGCGCGCTCGAGCGCGGCCTTGATGGCCACCCCGCCCAGCTGCGCGCCCGTGAAGTCCTTCAGGGAACCCAGCAGACGGCCAATGGGGGTGCGGGCAGCACCGAGGATCACCGAACCGGACACGGCAGCCTCCAAAGACGAACGACGGCGGTCCCCTCGACGATACCCGTCGCGCCCGTCCAGTACAGGTGTGAGCCGTGGCACGAGGTGAGGTCGTTTCCCTGCCCTATGCTCGGGGCATGAATGACGCGCTGAAGCCGTTCGTGACCACGATCGACCACGTCGGCATCGCGGTACCGGACCTGGACGCCGCGATCGAGTTCTACGCCACCAACTTCGGCATGATCGCGACCCACAGCGAGGTCAACGAGGAGCAGGGCGTCCGCGAGGCGATGCTGCACGCGCCGGGCGACGAGAACGGCCCCGCCGTCCAGCTGCTCGCGCCGCTGCGCCCGGACTCCACCATCGGCAAGTTCCTCGACACGAAGGGCCCCGGCCTGCAGCAGGTCGCCTACCGCGTCACCGACATCGAGGCCGCCGCGGAGGCGCTGCGGGCCAACGGCCTGCGGCTGCTGTACGACAAGGCCAAGCGCGGCACCGCGAACAGCCGGGTGAACTTCGTGCACCCGAAGGACGCCGGCGGCGTCCTCGTGGAACTGGTCGAACCCGCCGCGAACCCGGCCCACTGACCTCCCCCGCTCCGCGGCTCGAGCCGGGCCCCTGCCGTTCTTTCCCGTGAGGGGTCCCCTCACAGCC
>NZ_VJWX01000606.1 GCF_007713715.1 Amycolatopsis rhizosphaerae
GGGAAAGGGCGCGCGGTTGACCGCACGGCGGCGGGGGGTGACGCTGAAACCGCCGACGTGCGTCC
The DNA here is from genome assembly GCF_007713715.1 of Amycolatopsis rhizosphaerae. Taxonomy (GTDB): domain Bacteria; phylum Actinomycetota; class Actinomycetes; order Mycobacteriales; family Pseudonocardiaceae; genus Amycolatopsis_E; species Amycolatopsis_E rhizosphaerae. Next base: position 66 of record NZ_VJWX01000606.1, read on the forward strand.
GAGCGGAGGTGGGGAGATGACCGGCACCATGCGGCCCGAGGCCCTGGCGGGCACCGTGCTGGACTATTCGGCCGGATTCGGCAACGAGCACCACAGCGAGGCCGTTCCGGGAGCGCTGCCGGTGGGCCGCAACTCGCCGCAACGGGCGCCGCTGGGGCTCTACGCCGAGCAGCACAGCGCCACCGCTTTCACCGAACCGCGCGCCGGCAACCGCAGGAGCTGGGTGTACCGGATCCGGCCCTCGGCCGCGCATCCGCCGTTCCGGCCCCTCTCCCACGAGTTCCTGCACAGCGCGCCCCTGACCGCGGGGGCGGCCGATCCGAACCGGCTGCGGTGGGACGCCCCGCCGCGGCCGGAGCACCCCGCCGACTTCGTCGACGGCCTGTTCACCGTGTGCGCCAACGGAAACGTGCTGCACCGCACGGGCGTGGCCCTGCACTGGTACCGGGCCACGCGCTCGATGGAGGACCGGTACTTCACCGACGCCGACGGCGAGTTGCTGCTGGTGCCCGAGCTGGGCCGCCTCCTGCTGCAGACCGAGTACGGGCGGCTGCAGGTCGGACCGGGTGAGATCGCGGTGATCGGCCGGGGTATCCGCTTCCGGGTCACCCTGCTCGACGACGCGGCCCGGGGCTATGTGTGCGAGAACTACGGGCAGCCCTTCACCCTGCCCGAGCTCGGCCCGATCGGGGCCAACGGACTGGCCGGTCCGCGCGATTTCCTCTACCCGGTCGCCGCGTTCGAAGACCGCGAGGAAACCGTGCAGGTGGTGCAGAAGTACGGCGGCGGGCTGTGGGCGGCCGACTACGACCATTCACCGCTGGATGTCGTCGCCTGGCACGGAAACCACGCGCCGTACAAGTACGACCTCGCGCGGTTCACCGTGCTCGGCACGGTCAGCTTCGACCATCCGGACCCGTCGATCTACACGGTGCTGACCTCCCCGTCGGACACTCCAGGACAGGCCAACGCCGATTTCGTGGTGTTCCCGCCGCGATGGCTGGTGGGGGAGGACACCTTCCGCCCGCCCTGGTACCACCGCAATGTGATGAGCGAGTTCATGGGGCTGGTCAAGGGGGTTTACGACGCCAAGGCCGAGGGTTTCGTGCCGGGCGGGGCGAGCCTGCACGGGATGTGGTCGGCGCACGGCCCCGACGCGGAGACCTTCGAGCGTGCCAGCAGTCAGGAACTCGTGCCGCAGAAGATCGAGGACACGCTGGCCTTCATGGTCGAGACGCGCTGGCCCCTGCTGGTCACGGACCAGGCGCACGCGGCGCCCCATCGGCAGCCCGGCTACGACACGGTGTGGAGTGGTCTGCACCGCCACTTCACCGGCTGAGCCCGGCGCTTGCCTGACCGGGGCTGGGCTCAGCCGTGAAGGGCCAACGCCTGCGCGGCCTTGCCGGGCTTTCGCCGCCGTCACACGTGTTGCAGGATGCGGTCCAGTGCGCCGTGCCGCCGTTGCGCGGTGGCCAGGCTGTACAGCACGTGCGGATCGGCCTTGTCCAGCAAGGCGCCGATGGCCTCTCGCGCGGACTCGGGACGCCCGCCCAGTTGCGGGTACGCCGCGAGGTCCAGCAGGGTCTGCTCGACCGTGGTCACCCAGCCCGCACCGAGTTCGCCCGAGTACCGCTCGATCTTCAGCCGTCGAGGGTCGCGGCGGACGAAGGACACCGTGGCATCCCGGTCGGCGAAGGACAGGCTCGGCCGGTTGCGGGTGGTCGCGACGATGCCGACTCCCGGGGACCCGGGCAGCGCCTCGTGCACGTGCGCGGCCGAAAGTCCCATCAGGGCAACGGATCTGGGTCCGTCGTCGGCCGCGGCGATACCCCAGGAGGCCGCTTCGAGGTCCGGCTGCCAGCCCTGTCCGATCCGGTCGCTGGGCACCAGCGCGTAATAGCCCGCGGCCAGCCGGTGCAGAACGCCGCCCCTGAGCAGGCGGGCGAGCCCGGGATCAGCCGGTGCGGGGGAATCGTCGGCCTCCGGTGCGGGGACCACGCGGACCGCGCGCCGCAACAAGGAGGGAAGCGGGTCGAACACTACCTGATGCGTCATATCCATCACCCTGGGTAGAGGTTACTGAGTACCGTCCGGAGCTGACAAGTACCCAATGGACGAAAATTCCGTTACTCAGCACGGAAAAACCGGCCCCGTGCCGGACGGTGCGTTCACTGTGCCGAGTGGCCGGCGCGATCGGCCCGCACGGAGGGCACGGGTGTCCGGCGGGGGTGAAGTCCTTGCCTCCCAACCGCTTCTCACCCGATCGGTGGCGTCGGGATCAGCGCTGGGTGATCGCCGCGCGGGCAGGTGCCACCGCACGAGCGGATTGACATCGGAATTCCCGCAAACGCTCATTTCACCGAGTGATTTCCCTGCGCGGCCGGCCACAGTGGAATTCCGGCGTGCGGGCGGTCGCTCCCGGTCTATTCGAGCGCGGCCGGATCGGTCGCGACCGAAGCCAGGCGCGCGAGGATGATCGCGGCGGCGCGGTCGTACCGGCGGTCGTCGTCGAGGAGGGCGGCGTCTTCGGCCGCGGTGCGGGCGAGAGCGTCGAGTTCGAAGGCCAGATCGGCCGGGTTGAGGTCGGCGCGGACCTCTCCCAGATTCTGGGCTTCGGCGATGGTGGCGGCGTACAGGGTCTGCCAGTCGCGGCGGGCCGAGGCGATGGCGTCGCGGACGCGCCCGGGCCGGGCGTCGAATTCGGGGGCCGCGGCGAGGAAGAAGCAGCCGCCCTCGAACACCGGCTGCCGCGCGTAGTGCATCCACGCCTCGCACAGGGCCCGGACGCGGCGGATCCCGGCGGGTGTCTTCCTGGCGGGGCGGACGACCCTGGCGGCGAAGACGTCGATCGCGGCCCGCACGGTCGCCAGTTGCAGCTCCTCCTTGGAACCGAACTGCGCGAACACGCCACTCTTGCTCATCTCGAGTTCGGTGGCCAGGCGTCGCACGGACAGGCTTTCGAGTCCTTCCACCGAGGCGATGTTCATCGCCCGGTCCAGGATGAGCTGCCGTGACTGGAGACCGCGCAGAACCCGCTTGTCCATGGCGCAAGCCTACTGGACAGGCGTCCTGGAATTTTGCGTGGCCGCCGGGCTAGGCGGCCGCCCGCCAGGAGGAGAACCGCGCCGCCGCCGCTTCCGTCGGCAGGCCGAGCTGCTCGCACATCTGGTTGAAGTCGAAGAAGAAACGCTCCTGGGCGATCAGGCCGTCACGCACTCGCCAGTGGCAGGCGAAGGGCACGCCGCCACCTCGGCCAGGCCGCGGGAGACGGTCTGAAACGGGATGGTCTCGAACACCGCGTCGGCATGGCAGGTGGCCAGCGCGGCCGGGACGTCGGCTCGTGACTTGGCCTCCGCGTAGGTCCTGACCGTCTCGGTCGGGGTGGCGCTCAGCGTCGTCCTCCGGTATCGAAGAGTTCAGTAAGTGGACGGCTGTACTATATGTTCTCCCTTATCCCTCAGGGAAGGGATGTCTTGTTCCAGCTCTTCGGGCAGTACTTATAGTACAGTCGTCCACATAGTTTGCTGCGAGTTTGCTCCGAGAGAGGGTTGACCATGCGCGCGGTGCTGCAAGAGGAGTGGGGCGATCCCGAGACGATGCGGCTGGCCGAGATCGACCGGCCGGAACCGGCCTTCGGCGAGGTCCTGGTCAGAGTGGTCGCGGCCGGGGTGAACCCGGTCGACTACTACACGGCGCGGGGACTGGCCTACAACCGCCTGCTCGACCTGCCGTTCGTCCACGGCTGGGACGTGGCCGGGGTGGTGGAGCGGGTCGGCTACGGCACGACGCGGTTCCAGTCCGGCGACCGGGTGTTCGGCATGCCGTGGTTTCCCCG
>NZ_VJWX01000607.1 GCF_007713715.1 Amycolatopsis rhizosphaerae
GGGTGTGGTCGTGCGCGACTTCTCACCGAAGAACATCGTGCGCGGCGAGTCCGGCCGGTACACCGTGATCGACTTCGGCAACAGCGCCTACGACGGCTTCCAGATCCGGGGCTGGACCCGTGGGTACAGCGTGCCGGACCAGCACACCAACCGGCCCGCCGAGCCCGGGGACGACTACTTCTCACTGGGCGCGACCCTGTTCTTCGCGGCCACCGGGATGAACCCGATCCTCATGGACCCCGATCCGGTGCGCAATCTCGAACGGACGCTGGAATGTTTCGCGCGGTTCCATCCGGACGCGCGGACCGGAGTACTCGGCCTGATTCCCCGGCTGCTCGACCTCGACCCGGCGGAGCGTGCGGCGGCCGTCGCCGTGATCCGGGCGGGAGGGCACCGGGCGAGCGAGGTCACGGCCCACCGCGGACCGGCGCGCCGGATCGTGCTCTCCGGTGATCTGCTCGAGGCGGCCCTCGAGCACACGGTGGACGAGTGCGTGCGCCACGCCGAGCGGCTGATGGACCCGGCCGCGGCGGATCGCCGCTCGGCGCCCCCCGCCACGAACGTCTACAGTGGATCGGCCGGGCTGGGCATGGAACTGCTGCACCACCCCCGGACGGCGGGCCTCGCCACCGAACTCGCGGCCTGGACGGTGCGGATGACCCCGCCGGCCAAACTGCCCGCCGCACTGTACTTCGGCCGCACCGGTACCGAGGTCTTCCTCGAGGCGGCCCGGCTCGCCGGGGGCCCAGTGCCGCAACGGGAGCCGGTCGTACTGGGCGAGCGGGAGCGCGCCGACTACATCCACGGGGCCGCGGGCATCGGCACCGGGCACCTGATCCTCTGGCAGTTGACGCGGCGGCCGGAGCACCTCGGCGTGGCCGCGGAATGCGCACGGCGGCTGGTGGCGGGCGAGGTCACCGAAGCCGAGGACGCGGTGGCCCCGGCGCAACCGGGTTCGGGCGTCTGCGTCGAGTCGGGTTTCGCCCACGGCACGGCGGGGATCGCCACGTTCCTGGCGGCCTACCACCGGGCTTCCGGCGACACCGACGCGGGCTCCCGGGCGGCGTCGTTGTTCGAGGGTCTGGCCGCCGAGACCCCGGAACTGGTGGCGACACTGGAGCGTCCGGCGGCACGCGCGATGGGCGCCTCGTGGTGCCAGGGACTGTCCGGGATCGTGTCGGCGCTGGTCTCGGCCGCGGGCTGGTACCGCGACGATCGCCTCCTGGCACTGGCCGAGGACGGGGCCCGCGCCTGTCTAGCCATGGCGCCGCAGGCGTGGGTGGTCTCGCAGTGCTGTGGACTGGCGGGGATCGGCGAGTCGCTCGTCGACGTCGCGCTGGCCACCGGGAACGAGGAATTCTGGCGCGGCGCGGAGACGGTGGCCGAGCTGATCCTGCTGCGCGCCGCGGGATCGCCGGAGCGGCCCCGGTTCCCGGACAACTCGCTGGACTCCGCGAGCAGCCACTGGGCCACCGGTTCGTCGGGCGTGCTGTCCTTCCTGCGGCGCCTGCACCGGCGTTCGGGTGCTCGCTTGTGGACAGTGGATTGGACACCCCCGGCGGCGACGTTGTAGAGCCGCGGTTTGCCGTGAAGGGACGCCTCACGGGTCGTGTCGACCAGGGCTCCGGCAAAGCCGGGCCCGGCGGCTCGGCTCGGCCGTGCCCGACACACCTTCCGCAGTCCGAGTCCCACCCTCGTGCGCTCGTGTCCCTGTTGGACACTGCCGTGAGGGGTCCCCTGACGGTCGTATCGACTGTGAGGGGCCCCCTCACGGCAATCCGCAAAGGCCGACTTGGCCGGAGTCCCGCGACCAGGGCCGTGAGGGGTCCCCTCACGGCCCTGGGGTCCCCTCACGGCGCGGGTCTGGTGGGAGGGGACGCTCGGCTCAGGCCGCCAGCGACCACTGCCGCAGGTATCCCGCGGCGAGGCCCCTGATGTAGGCGTCGAGCTGGTTGCGGTTGGTCCGCCGGTGCAGGCGGAAACGGCGGCCGTGCCGGGTGTCGAACACGACGGGGGTGGCCCCCGGCAGGATGGAGTCGATCAGCCCTTCCATCAGGTGGAGGAGCACCTCGGCGGTTTCCTGGGTCAGGGGCGGTTCCTTGCAGTACGGCGCCACCACCACGTACTCGTCGTTGCGCAGCCGCAGGCCGATCAGGTGCCGCAGGGTGACCCTGAGGTCCGATTCCGCCCACGTGACCCGGGCGGCAGGGACGCCGGTCGCGCCGCGGGGCAGCAACTGGAGGAATCCCTGCACGCACTGCCGGTAAACCGCTTCCCGCCAGTCGTCCTTCCCCGCGACCCCGGCGATCACCCGCTCGAGTTCGGCCGCGGGCTCGGGACTGCTGACCGCCCGCCGGAATCCGGAGAGCAGGGGCCAATAGCTGACCCAGGCAGGTCCCTGTGGGGTGAGGTACTGACGTTTCTGTTCCCTGACCAGTGACATGGCCTTGCGCGGTCCGGCCTGGGCGTAGTCCAGCCACTGCAGGCCACCGATGTTCACGATACCGGGTTTGCCGTCCACCATGCTCCGTTCGGCGTTCCGGAGCGCCGGCCGGGGCCGAAGGACTTGACATCGGCCCCGGAGGTCCACCAAACTCTGCGTTGACCTTCCCCGTCATGCTCGAGTTCGATGGCGCGACGCTCGATGTGCTTCGCACATCTCACTCAGTTTACTAGGTGCGCCAACGGTTTTCCATGGTTTCCGGGTTCTTCGCGGTGTCCGCGTGGCCTACCCGGTGAACGTCAACGGAGCGGTGGCCGACGCCGCGGTGTAGAGGGCATCCCCGGCGAAGGTGGCGGTGTAGCTGCGGGCCGAGCGCAGGTTCGGCGGCACTGGCACGTTGGTGAGGGTAGCCGCACCTCCGGTGGTGGTGATGGCGCTTCCCAGAATGGTGGTCACCCCGGCGACGGTGACCGTGAAGGTGACGCTCTTGCCGGGGATTCCGGCCCGGGTGCTCGTGTTGACGAGCACTCCGGTCAGGACGGGGATGCGGTAGCCGCCCCCGACGCGGACGATGCTGCCCGGTACGGCGGTCATCGTCGTGTTGATCTTCTCCACCACCTGCGTAAGGGTGGTTGACGTCGAGCCGGTGAAATTGGTGTCGCCGTCGTAGGTGGCGACGACCGTGTGGTTGCCTACCGTGAGACCACCGATGGTGTAAGTGGCCTGGTTCCCGATGAGGGCAACGGTGTTCGGTGTGCCGTCGATGGTGAAGGTGACGGTGCCGGTGGGTCCGGCGGCCCCGGTGGGCAGCGGTGTGGTGGGGCTGACGGTGGCGGTGAAGGTCACCGATTGGCCGTAGGTGGAGGGATTGGGCAGGGCGGTCAGTGTGGTGTCGGTGGCGGCCTTGCCGACGGTTTCCGTGACCCCGGCGGCCGTGGAGAGGGTGAAATTCGCGTCGCCGCTGTAGGCGGCGGTGACCGAGTGGCTGCCCACACTGAGCGTGTCGAGGCTGACTGCGGCTTGTCCGGTGGCGGGGTCGACCGGTGCGGTGAGCGCCGGTCCGTCGTCGCTGATGGTGAAGGTGACGGTGCCGGTGGGTCCGGCGGCCCCGGTGGGCAGGGGCGCGGTCGGGGTGACGGTGGCGGTGACGGTCACTGCTTGGCCGTATACCGAGGGACTGGGGGTCGTGGTGACCGTGGTGCTGGTCGCGGCCTTGTCGACGGTTTGGGTGGTGGAGGTGGTGGAGCCGGTGAAGTTGGTGTCGCCGCTGTAGGTGGCGGTGATGGTGTGGGTCCCCGCGGTGAGGGTGCTGACGCTGACGCTGGCCTGTCTGGTGGCGGGGTCGACCGGTGCGGTGAGCGCCGGTCCGTTGCCGCTGATGGTGAAGGTGACGGTGCCGGTGGGTCCGGCGGCCCCGGTGGGCAGCGGTGTGGTGGGGCTGACGGTGGCGGTGAA
>NZ_VJWX01000608.1 GCF_007713715.1 Amycolatopsis rhizosphaerae
GCCCGCCGCGATGCGGTGCCGGATCTCGTCGAAATGGTCGCTGACCGCGCGCCGGACCGCCTCCTGGTCGCAGGAGCTGATCGCGTCCACGATCTTCTGGTGCTTGGCGACCAGCGAACCGGCGTTCGACGGAGTGCCGACCAGCGACTCGGACTGGCGGTAGACGTCCCAGAACAACCGGGTGAGCTCCAGCGCGAGTTCGTTGCCCGCGGCCACGCAGATCCGTTCGTGGAACTGCCGGTCGGCCGCCGCGGCGGTGGCGGGATCCCGCATCCGCTCGATGCAGCCGGCCAGGTCGGCCAGCAGCCCGGCGTCGCCGACGACCTTCCTGGCCAGTTCGGTTTCCAGGATCTGGCGCACCTCCAGCAGATCGCGCAGGCCCCGCAGGTCGTCCTGCGACCGGGCCCGGGTGCGGAACAGCAGCGACGGGCTCAGCGTGGTCATGCTCGCGTCGCCGACGAAGGTGCCGTAGCCGTGCCGGATCTCCACGATGCCCAGGGCCTGCAGGGTGCGCAGGGCCTCGCGCACCGAGTTGCGCGCGGCGTCGAACTCCTCCATCAGGCGCGGTTCGGGTGGGAGCGGGTCGCCCGGGCGCAGCCCGCGCCGGTCGATGAGCTCGATGATGGCGTCGACCAGTTCCTGGCTGCGGGTGGTGCGCACTCTTGCCCTCGCTTCACGCTGTGAGCTACCGTCACCGACATCATAGGACGTCCAACGTCCAACGAATTCACCCGAACGACGGTTCCTCGACGAAGAGGTGCAGATGAACGCCTCCCCCCAGCACACCCGCTGGTACCGCCAGGTCGGTCGCGACCCGTGGAAGGCGTTCGGCGCCGCCTGGACCGGCTACCTGCTCGACGGGTTCGACTTCGTGATCATCACCCTGGTCCTGACCGAAATCCGCACCGAGTTCCACCTCTCACTGGCTTCGGCCGCGACACTGGTCTCGGCGGCGTTCGTGTCCCGGTGGTTCGGCGGGCTCGCGCTCGGCGCCTTCGGCGACCGGTTCGGCAGGCGTCCCGCCATGATCCTGAGCATTCTCTGCTACGCGACCGGCACCGCGCTGTGCGGGTTCGCCTGGAACTACTGGTCGCTGTTCGCCTTCCGGGCCCTCGTCGGCATCGGCATGGCCGGGGAGTACGGCTCCAGCAGCACCTACGTGATGGAGAGCTGGCCCGCCTCGCTCCGCAACCGGGCCAGCGGGTTCCTGCTCTCCGCCTACCCCGTCGGCACCATCCTGGCCGCCCGCGCCTACGAGGCCGTCGTGCCCTCCTTCGGCTGGCGGTGGCTGTTCTGGCTCGGCATCCTGCCGGTCGTGGTCGCACTGTGGCTGCGCCGGGCGCTGCCCGAGGCACCGGACTGGACCGACCAGGTGGCCGGCGGCGGCGAGGCCAGGACCAGCGCGAGCGCCCTGCTGCACGGGAGGTGGGCCGGGGTCAACGCGGTGATCACGGTGGCGGTCGCGGTCTGCCTCGTGCTCGTCTTCTCCGGGCACGCCGGCGGGTGGTACCCGCTCTGCATCGCCCTGAGCGTGGCGGGTTTCGCCGTGTTCGCCGGGCAACTGGGCGGGCGGTCCTGGCCCACCGCGCTCGGCCTGATGGCCACCGTGTTCTGTGCCTTCCTGTACTCGTGGCCGATCCAGTCGCTGCTGCCCACCTACCTCAAGACGGAACTGCACTACAACGCCGGGCAGGTGGCCGACGCGCTGACCTGGGCCGGTCTCGGCTACGCCCTCGGCTCCTGCCTCGCCGGGATCGCCGGCGACCGGTTCGGCACGCGGGCGGCCTACGTCGGCGGGCTCGTGCTGTCCCTGCTGTTCGTCTTCCCGGTGTTCGCACTGGGTTCCGGTGGCGGCATCGTCGCCGTGTGGGGCCTGCTCTTCGCCCTGCAGGCCACCGGTTCCGGCATTTCCGGCCTGCTGCCCAAATACCTCGGCGACCACTTCCCGGTGCGGATCCGCGCCGCGAGCCTCGGCTTCACCTACAACGTCGGCGCCCTCGGCGGCGCGGTCGCACCGCTGGCCGGTGCCCAGGTGGCCGCGCACATCGGCCTCGGCCCGGCCCTGGTGTGGCTGGCCTGCGGGCTCACCCTGGTGACCGCACTGCTGGTGGGCTTCGACGTGCCCGCCCGGCTCACGCGGCGGAAACGCGAGGTGAGCACCGCGCCCGCGAACAGCTGAGAAAACGACTCTCCCCATGGCCGTGATCACGGAGAATTTCCCTCAGCGGGGTTCCGGCGCGTCCGCCCCCTGGATAGGGTGACGCCCACGGCTGACGACGACATGGGGTACTTCCGTTGACCGAACGCGAAACCGAACCCGGCCTCACCGGCCCGGCCTGGACCGTCCCCGGGGTGGATCTGGACCATCCCAACGTGTCCCGGGTCTACGACTGGTACCTCGGTGGCACCAACAACTACGCCATCGACCGCGAGTTCGGCCGCGAGGCACTGAAACTGCTGCCCCACGCCCGCGAGGTCGCCCACCACAACCGGCAGTTCATGACCAGAGCCGTGGCGTACGCGCTGGCGCAGGGGATCGACCAGTTCCTCGACATCGGCTCGGGGATCCCCACCGTGTCACCGGTTCACGAACTGGCGCAGGGCGCGAACCCCGAGGCCACCGTGGTCTACGCCGACAACGAGGCGGTCGCGATCGCGCACGGGACGGCCATGCTCGCGGGCAACCCGAAGGCGGCCATGGTGGGCGGGGACTTCTACCAGCCGGACACCATCGTCGAGGCGGAAACCACCCGGCGGCTGATCGACTTCCGCCGCCCGGTGTGCCTGCTGGTCGTCGCGCTGGTGCATTTCGTGCCCCCGGAGAAGGATCCCGAGCGGACCCTGAGCGAGTACTACTCCCTGCTGGCACCGGGCAGTCTCGTCGCGCTCTCGCACGCGACCGTCGACGGTCTCGACCCCGCCGACCCCGCGCAGAAGCGGGTCCGGGAGTCCACCCTCGCCTTCTGCGCGCACTACAGCAAGACCTCCACCCCGGACTTCGTCACGCGCACCAGGGAGGAGTTCACCGCCCTGTTCGGCGGGCTGGAACTGGTCGAACCGGGCATCGGCTACACGCAGTCCTGGCGCAACCCGGACCTGCGGCCCGGGGAGAACCCGGCGTTTTCGGTCGGTCTCGCCGGAATGGGCCGGGTGCCCTGACGCTCCGGCCGCACCGGGGTGTTGTCCGGGCGAGCCCCTGGCCGGTGGAACGGACCTTTCGCCGACACCACCCGCTGGGCGAAGATCGAAGGATGTACGTTCCCGCTCACTTCGCACCCGACGACGAAACGGTCCAGGAACTCCTGGCCCACCACGGCGCAGCCGACCTGATCACCGCCACGCCCGACGGGCTCGTCGCCACGATGCTGCCGTTCCTCTACGACCGGGAACGGGGCACCCTGCTGGGACACTTCGCCCGCAACAACGACCACTGGCGCCTGCCCGTGCTCGGCGAAGCCCTGGTGATCGTGCGCGGTCCCGACTCCTACGTCACACCGTCCTGGTATGCCTCCAAGGCCGAGCACGGACGTGTCGTGCCCACGTGGAACTACCTGACCGCGCACGTGTACGGCGGCATGACCGTGCACGACGACCCCGGCTGGGTCGCCACCCTGGTCCGCCGCCTCACCGAGCACCACGAAGCGGGCAGGACGGCTCCGTGGTCGGTCGACGACGCCCCGGAGAAGTTCTTCGCCGGGCAACTGCGGGCGATCGTGGGGGTCGAAATCACCATCGACCGGATCGAGGCCAAGTTCAAGCTCAGCCAGAACCGCCCGGCGGCCGACATCGACGGCGTGATCGCGGGGCTGCGGGGGTCCGGGGAGACGGAAATGGCCGTCCGCGTGGAAAAACACCGTCCCCATTAGGGC
>NZ_VJWX01000609.1 GCF_007713715.1 Amycolatopsis rhizosphaerae
CCGTCCACCACCACGACCAAGAAGCCGACGTCCGCACCCAAGACCACCACGGCCGCCCCGGCCACCGACCCGAGTGTCCCGTGCACGATCACCGAGGGCGCCTGCGTGGACATCTCGGCGAAGAAGGCCTGGCTGCTGGCCGGCGGCAAGGTGGTGTACGGGCCGGTGCCCGTCACCACCGGGCGCCCGGGCTACCCGACGCCGACCGGGAAGTTCCAAGTGATCTCCAAGGAGAAGATGCACTACAGCACGGAGTTCAACAACGCTCCGATGCCGAACTCGGTCTTCTTCGTCCCCGGCGACGCCTTCCACACCGGCAGCCTGTCCACGCCGTCGCACGGTTGCGTTCACCTGTCCAGCGCCGCTTCGCTGAAGTTCTTCAACACCCTTTCCGTCGGCGATCCGGTTCAGGTCGTTCCGTGAGCGGGCCGCAGCTCGGCGCGCAGCTCGGCGAGTAACTCGCCGCGACTCGTCGCGCCGAGCCGCTGGCGCATCCGCGCCATGTGGTGTTCGACCGTCTTCGCGGAAATGAACAGCCGATCGCCGATCTGCTTGTAGGTCAGACCTGCCAGCACGAGCTCGGCGACCTGCCGCTCCCGGTCGCTGAGCCGCACCGGGCCGGGCGCGGTCGAAGGCTCTCGCCCCTGCAGCACGCGGGCGCAGTCGAGCAACACGACCATGGCCTTGCGATCGGACGTCCTGATCGCCGCCTGACCGGCGAGCCGGGCGCCGTCCCAGCACAGGCCGACCGCGTGGAGTCCTCGGGCCGCCGACTCCACGGCCTCCGGGTCGACATCCCCGCCGAGCACCTTCAGCCAGCACTCGGCGGCCTTGGCCAGCGCAGCGAAGTACGGCCCGGTCCCGGCCGCCGCGGTGAGCGCTCCGGCGTGCTCGGCGGCTTCGGCGGGTTGCTCGTCGAGGATGGCCGCGTGCAACCCGCTCCAGTGCAGGGCGCTGGCCCACAGCGGCGGGTCGCCGAGTGCGGCCAGCAACTGCCGGGCCTGACGCAGGTGCGGAGCGAGCCGGTCGCGTTCACCGAGTCTGGCCGCGGCCACCTCGAACTCGCCGAACGGCAGGAACGTGAACAGGTCGACCGGATGCCGGACGACCACCTCCCTGGCCTGGGTCCAGATCCGGCGCAGGGCGGCGAGGTCGCTCGCGCGCCTGGCCAGTCCCACCCGGAGCCCGACCGAGAACAGCCAATCCCGCGGCGAGAGATCGTCTCCCGCCTCCCGTAGCCGCGCTTCCGCGGTTTCTTCGTCGCCCCGCAGCATCGCGATCCAGGCGAGCAGCAGCCGGTGCCGCGCGGCGAGCGAACCCGCCTCGATCGCGCGGTCCAGCAGTGGTTCGGCTATTGCCGCCTCTCCGCTGTGCAACGCGACCAGTGCGCCGAGAGCGGCCGGGCTGTCCGGCAGTAGCACCCCGGACGACACCGGGGCCAGCGTTTCCGCCGCATGGACCAAAGTGGACAGTGCCACCGCGGGCTGCCCCGACACCGATTCGAGGATTCCTCGTCCGGTCGCCGAGACGGCGCTCGACAGCAAGGTCGGTGGACCGTCCACAGTGCACTTTTCCGCGATCCGCCCGGCCTCGGCGAGCCGCCCGGTGCCCACCAGTCCGATCAGGGCGAAGCAGCGCGAATTACCGGAGCCGGACCACTGGAACAGCTCCGCGCTGCGGGCGAGCTGGCCCCGCAACGCGAGCACCGCACCGGCCACGCGGGCGGCTTCGGCCCGATCCGGCGCGTGCTCGGTGGACAGCACCTGGTCGGCGAGTCGGAGCGACGAGTCGAAGTCCCCGGCGCGGGCCAGCGCCTCCGCCCAGCGGGCGGTGACCGGACGTCCGGCCCGCACCGCCGCTTCGTGCAGCTTCGCCGCCAGCGCGGGGTCCGCACCCGCTTCCCCGGCCGCGCTCTCGAACGCCTTCGCCATCACCGCACCGGTGAGCCCGGTCTCGGCCAGGGGAAGCACCAGCCGCAGCAGAGGCCCGCCCCGTTCGAGCTGTTGCTCCACCAACCGGCGTCGCACGGCGATCTGCCGATCCCGCGGAATCAGTTCCCGCAGTGCCCGGGCGGCGATCGGCAGCAGGGTGCCGTCGGCGGCGAGGAGCCCGGTCGCGTGCGCGGCCTCGGCGGCCCCTCCGGCCAGATCCGGCCCCGCACCGGCCTCGGCCGCGAGCAGGAAGCACAACACCTCCGCGCCGGCCTGGTCCAGTTCGTGGCACAGTGCGGCCAGATCGGCCACGGCGCGCACGAGCCCGGGGACACCGCCGGTCTGCGTCAACACGGCTTCGGCGGGCAGACCGCTTCCGGTCGCCCGTAGGTAGGCCTCGGTCCGCGCGAGGTCGAACGGGCGCAGCACGATCTGGCCGCGCAACCGGCCGAGGACCTGGTTCAGTGCGGCGGGCCGAGGATGGGGCCGGGCGGCGATGACCAGCCCGGCCTGCTCGTCGTCGAGGTAGCGCACCAGTTCGGCCAAGTCGGCTTCGCCGAGCAGGTGCGCGTCGTCGACCAGCCGCACTCCGGAAGCGGGGGCGAGATGTTCGAGCACCGCCGTCTTGCCGTAACCGCCCGGCGCAACGACGGCGAGCCGGACCGGACGGAGCTCGCCGGACAGGATGGCCGCGCAGACGCGTTCGGTGGGCTCGTCCAGCAGGATCACTCGTCGTCCTCGTCTCGGGAACCGCTTCGACGGCCCGGCGCGAACCGGCGCCGGGGTGGTTCGAGCGGCGTCAGTTCGATCGGTGGTCTCGGCGGCACGGGTTCGGCATCGTAGACCTCGTCCGGCATCGGGGCCGGTTCGGCGCTCACCCGGGGCACCAGCATGGTCGATTCCGGGGGCGCCTCCGCGGGCGGCCTCGCGGTGAGGGCGGCTCCCCGGCAGGCGGCGGTGGCCGGGTCGGGATCGACCACCACCCGACAGTCCACCAGTTTTCGCGTAAGCGCTTCCACCAGCGGAATCCGCGCGCTGCCACCCACCAGTAGCACCGAGGACAGCCCCTCGTACCGGCGAAGCGGGGCCAGCGTGTGCATCAGCAGTGGCCGGATCAGCCGCTCGAACTCGCTCCGGGTGAACCGGCCGCCGAGGTCGATTTCCGTCTCGGTCGACAGCATTTCCCTGGCCTCGTGGCAGGCGAATCTCAGCTCCCCGAGCTCGCCACCGAACCGGGACAGCACATGCTCGGTGAGTGCGTCGTCCAGTGCTGGCGCGCTCTGCTCGTGGTGGCTGACCACCTCGAAGGCTCGTGAAGCCCGCCGCAGCGCCGCGGTGTCGACGTATTCGCCGCCCAGACGGCAGACCGCGAGCACCGATCCCGGCTCGACGCGCTCCCGCACCAGGTGGTTCTCCGCGGCGGCGACCGGTGTGGGCAGGAGGAGCGCCCCCGGAAGGCCCGCTTCCTGCAGGGCTTCGTGCAGCAATCGACGCCGGTACGCGCCCCAGCCCGGGGGGTGGGTGACGGCGATGCGTTCGGCGTCCCCGCCCTCGGCGTCGGCGATCTGGTCGGCCACCCAGCCCGCGACCACGGCCGTGAGCGACTCGGCGCGATACAACTCGTCGCCGAGCAGGAACGGCACGTCGTCGCCGACCCGGCGCAGAAAGCCGCGGGCCGCGCGCTCGGGTTCCACCGCGGCACGGCGCCGGGCCTCGGCTCCTACCTGCACCGTCGTGTCGTGCGCCACGTGCAGGACGGATTCGAGGGAGCGGGTCACCACCTCGGGTTCACCCCAGAACTCCCCGGCCCGACGGCACACCGCGGCCTTGATGCGGGTGGTGCCGATGTCGATGCCAAGGACGTAACGCATTCGGGTGCCGCCTCCTAGGGTTCGCCTCTTCGTACCAAAGGCACCCCCTGGGGACTCATCCCC
>NZ_VJWX01000060.1 GCF_007713715.1 Amycolatopsis rhizosphaerae
GGCCCGGGGGACACGGACCGCACCGACCGCTCATCACAACACGCCCCCACCGCGCCCTATTCCCGCCGGAAGCGGTCGGGTCGGGAAAGATCTTGCGGGTGTGTGTCGATCCGCGGCACATCCCGTTCGACCTCAGGGCGAGAGGGTCCGGAGAGCGGACCCGGAGACAGGGAGTACCGACCATGAAGTACATGCTGATCATGCGCGCCACCGACGAGGCCTTCGCCAAGATGGGGGAGGTCGACTTCAACGAGATGCTCGCGACCATCGGCAAGTACAACGAGGAGATGATCCGCGCCGGCGTGCTGCTCGCCGCGGAGGGCCTCGCCGACGCCGCCGAAGGGGTGGTCGTCGACTACTCCTCCGAGCCGCCGGTGGTCACCGACGGTCCGTACGGGGAGACCAAGGAGCTGTTCGGCGGGTTCTACATCCTCAGCGTCGCGTCGAAGGAGGAGGCGATCGAGTGGGCCAAGCGGTCGCCGGTCACGGGCGCGGGGTTCAAGACGGAGATCCGCCGCGTCACCACCATCGACGAGTTCCCGCAGGACAACGAGTGGATCCAGAAGGAACGGGCGTGGCGCGAGGCCAACGGCCAGCTCTGAGGGGATCGGTTTCCGATGGCGGATCACACCGGCCGTGAGGCCGTCGCAGCGGTCTGGCGGATCGAGTCCGCCCGGATCGTCGGCGCGCTCGCCCGGTACACCGGCGACTTCGCGCTGGCCGAGGACCTCGCCCAGGAGGCACTGGCCGAAGCGCTGGTGACCTGGCCGCGCGACGGCGTGCCCCGCAACCCCGCGGGATGGCTGCTCACCGTGGGCCGGCGCCGTGCGATCGACGCGTTCCGCCGTCGTTCCGCGCTCGACGCGAGATATGCCGCCTTCGCCCATGACCTGGGCGAGGGCGGCATCTTCTCCGGGAGTGAGCCCACCGATCCGGCCCGGGAGGCGGAGGACGTGCTGTGGGACCCCGACCAGATCGACGACGACCTGCTCACGTTGATGTTCGTCTCCTGCCATCCCGTGCTGTCCCGGGAGGCGAGGGTGGCACTCACCCTGCGCGTGGTCGGCGGTCTGACCAGCGACGAGATCGCCAGGGCGTTCCTCGTGCCGACCGCCACCGTGCAGGCCAGGATCACCCGCGCGAAGAAGACCCTCGGCGCGGCCAGGGTGCCGTTCGCGGTGCCGCCTCCCGAGGAGCGGACCGACCGGCTCGGTTCGGTGCTCAACGTGGTCTACCTGATCTTCACCGAAGGCTCCTCGGCCAGTACCGGCGAGGAGCTGATCCGGCTCGATCTGACGAGCGAAGCACTGCGCCTGGCGCGGGTGCTGACCCGGCTGGTGCCGGGCGAGGCCGAGGTCCACGGCCTGCTGGCGCTGCTCGAACTGACCGCGGCGCGCTTTCCCGCCCGCGTCGGGCCGGACGGCGAGCCGGTGCTGCTGGAGCACCAGAACCGCCGCCGCTGGGACCGTGCCGCGATCCGCCGGGGTCGAGCGGCCCTCGCTCGCGCCGGACAGGCCGGACGGGGCCTTGGCGCCTACGGCCTGCAGGCGGCGATCGCCGAATGCCATGCCGTGGCCGCCTCGGTCGGTGAGACGGACTGGGAGCGCATCGTGCTCCTCTACGAGGCGCTCGGCAGGCTCGCCCCGTCACCGGTGGTGGACCTCAACCGCGCGGTGGCGGTCTCCATGGCCCGGGGCCCGGCCGCGGCGCTGCCGATCGTGGACGAACTGGCGGCCACCGCGTCGCTGCCTGACTCGCACCTTCTCCCGACCGTCCGCGGTGAACTGCTCACCCGTCTCGGACGCACCGACGAAGCCCGCGCCGAACTGGAACTCGCCGTGCGGTTGTGCGGCAACGACCGCGAGCGAGCCGTGCTGGAGCGCAAACTCGCCGACCTTGACGGATCGTGACAGCCGACACGGCCGCCAGTCGTAACGATCCCCTTCAGCCGCCGATTGCCGGAGGAGCTACCTAGTAGAAAGCGGCCAAAGTGGACGACAACGCCTTCGCCCCGCCCGAGGAACCTCCCGCACTGCGGGATCCGGACTGGCGGCGCTACGCCCAGCAGGAGGCGTGGGTGGACCTGCCGGCACAGCGGCGCCGTGCGCGACGGCGGCGGCGTTTCGTCGCGCTGGCGGCCGTGGTGGCCGTCGCGGTCGGCGGCGGGGCCCTCGTGTACTACTGGGGAATCCCGGCGTACCGGGGCTATCTCGCCGACCGGCAAGAGGGTCCGAAGGGACTACCGGACCGGGGGCGCGTGGACCTGGCGAAGCCCTTCGAGCACACTGCGGCGCAGAACTGGTCCGAGGGCATCGCCGGACTCACCACCCCGCCTGCTGCACAGGTCGGCACCTTCTCGCCCAGCGAAACCGCCGACGCGGTGGAGGCGGTGAAACGGACCATCGTCGCGTCCTTCCTGGACCGGGAGGTCATCGCCGACCACAGGCCGGACCACTTCGCGGCCTCGATCGCGCCCGATGCGGCCCGCTGGGAGGTCACACCCGAGGGTTTGCGGGCGGGTTCCTCGGTCATCTTGGTGGCCGACGGATTCCGGCTGCTGCCCGTGTCGCCGAGGATGACCGGCAGTCTCACCACAAGGCCGGGCGATCCCGGAAAGCTGACGGTGCACGCGAGTTTCGTGGTCGCCTACGCGTTCGACCCCGGCGGCAAGAAGATCGACGGCCCCAGTGACATCGAGCCCTTCCTCCGCCAGGAGATCGACTACGTGGTGGTCTCCGCGGCGGCGCCAGGGTACGAGAAGACGAGCATCGGGGTCTGGCCCGGCCGGGCCGAAGGGGTCTTCTACGCCGCCGCCTGCAAGGCAATACGGAAGAACCAGCTCGCCCCGATGCTCTACCCCGAGGAAACCACCGCCCCCACCGAGTCAGGCCCCGTCGTCACCGGCCCTGGCATGTTCGATCCGAGCAAGCCCCTGCCGCAGGCCACCGAGTGTCCGTGAGCGTCTCCATGACCACCTCCCGGTTCGGCGGCATCGACTCCCCCTCGCATGTCCACGGCCGCGGATCCGCGTGAATTCTGCGGTCTACCGGGGTGCGGTGTCCGTCCGGGTGATGGTGCGCGGGGTGCCGAAGGCCGCCAGCTTGTCCGGGTTGCGGATGCCGTAGCCGTGGCTGACCACGCCGTCGACGATCTCCAGCAGGAAGACGGCTTCGAGGTGATCGCCGGTGTAGATGGCCATCGCGGGTTCGCTGTTGCAGTCCACCGGCTCGATCCGCACGTCCGGTCTGCTCCGGAACGCACCGAACAGTGCCAGGAGAACCGCGGCCACCCGTTCCGCGCCCGTCATCTCCAGCGGGCGCATCGCGATGACCTTGCCGCCGCTGTCTGTGGTCCAGGTTACGTCGGGGGCGAGCATCGACAGCAGGCCTTCCAGGTCCCCGGTGGCCGCCGCCGTCAGGAACCGTTCGGTGACTTCCGCCGTCCGGGCGGCGTCGGCGGGCCCGAACCGCCTGCGCCGCGCCTGCACGTGCCTCCGGGCGCGGTAAGCCATCTGGCGCACCGCGACCACGGATTTGCCCACCGCCGCGCCGATTTCGCCATAGTCGAAGCCGAACACCTCGCGCAGGACGAACACCGCCCGCTCGTCGGGGGTGAGCGTTTCGAGCAGGACGAGCATTCCCATCGAAACCGACTCGGCGAGCACGATGTCGGCCGAGGCGTCGCGATCGGTGAGCAGCAGCGGCTCGGGCAGCCACGGGCCGACGTAGTCCTCGCGGCGGCCCGCCCTGGCCCGTAGCGCGTTGAGCGCCTGCCGGGTGACCAGTTGTGCCAGGTACGACTTGGTGTCGCGCACCCTGGCGAGGTCCACCCGCGACCAGCGCAGGTAGCTGTCCTGCAACACGTCGTCGGATTCCGTTGCGGAGCCGAGGATTTCGTAGGCGATCGTGAACAGCAGCGGCCGCAGCAGGGTGAAGCGCTCGGCGTGCTCGTTGAGGGCGGTCACCGTTTCCCGGCCTTCCCGGGTGCGAAGGTCGCCTGCTCGGGCCGCCTGCCGCCCTTGAACCAGACCAACGAGCCGGGCTTGCGGGCTTCGCGGCGGATCCCCCACAGCGTGCCCTTGGTGGCCGCCTCCTTGATCGGCGCACCGATTCGGCCGCCGACGTAGAAGCCCACCGCCGTGTCGTCCTTGCGGGCGATCTGGGTTATTCCGGCCTTCCGGCCGAGGCTGACGTTGGATCCCAGGAACGCCGTGTCCAGCCTGGCAGGCTCGGCGCCGTCGATGCGGCTGAGCACGGTCTCCGCGGCTATCGCGCCGAGGGGTCCGGCGGCCTGACAGCTCATCCGCAGTGGCCGGTTCGACGGTGCGGCGGCGTCGCCGGCCGCCAAGACGCGTTCGTCGTCGATGCTGGTCAGCGTCTCGTCGGTGAGGAGCCGCCCGAGCGCGTCGGTGCGCAGCCCGCTGCTCGCGGCCAGTTCCGGCACGCCGAACCCGGCGGTCCAGATCGTGACCGCGCCGGGCAGCGTCGTGCCGTCGGCCAGCACCGCGCCCTTCCGGAGGACCTCGGCCACCCGCACGTTCTCGATCACCTCGACCCCGTGTCCGGCCAGCCACTTTGCCACGAAGCGCCGTCCCCGCGCCGAGAAGGTCGGAGCCAGTTCGCCACCGCACACCAAGGTGACGCGGTAACCCTGTTCGGTCAGCTCGGCGGCCGTCTCGATCCCGGTGAGCCCGCCGCCCACGACCGTGACCGGTGCCTCCGGCGCGAGCTCGCCGAGAGCCGCGCGGAGCCGCTGAGCGTGCTCCCATTCGGCTATGGGGTAGGAGAATTCGGCCGCGCCCGGTACCGACGAAGGCGTCGCCGCGGTGCTGCCGACCGCGTAGATGACGTAGTCGTAGCGGAGTGCGTCCCCCGAGGCCAGCCGAACGGTCCGTGCGGCGGTGTCGATGCGGATGGCCTCGTCGACGACCAGCCGCACGCCGTCCGCAAGCAGCGCATCGTAGTCGGCGGTGGCCTCGCCGGTACCGGCCACGAACTGGTGCAGCCGAAGACGCTGGACGAACCTCGGGCGCGGGTTGACGAGGGTGACATCGACGTCGGCGCGCTTCCGCAGGCGGTTGGCCGCGATGGTGCCCGAGTAGCCGCCGCCGATGACGACGACCTTGGCGATGGTGCGAGTCTGATCGGTCATGCCCCCGAGACACGGCCGGGTGCCGACGCATAACAGAACGTGGTGCACACCACTGCGCGGGCAACCAGGATCGGTTGCGGCCACGCCGGAGGGGCCGTTGTCGGCTGTTGGCCGGTGTGGCAGTTGGTCAGCGGCGGCTGGTCACATCCCACAGCATCGCAGTGTCGAAGCCCCCGGAGGCCAGGGTGCGGCCGTCGGGGCTGAACGCCACGCTCCAGACCATGTGGGTGTGGCCGGTGAGCGGCGCGCCGACCTGCTGATGGCTGGGCACGTCCCACAGCCGCACCGTCCTGTCGTTGCTTGCGGTGGCTAGGGTGCGGCCGTCCGGGCTGAACGCCACGCTATTGACGGCGTCGGTGTGGCCAGTGAGCGGCTGGCCGACCTGCTGATGGCTGGCCACGTCCCACAGCCGCACCGTCCTGTCGTTGCTCGCGGTGGCCAGGGTGCGGCCGTCCGGGCTGAACGCCACGCTCGCGACTTCGTCGGTGTGGCCAGTGAGCGGCTGGCCGACCTGCTGATGGCTGGCCACGTCCCACAGCCGCACCGTCCTGTCGTTGCTCGCGGTGGCCAGGGTGCGGCCGTCCGGGCTGAACGCCACGCTATTGACGACGTAGGTGGGGCTGGTGATGATGGTGTCGTTGGGGTTGGTGAGCGGCTGGCCGACCTGCTGATGGCTGGCCACGTCCCACAGCCGCGCAGTCTGGTAAAGGCTTGCGGTGGCCAGGGTGCGGCCGTCGGGGCTGAACGCCACGCTATTGACGACGTCGGTGGGGCTTTTGAGCGGCTGGCCGACCTGCTGATGGCTGGCCACGTCCCACAGCCGCACCGTCCTGTCGTTGCTCGCGGTCGCCAGGGTGCGGCCGTCCGGGCTGAACGCCACGCTTATGACGGATTGGGTGTGGCCGGTCAGCGGCGCGCCGACCTGCTGATGGCTGGCCACGTCCCACAGCCGCACCGTCCTGTCATAGCTTGCGGTGGCCAGGGTGCGGCCGTCCGGGCTGAACGCCACGCTCGCGACTTCGTCGGTGTGGCCGGTGAGCGGCGCGCCGACCTGCTGATCGCTGGCCGAGGGTGTGCTGCTGCCGCTCGCCAGGGTCAGCGCGACCCCGCCGCCGAGGCCGACCAGCGCGGCGACGACACCCATGACCACACCCGTCTTCCAGGACCTTCTGGGCGGGATGCCGCCGACATGGCCAGACTGCTCTGGTCCGCGCTCCTGCACCCCCTCGCCAACGGGGCCTGGCTGTGGTGCTTGTGGTCGCGGATCGGCCACCTTCGGTCCTCCCAGGTTCCTGCTGGCCGCCCACGCGCGATGCGGCCACCTAAGCTCGTCCGGTCACGGTAGCGGCGGTCGATGAGTTTCTTATGACACGACAACACTGGCTCGGCGCCATCAGGGCCCACCCGCTGACAGCGCCCGCCAAGCCCCCGGTCTCCTCAGCCGCCGTCGCGAACCAACTCAAACCTGAACTTGCCGCATGACTCAAGCGACCGACAGGAAAGCGCTCTCCGCCCCGCCGCGACCTCGTTTTCGGCCCAGCCGTGGCCGTTGCGCCCTTCGGTGACCATCAGCAGCACGCGGCGCCGCAACTCGGCGTCGGCGACGTTGCCGCCGGACTTGCGCAGCCAGGAGGCGAATTCGCGGGCGAGCGGCTCGATCGTCTTCTCGCTGTGAGGCGGCCCGAGGACGTTCACCGGCGGAACATCGCGACCCAGCTCGGCGGGCTGCTCTGGCAAGGCCAAGACAACGGCGGCGACGACGGCCGGAGGCCGCCCGTACCCGCCTGACGAGGGCAACTGAGACGGAAACTGAGACTGGCCCCGGCCAGGGAGCAATCCTCTACGGGAAACTCCCTGGTCGGGTTGGAGCCGACAAGGGGACTCGAACCCCTGACCTGCTGTTTACAAGACAGCTGCTCTACCAACTGAGCTATGTCGGCATGGGCCGCGCACATCATATCCACCGAGCCGGGCGGGCCTCCCCGCGCCACGGGATGACCGGTCGGAGTCCATCGACACCCATCCATCACGGACTGTTACGAACCCGAGACCGGCAGCGTCCGCGCAACCACGTTTCCAACGTGCTGACCAGCACAGATCATCATCCAGCGTGATCGCGGATTGTAATGGTAAGCTGGTGCTTACGATCAGCATGAACACAGCATCCACCGAGCCCGACCGACCCGATCTCGCCGCGATGGTCGTCCCGCTAGGACGCGCCCTGACCCGGCTCGAGGAACCGATCGTGCGCGAGCACGGCCTCGCCCCGTGGGCCTACACCGTCCTGACGGCGCTCGCCGAAGGACCGCTCCGCACCCAAAGCGCCCTCGCCGAACGGATCCGGGCGGACAAGACGCGACTCATCCCGGTACTCGACGACCTTCAGCAGCGCGGGTTGATCGAACGACGGCCGGATCCCGCCGACCGGCGGGTACGGCTGCTCGCGGCTACCGTCGAAGGCCGGGAGAAGGCACTGAAGGCGCAGGCGGAAATCCGGCAGCGGGAAGACGATCTTCTCGACCGGCTCCCCCCGGAGGACCGCCGGTCCTTCCTGCGCGCCCTGCGGACCCTCGCCGGGAACCTGCCCTGACGGCCGGCTCCAGCCACGTTAGTTGATCTTCGACAAAGTGGCGCACGCCACGGTTGCTTTCTTGCAACGCCGGGCGGGCGCGCGACGATGCTCACCGGGAGCTTTTCCTTAAGGAGGTGGAGGTCCGATGGAGGACAACCAGCACGTCCGGGTCCCGATCACCCGGCGACGTGGCTGGCACATTCTCGACGCACCGCCGTGGGACCCGAACGACCAGCGGGCCCAACGGCGCAGGCGCGCCCCCGGTCCGCGACGGCGGGCCTGGCAGATTCTCGAAGCACCCACCGGGGAGCGGCCCGCCCCGGCCACCGGCAGCGAACACGGCCCGTCGGTTCCCGACGACGCCACCGTCAACTTCGTCCTCGACCTGGTCCTGCGGATCGGCGAGGTGCAGATGGCCAGCGGCGCCGGCGCTTCGGACGTCACCGCGACCATCCTGTCGCTCACTTCGGCGCTCGGCCTTCCGCACTGCGAGGTCGACGTCATCTTCACGTCGATCACCGTCACCTGTCACCGCAGCACCGGCATGGCCCCCGTCACCGCCCTGCGTGTGGTCCGCTCCCGCGGCCTCGACTACACACGGCTGTCGGCGACCGAAATGCTGGTGCAGCAGATCAACCGCGGCAACCTCAGTGCCGAAGAGGCCTACGCCGAACTGGACCGGATCACCCGGGCACCGCACCCATACCCGCGCTGGGTCGCCACGCTGGCCTGGGGCGGCATGGCCTTCTTCGTCACCCTGATCATCGGCGGCGGCCTGGACGTGGCGCTCGGCGCGCTCGTCATCTCCGCACTGGTCGACCGCCTCGGCCGCCAGCTCAACAAGTACGCCCTGCCGTTCTTCTTCCAGCAGGTCCTCGGCGGGTTCGTGGCCACGGGACTGGCCACCCTCGCGGTGGAGACCGGTCTGGTACCCACCAAGTTCTCCACGCTGGTCGCCTCGGCCGCGATCACCGTGCTGCTGTCCGGGCTGTCCACCGTCTCGGCGGTCCAGGACGCCATCACCGGCTACAACGTCACCGCGGCCGGCCGCACCATGGAAACCGGGTTGATGAGTGCCGGACTCATCACCGGCGTCGCCCTCGCCCTGAACGCGGCCAAGGTGCTCGGATTCGGCCAGGTGGTCCCGGAACTGCCCGCGCAGACGGCGCTCGGCCTGCCCGTGGTCACCGCGGCCGGTGCCGCGGCCGCCGCCTGCTTCGCGCTCGCCAGCTATTCCACGCTGCGGTCCCTGCTGGTGGCCGGGGCCGCCGGGGCGATCGGCGCGGGGGTGTACGGCGGGCTGGTGTTCGCCGGGTTCGACCCCATCAGCTCCTCGGCGGTCGCCGCGACCCTCGTCGGCTTCTGCGGCGGGGTGCTGTCACGACGGCTGAGGGTGACGCCTCTCGTCGTCGCGGTTTCGGGGATCACGCCCCTGCTGCCCGGTTTGTCCACGTACCGTGGCCTCTACGAACTGGCTACCCAGGCGAACGGCAACATCTCCACCCTGATGAAGGCGGTCGCGATCGGCCTCGCGCTGGCCGCGGGCGTGGTGCTCGGCGAGTACCTCGCCCAGCCGGTCCGCAGCGGCCTCGGCCGGCTCGAACGGAAGCTGTCCGGTCCCCGGCTGGCCGGGCCCCTGCGGCCGTCGCAACGTCGCCTGGAGTAATCGGTTGGAGCCACCGCGCGGTCGATCTTGCCGCATGGCGACGAGATAGTGTTCATGGTGCCGCGCCCGACGAGCGAGGGAGCAGCTAGCGTGAGCGAACCAGGTATCGGGAAGGCTTCGGCCGATTTCGTCGTCGTCGCCAACCGGCTTCCCGTCGACCTCGACCGGTCCTCAGACGGCACTCAGCGCTGGACCGCGAGTCCCGGCGGCCTGGTGTCCGCACTGGAGCCCTTCCTGCGCTCCCGCAAGGGCGCCTGGGTCGGCTGGCCCGGCGTGCCGGGGGTCGAGGTCGATCCCTTCGCCGACGACGGCCTGGTGCTCTACCCGGTGACACTGAGCGGCGACGAGGTCCGCGACTACTACGAGGGTTTCTCCAACGCCACGCTCTGGCCGCTCTACCACGACGTGGTGGCCCCGCCGGTGTTCGAGCGGCGCTGGTGGGAAAGCTACGTCAAGGTCAACCGCCGGTTCGCCGAGGCCAGCGCGAGCGTCGCGGCCGAGGGCGCCACCGTGTGGGTTCAGGACTACCAGTTGCAACTGGTGCCGAGCATGCTCCGGGAACTGCGTCCCGACCTGCGCATCGGTTTCTTCCTGCACATCCCGTTCCCGCCGGTCGAGTTGTTCATGCAACTGCCCTGGCGCGCCGAGATCGTGCGGGGGCTGATCGGGGCCGATCTGGTCGGGTTCCACCGGCCGGGTGGGGCGCAGAACTTCCTGTGGCTGGCGCGCACCCTGGTCGGGCTGGAGCCGAGCCGCGGTGCGGTCGGCGTCCGGTCCCGGCCCGGCATGATGCAGGTCGGCAACCGCACCGTGCGGGTGGGCGCCTTCCCCATCTCGATCGACGCGGCCGGTCTGGACGGGCTCGCTCGCACGAAACAGGTGAGTGAGCGCGCCGCCGAGATCCGCCGCGATCTGGGCAATCCCCGCACGGTGCTGCTCGGCGTGGACCGTCTCGACTACACCAAGGGCATCGACCTGCGGTTGCAGGCGCTGCACGAACTGCTGCACGAAGGCCGGATCCGGCCCGAGGACGTGACTTTCGTGCAACTTGCCACGCCCAGCAGGGAACGGGTCGAGCACTACCAGCGCATGCGCAGCGACATCGAGCAGATGGTCGGGAGAATCAACGGGGAATTCGCGCGCGTTGGCCGGCCTGTGGTGCATTATCTGCACCAGTCGGTGAGCCGGACCGAACTGGCCGCGTTCTACTCCGCGGCCGACGTCATGGTCGTGACACCACTGCGAGATGGGATGAACCTGGTCTGCAAGGAGTACGTCGCCTGCCGTCACGACCTCGGCGGCGCTCTCGTGCTGTCCGAGTTCGCCGGTGCGGCCGCCGAACTGACCAGCGCGTTCCTGGTCAACCCCCACGACCTCGACGGGGTGAAGAACGCGTTGGAGGCTGCCATTACGCTCGACCCTGCCGAGGGCCGGCGTAGGATGCGTGCTTTGCGCCGCCAGGTCCTCACCCACGACGTAGACCGGTGGGCACGTTCGTTCCTCGAGGCGCTCGGGTCCGAACCGGCTTCCTGAATCAGCCGACTGTCCCTCATTGACGCTTTGAGCTCCTTAAGGAGGAGTGTTGACCGCCGAGTCCCTGCCCGCCGAGCTGCGGCGCGCGATCGTGCAGATCGCCCGCACGCCGCGACTGTTGGTCGCGTGCGACTACGACGGGACGCTGGCTCCGATCGTGACCAACCCGGACGAGGCGCGCCCGCTGCCCGAGTCGGTGGGTGCGCTCCGTTCGCTGGCCGGACTGCATGAGACCACCGCGGCGGTGATTTCCGGGCGGGCGCTGCGGGATCTGGCGATCCTGTCCCGCCTTCCGTCCGAGGTGCACCTGGTCGGCAGCCACGGTTCCGAATTCGATCTCGGTTTCGTGCACGCGCTCGACGCCGAAGCCCGCGATCTGCACCGCCGTCTCGAGCACGAACTCGAAGAGCTGGTACGGGACGTGCCCGGCGCGCAGCTGGAGGTCAAACCGGCCAGCATCGCGGTGCACGTCCGCCGCGCCGATCGCGAGGACGCGCGCCGCATCCTCGACGAGGTCCACAATGGACCGTGCCGCTGGGCCGGTGTCTCCACCACCGACGGCAAGGAGGTCGTCGAACTCGCCGTCGTGCAGACCGACAAGGGCAGGGCGCTGGACACGCTGCGCCACCAGGTCGGGGCGACCGCGGCGGTGTTCCTCGGCGACGACGTCACCGACGAGAAGGTGTTCGCGCGGCTGTCCGGTCCCGACCTCGGCATCAAGGTCGGCGACGGGGAGTCCCTGGCGGACTACCGCGTGGACGGCACCGAGGACGTCGCCACCGTGCTGGCGTTCCTGCTCGAAGAGCGGCGCAACTGGCTCTACGGCGAACAGGCCCCGCCCATCGAGCGGCTGTCCCTGCTCGCCAACGAACGGTCCGTCGCGCTGATCACCCCCGACGCACGGCTCACCTGGCTGTGCCACCCCGGGCCGGACGCGCCCGCGGTGTTCGCCGACCTGCTGGGCGGCACCGCCGCCGGGCACTTCTCGATCGGCCCGCACAAGGGCGGCCTGCCCCTCGGCCAGCGCTACCTGCCCAACACCATGACCGTCGAGACCCGCTGGTCCCGCCTGCTGGTCACCGACTACCTGGAACCGCACGGTCCCGCCCACCGCACCGATCTGGTCCGGGTGATCTCGGGAACGGCGATGGCCTCGGTGATGTTCGCGCCACGGCCGGAGTTCGGCGCGGTCCCGGTGAACCTGGTGCGCGAGGCAGACGGCCTGCGCGTCGTGGGCACCTCGGAACCGTACGTCCTGCGGGCTCCCGGCGTGGAATGGGAGATCAGCAACGACGGTCTCCACGACACCGCCACCGCTATCGTGCAGCCGACCGCCGATTCGCCGGTGGTGCTCGAACTCCGCTGCGGCACCGACGACCTGCACCCGCACGAGCTGTCCGAAGTGGACCGGAGGGCCAGGGCGGGCAGGTACTGGAGCGAATGGGCCGCCGGGCTGAAACTGCCCGGCGTGGAGGCCGATCTGGTGCTGCGCTCCGCGCTGACGCTGCGCGGGCTGTGCAACAGCGACACCGGTGGCGTGCTGGCCGCGGCCACCTCCTCGCTGCCCGAGGAGATCGGTGGGGTCCGCAACTGGGACTACCGGTACTGCTGGATCCGCGACGCCGCGATGACCGTGCGCGAGCTGGTCGGTTTGGGCTCGCTCACCGAGGCCGACGGCTACCTGCAGTGGCTGCACGGCGTGCTCGGCACCCTCGCCGGGCCCGAGCGCCTGCACCCGCTGTACACGCTGGCGGGCACCCCGCTCGGCGCCGAAGCCGTCATCGACACGCTGCCCGGCTACGCCGGTTCCCGCCCCGTCCGGGTGGGCAACCTCGCCAACCACCAGGTGCAGCTGGACGTGTTCGGCCCCGTCGTCGAGCTGGTCTGCTCGGTGGCCGAGGTACGA
Source organism: Amycolatopsis rhizosphaerae (assembly GCF_007713715.1). Classification (GTDB taxonomy): domain Bacteria; phylum Actinomycetota; class Actinomycetes; order Mycobacteriales; family Pseudonocardiaceae; genus Amycolatopsis_E; species Amycolatopsis_E rhizosphaerae. The sequence continues at coordinate 12,829 of NZ_VJWX01000060.1, forward strand.
GGCGACCTCCGGGACCAGGACTGGGAACTGGTGCGCGCGATGGCCGAAGCGGTCACGCGCCGGTGGTACGAGGCCGACCACGGCATCTGGGAGGAACGGCACGTCCCCCGGCACCGGGTGTACTCGCGCGTCATGTGCTGGGTGACCATCGACCGCGCGATCAAGCTCGGCGAGATCTACGAGCGCGAAATCCCGGAGGGCTGGCACGGACTGCGCGACACGATCGCCCGAGACGTGCTCGAGAACGGCTGGAACGAGGAGGTGCAGGCCTTCACCACCGCCTACGACGGCACCGACCTCGACGCGGCCTCGCTGTTCGTCGGGCTCACGGGGCTGCTCGACCCCTCAGACGACCGGTTCCAGTCCACCGTGACCGCGATCGAAGCCGAACTGCGCAGCGGGTCGACCGTGTACCGCTACCGGCGCGACGACGGGCTGCCCGGCGACGAGGGTGGCTTCCACCTGTGCGCGGCGTGGCTCATCGAGGCCTACCTGCTCACCGGACGGCGCACCGAGGCCGAGGAACTGTTCGAACAGATGGTGGACGCCGCCGGCCCCACCGGACTGCTGCCCGAACAGTACGACCCGATCGCCGAACGATCCCTGGGCAACCACCCCCAGGCCTACTCCCACATCGGCCTCATCCGCTGCGCCAAACTCCTGGCCCAACAGTAGGCAGCGTCCCGCTGTGCTCCGGGACGACCTCCCGGAGCACAGCGGGAACCAGCCGGATCAGGCCCGGTGGGCGGCGTGGAGCGCGTCCGCGACGTTGCCCACCTCGAGCACCCGGATGCCGTCGGGCAGCTTGCCGGGATCCGGCGGGACGATGGCGTGCGTGAACCCGAGCCGGGCCGCCTCCGCCAGCCTGCGCCCGACCCCGGTGACCCGCCGGATCTCGCCCGCGAGCCCGACCTCCCCGACCGCGACCAGTCGCGGCGAAAGCGCCACGTCGCTCAGCGAGGACGAGATGGCGAGGATCACCGCCAGATCGACGGCGGGCTCGGTCACCTTCATCCCGCCGACCGTCGCGGCGTAGACGTCCTGCTCGCCGAACCGCACTCCGGCACGCTTCTCCAGTACCGCCAGCACCATGCCGACGCGCGCCGCGTCCAGGCCGCTCACCGCCCGCCTCGGCTGCGGCAGGCTGCTCTTGGACACCAGGGCCTGCACCTCGCACAGCAGCGGCCGCTTGCCCTCCACGGTGACCGTGACGGCCGTTCCCGGGACGGCCTCGGCATGCCGGTTCAGGAACAGGCCCGACGGATCGGGGACGCCCACGATGCCGTCGTCGCGCAATTCGAAGCAGCCGATCTCGTCGGCCGCGCCGAACCGGTTCTTCACCCCGCGGATCAGGCGCAGGGTGGAATGCCGATCGCCCTCGAAGTGCAGGACCACGTCGACGAGGTGCTCCAGCACACGCGGGCCCGCCACGGACCCGTCCTTGGTGACGTGGCCGACGAGGACGATCGGGAGGTTGCGTTCCTTGGCGAGCGCGACCAGGCCCGCGGTCACCGCGCGGACCTGGGTGACCCCGCCGGGCGCGCCCTCGGCCTGCGGAGAGGCCATGGTCTGCACGGAGTCGACGATCAGCACCCCCGGCCGCACCGCGTCCACGTGGCCGAGGATGGCCGAAAGATCGCTCTCGGCGGCCAGGAACATTTGTTCGTGCAGGTTTCCGGTGCGCTCGGCACGCAATCGGACCTGGCCAGCCGACTCCTCGCCCGTGACGTACAGCGCCGCGCCCCGCTCGCCCGCGGCCCACTGGTAGGCCACTTCGAGCAGCAGGGTGGACTTGCCGACCCCGGGCTCACCGGCCAGCAGGACGACGGCTCCGGGCACCAGTCCGCCGCCCAGCACCCGGTCGAGTTCGGACACGCCGGTGGGCCGGGCCCTGGCCGCCTCGAGATCGACCTGCGCGATCGGCCTGGCCGGGGCGCTGGGCGCCCCCGCGGCGACCCTGGCGATCGCCGGGCGCGCGTCGCCCCGTTCCTCGACGGTGCCCCATGCCTGGCATTCCGGGCACCGTCCGACCCATTTCGCGGCCTCGTACCCGCATTCGGCGCAGCGGTAGCTGATGCCCTTCTTGACCACGGCTGGAGACGTTAGCGGCAGCCACCGACAGTTTCCGTGGCCGCCCCGGCCCCGTCAGCCGTGGGGCTTCTCGACCGTGGTCTCGCAGGTGAGGGTCTTGGTGGGGGCGGCGATCGGCAGATCGGCGTTCACCGTCCCGGCGTTGCGGAAGGTGAAGGTGACCGGGATCAGCTGGCCCGGCCACAGCGGCGCCTTCAGGCCCTGCAGCACGATCGAGGCGCTGCCGACGCCGGGCGCGGTGCTGGGGGTGGCGCTCGCGGAGGCGGCGGACTCGGCCTGGTTCGCCTGGCCGACCACGACGCGGCTCACGCCGGCGATCGTCTTGTCACCCGAGACGGTCGCCCCGGAGGCACCGGTCGAGGTGACGGAGAGGAGTTCGTCGGCCTGGTTGCCGTCGTTGGCGATGGTCAGCGTCAGCGGCGCGTTGGAGCCGGAGGCGTAGGCCTGCAGGCACTGGTTGTTGTTCACGACGGCGGCGTTGCGCACGGAGATGGCGCCGGCCTTGACGGAGGCGCCGTTGACCGCGGGCGGCATGGTGTCGGTCTGAGTGATCTGACCCGCACCGCACCCGGCGAGCACCAGGGCGGCACCCGCGCCCAGTACGCCCGTGGTGAGCACACGACGATTCTGCAGCCTCACGGTCTTCAGTCCCTCCTAGAGCCCGCCTTACCAGTGGGCAGAGTAACCCGGCGCCGAACGCACCCCGGCACCCGGTGGCATTGTGGCCCCGGAGCTGTCCACAGTGGACTTCCGAGCAATCGGCGAAGGACCTGCATGAGCACGCCAAAAATGGATTTGTCAACCCCCTCGACCCTCCCGACAGGGCCCTGACCTGCGAGGACGATCTCAGCCCACTAGGTGGGTTCCCTCGCAACGTGCTACCATGGAGGCAGCGAAAGGGGCAGAGGACACATGGTTTTCAAGGTCGGAGAGACCGTCGTCTACCCGCACCACGGTGCCGCACTCATCGAAGCCATCGAAACCCGCGTGATCAAGGGTGAGGAGAGGCAGTACCTCGTCCTCAAGGTCGCGCAGGGGGATCTTACGGTTCGCGTCCCCGCGGATAACGCCGAGATCGTCGGTGTCCGGGACGTCGTCGGCCAGGATGGCCTGAACCGCGTTTTCGACGTGCTGCGTGCTCCGCACACCGAAGAGCCCACGAACTGGTCTCGTCGGTACAAGGCCAACCTCGAGAAGCTCGCCTCGGGCGATGTGAACAAGGTGGCCGAAGTGGTGCGCGACCTCTGGCGGCGAGAGAAGGACCGTGGCCTTTCCGCTGGTGAGAAGCGGATGCTGGCCAAGGCCCGGCAGATTCTGGTGAGTGAGCTTGCCCTCGCCGAGGGCACCGACGAGGGCAAGGCGGAGACGCTCCTCGACGAGGTGCTGGAAACCGCGGCGGTTTAGCGTCACCCCGGTTGCGCACGGCTCGTGTCCGGGCGCACTCGGCAGGGTGGCCGCGTGGGCGGCCCGGTGAACGTGCCCGTAGGTTCACCGGTGACATGACAAAGATCGCCGCACTGGTCATCTCCGATACCGAGGGGCCGGACATTCTTGTCCGCGTCCATGGCGAGCCACTACTCGCACACACCCTGCGGGGTCTGTTCGAAGCGGGTTGTGTGGATCGCGTGGTCGTCGCCGCCTCGGCGCGCGGGCTCGAAGCCTGCTCCGAGATCGTGGGGAAGATACCCGGCGCCCGGCAGCGGTGCCGGGTACTTCCCTGTGGCGCCGACCGCGCCGAATCGATCCGGCTCGCGTTGGACGCCCTCGACTCGTTCGACGCCGGGGGCGCACCCCACGACGCCATCCTGGTGCACGACGCGGCCAGGCCGTTCGTTCCGCCCGTCACCGTGCGCGCGGTGGTCGACGCGGTCTTGCGAGGGGCGGAGGCAGCCGCCCCCGTGTTACCCGTCACAGACACCGTCAAACTTGTCGACGGCGAGGGCGTGGTCGTCACGACGGAGGACCGCTCGCGCCTGCGCACGGTCCAGACTCCCTTCGGTTTCACCGAATCCGTGCTCCGCGACGCAGGTGAGCGCGGCCTCGATCCCCTGGCCGACCCGCCCGCTACCGTGCGGACCGTCGCCGGGCATCCCCACGCGATCCGGCTCGCGACGCCCTTCGATCTGGCGGTCGCGGAAGCGTTACTACTCGAGGAGCGAGCTTGAGGGTCGGCACCGGGGTGGACGTCCACCCCGTCGAAGAGGGCCGTGAATGCTGGATCGCCGGGCTGTACTGGGAGGGAGTGCCCGGATGCGCCGGGCACTCGGACGGGGACGTGGTCGCCCACGCGCTCTGTGACGCGATGCTGTCGGCGGCCGGCCTCGGCGATCTCGGCGGGGTGTTCGGCACGAGCGATCCGCGCTGGTCGGGCGCGCACGGCGGCGAGTTCCTGGCCGAGACCCGGCGGCTGATCACGGCCGAGGGCTGGCGGCTCGGCAACGCCTCGGTCCAGGTCATCGGCAACGCACCCCGGGTCGGCACCCGGCGCGCGGAAGCTCAGGCGGTGCTGAGCGAGGCCGCGGGCGGGCCGGTCAGCGTGAGCGGTACCACCACCGACGGCCTGGGGCTCACCGGCCGCGGGGAAGGCGTGGCCGCGATCGCCACCGCCCTGCTGCTCCCCGCGGACGCTTAGCGAATCGTGTACCGGCCTGACCGGCCGAATGACCGGGCAGCGAGCCGAACATCACTTAGGCCACACCCGGCACCTCGTTCCCGATAACCTGGGACCGTGGCGATTCGAGCCGTGATGTTCGACTTTTCCGGCACGCTGTTCCGGCTGGAGCAGGACGAGACCTGGCTGAGCGATCTCACCGACGGTGATGGTGAACCGCTCGACATCGAGGCGCAGACCGAGCTCATGCGCCGCATGACCGCCCCGAGCGGCACGGTCGTGGAACTGGACGAGGAGTACCAGCACGCCTGGGACAACCGGGACCTCGATCCGGACCTGCACCGCAAGATCTATCTCGAGGTGCTCCGGAAGTCGGGCCTGTCCCGGCCCGAGCAGGCCGAGGCCCTGTACCGGCGACTGGTCGACCCGGGCGAGTGGACGCCCTATCCGGACACGGCGGCCGCGCTGAAGGGCGTCGCGGCCGGGGGTGCGAAGGTCGGGGTGCTCAGCAACATCGCCTTCGACATCCGCCCCGCGTTCGGTCTGCACGGCCTCGACCAGCACGTCGACGAGTTCGTGCTCTCCTACGAGGAGGGCGCGATCAAACCCGATCCGGCGATCTTCGGGATCCTGCTCGACCGCCTCGGGGTGGCCCCCGGCGAGGCCCTGATGATCGGGGACAGCGAGGAGGCCGACGGCGGGGCCCGGGAGCTGGGGTGTGCTTTCGCCCTGGTCGACCCGGCGCCGACGGACGTGCGGGTGGACGGCCTGCTGACCGTTCTGCGCGAGCACGGGGTGCTGTAACGCCTCTCCCTGGCGAGCCCCGTACCATTTCAGGGTGGCCCTTCACCTCTACGACACCGCGACCCGGAGCGTGCGGGAGTTCCATCCCGCCCGTAGTGGAACGGCGTCCGTGTACGTGTGTGGGGCGACCGTGCAGGGCATCCCGCACATCGGGCACGTCCGCGGCGCGCTGAACTACGACGTGCTGCGCCGCTGGCTCGTCCACAGTGGACTAGACGTGCTGTTCGTGCGCAACGTGACCGACATCGACGACAAGATCCTCACCAAGGCCGCGGACCACGGCAGGCCGTGGTGGGAGTGGGCCTTCCAGCACGAACGCGCCTTCGAAGACGCCTACACCGCGCTGGGCTGCCTCCCCCCGTCGATCGCGCCGCGCGCCACCGGTCATGTCAGTCAGATGGTGGAGCTCATGCAGCGCCTCATCGACGCCGGGCACGCCTACGCGGCCGGCGGCGACGTGTACTTCTCGGTGGCCACGTTCGACGGTTACGGCGCCCTGTCCCGCCAGAAGCTCGACGAGGTCCAGCAGGGCGAGAGCCTTGGCGAAGGCAAGCGCGACCCCCGCGACTTCACGCTCTGGAAGAGCGCGAAACCGGGCGAGCCGTCGTGGCCGACGCCCTGGGGCCCCGGGCGTCCCGGCTGGCATCTCGAATGCTCCGCGATGGCGACCGCGTACCTCGGCGCCGAGTTCGACATCCACGGCGGCGGGGTGGACCTGGTGTTCCCGCACCACGAGAACGAGCGCGCCCAGTCGATGGCCGCGGGCGACCCGTTCGCCCGGTTCTGGCTGCACAACGCCTGGGTGACCCTCTCCGGCGAGAAGATGTCGAAGTCGCTGGGCAACGTGGTCTCCATCGAGGCGATGCTGCGCGACTACCGGGCCGTCGAGCTGCGCTACTACCTCGTCCAGCCGCACTACCGCTCGACCATCGAGTACTCCGACGGCGCCCTGTCGGAGGCCGCCCAGGGCTACCGCCGGATCGAACAGTTCCTGCGGCGGGCGGGCGGCCGGTCGGGTGTGGTCGGCCAGGGCGAACTCGCGCCGGAGTTCGTGGCCGCGATGGACGACGACCTCGCCACCCCGGCGGCGATCGCCGCCGTGCACAACGTGGTCCGCGAGGGCAACACGGCACTGGACGCCGGGCAGGACGAGACCGCTCGGACGGCCGCGGGTTCGGTGCGGGCCATGATGGGTGTGCTCGGCCTGGACCCGCTCGCCCCCGAATGGGCGGAGGGCGCCGGCGCCGAGACACCGGCCAGGCAGGCGCTGACCGATCTGGTCGACGACATGCTGGCCGAACGCCAACAAGCCCGCGCGGCACGCGATTTCGCCCGTGCCGACGCGGTGCGAGATCGGCTGCTCAAGGCCGGAATCACGGTCGAAGACACTCCAGATGGTCCGTTGTGGACCGTAAAGGACGCTTAGAAGATCATGGCTGGAAATTCGAAGCGCCGGGGTGCGATCCGCAATCCCGGCTCGAAGAAGGGTGCCGTCAAGGGTTCCGGCGGCCAGCGGCGCAAGGCGCTGGAAGGCAAGGGCCCGACGCCGCGCGCCGAGATGCGCCCCGGCCACCCCGCACAGCGGCGTGCCGCCGCGGCGGCCAAGGCCGAGCGGAGCCGGGAACGCAAGAACGAGGGCCCCGAAGTGATCGCCGGGCGCAACCCGGTGGTCGAGGCGCTGCGCGCCGGTGTGCCCGGCACGAGCCTGTTCGTCGCGCTGAACATCGACGCGGACGACCGGGTCAACGAGGCCGTGCAGCTCGCCGCCGACCGCGGCATCTCGATCCTGGAGATCCCGCGTGAGGAGCTGGACCGCAAGACCAACCGCGCGGTGCACCAGGGCCTCGGACTGCAGGTGCCCCCGTTCGAGTACGTGCACCCCGACGACCTGCTCGCCACCGCTCGCGACTCCGGGGAGCCGCCGCTGCTGGTGGCGCTGGACGGCGTGACCGACCCGCGCAACCTCGGCGCGGTGGTGCGGTCCGCGGCCGCCTTCGGTGCGCACGGCGTGCTGCTGCCCGCGCGCCGCAGCGCGGGCATCACGGCGGTGGCGTGGCGGACCAGCGCGGGCACCGCGGCGAAGCTGCCGATCGCGGTGGCCACCAACCTGACCCGCCAGCTCAAGGCGTGGGCGGACGACGGCATGATGATCGCCGGCCTGGACGCCGACGGTTCGGTCGACATCGACGGCCTGAACCTCGCGGCCGATCCGCTCGTGATCGTGGTCGGTTCCGAGGGCCGCGGTCTGTCCCGGCTGGTGCGGGAGACCTGCGACGTGACGGTGTCCATCCCGATGGCCGCCGGTGTCGAGTCCCTCAACGCCTCCGTGGCCGCGGCCGTCCTGCTCGCCGAGGTCGCCCGGCGGCGGCGGCAGGCGGGTCGCGTCTAGGACACCCGCTGGGGCGGCCTCGGACACCGGTCGCCCCGGCAAAACCCCCTGACACCGGCCGTTCCTCGCGGGCTTGTCGATATCCGGCCGGGGCGGCGGCACGGTCGGTTAAGGTCAGTGCGCTGATCCTGATGGGGGGCCCGCGCACCGATGTCGTTCGTTTCACCACTTTTCCTGTGGTATTTCATGCCGGCATTGCTGCTCGCTCTGCTGGTGCTGCCCAGGACGTGGCGCAACGGCATCATCGCGGTGGCCAGCCTGTTCTTCTACGCCAGCGGCGCCGGGGCGTTCACCCTGCTGCTGCTTACCTGCATGGTGGTGAACTTCCTGGTCGGCCGGGCACTGGAGCCCACCGCCTGGGGGATGAAGCCGAAACAGCGGCGCAAGCTGCTGATCGCTGTGATCTGTTTCGACGTGGCGATACTGGTGATCTGGAAGTACGCCGGATTCGCCACCGAACAGCTGGACTTCTTCGCGAAGCTGTTCGGCGGTGACTTTCCCGTCGTGCACCTGGCGCTGCCGATCGGAATCTCGTTCTTCACGTTCCACCACATTTCGTACGTGGTCGACATCCACCGGGGTGAGCGGCCCGCGTTGCGGAATCCCGTTTCGTTCGTGACCTACATCGCGATGTTCCCGCAGCTGGTGGCCGGGCCGATCGTGCGGTACCGGGAGATCGCCGACCAGCTGCCCCAGACGCGTTCGCACCGAATCGACGACATCGCGGCCGGTTTCCCCCGGTTCGCGCTCGGCCTGTGCAAGAAGACGATCGTCGCGGACTCGCTGAACCCGATGGTCGAGGCGTGTTTCGGCACCCCGAACGGCACCATGTCCTTCGGCATCGCCTGGCTCGGCGCCGTGGGTTACACGCTGCAGCTGTACTTCGACTTCTCCGGCTACTCCGACATGGCGATCGGCCTCGGCCGCATGCTCGGGTTCCGGCTGCCGGAGAACTTCGCCCGCCCCTACTCTTCGGTCACCGTCACCGAGTTCTGGCGCCGCTGGCACATGTCGCTGTCCCGCTGGTTCCGCGACTACGTCTACATCCCGCTCGGCGGCAACCGGCGGGGCGCGGCGAAGACCTACCGCAACCTGTGCATCGTCTTCGTACTGACCGGTTTCTGGCACGGCGCGAACTGGACGTTCCTGGTGTGGGGCTGCTACCACGGCGCGCTGCTGATCGTCGAACGCGCCTTCCGCCTCGATGAGACCCCCGCACGCCGCCCCGCACGGATCGCCCGCCGGACCCTCACCCTCGTGCTCGTCGTGGTCGGCTGGGTGTTCTTCCGCTCCCCCGACATCGGCCACGCGCTGACCATGATCGGGCACCTGTTCCTGCCCGACTTCTCCGGCCTCACCGACGTCGTCAACGCGGCGCTCACCAACCAGCGGCTGGTGATCCTGCTGGCCGCGCTGATCGTCGTGCTGCTGCCCGCACACCCGGTCACCGGCCCGCTGCTCGAGTCCTCACGCGGCCGCGCCGCCACCGGCCTGCGCGTCGGCATCATGACCGCGGGCCTGGCCTACGCCGCCATCCTCGTCGCCAACGGCACCTTCAGCCCGTTCTTGTACTACCAGTTCTGACGGGCGCAGGGTACGAGCTCGGCGATCTTGAACAAAACCGCCTCTGACCTGCACTGATCGGTCTCGACAGTTCTCGCGGTTTCTCACCCCTGACGGCCTGGAGACGGCCTGAGCGACGGGCCACCGTGATGCCC
>NZ_VJWX01000610.1 GCF_007713715.1 Amycolatopsis rhizosphaerae
CCGCTGGACCGTTCCCGTCCGCTGTGGGAGTTCTACGTCATCGAGGGGGTGGAGGGCGACGGGGTCGCCGTGCTGCTGAAGCTGCACCACGCCTCGGTCGACGGGGTGAGCGGCGCGATGCTGGTCGCCTACCTGTGCGGGCTGGACCCGCATTCGCTGGTGCCCTTGCCGGAGGCGCAGGAGAATCCGGCGGCGCCGAGTCATTTCGATCTGCTCCGCTCCAGCCTGGCGGGGCTGGCGCGGCGGCCGGTCGAGATGGCCAGGCTGCTGCCCGATCTGCTGGGCATGGCGCCGCGCTGGGTGGGCCGCGCGCTCACCCGCACCGGCATGCCGGTGCCGTTCACCGCGCCGCGGACCTCGTTCAACCGCACGATCACCGGCCTGCGGAAGGTCGCCTACACCAGTCTCGATCTCCAGGACGTGAAGAGGGTCAGGCGCACCTTCAAGGTCACGGTGAACGACGTGGTGCTCGCGCTGTGTGCGGGGGCGTTGCGGCGTTACCTCGACGAGCGCGGTGAGCTGCCGAGGGAGCCGTTGGTCGCGACGGTGCCGGTGTCGGTCCAGGGCAGGACGGCGCGCGACGGCGGGGCGAACCAGGTGTCGGCGTTCTTCGCGGCGCTGCCGACCCAGCTCGCCGATCCCGCGGCCCGGATCTACGCGATCGCGGAAAGCAACCGGGTGGCCAAGGAACACCACTTCAGCATCAAACCGGACATGCTGCAGGACTGGGCGCAGTTCGCCCCGGCCCGGCTGTTCGGCCTGGCGATGCGGGCCTATTCGGCCCTGCGCCTGGCAGAGAAGCATCCGGTGGTGCACAACCTGGTGATCTCCAACGTGCCGGGCCCGCCGGAGCCGATGTTCCTGCTGGGGGCCCGTGTGACGGGGCTGTACCCGCTGGGGCCGGTCTTCCACGGCGCGGGGCTGAACATCACCGTGATGTCGAACGCGGGCCGGGTGGACGTCGGCCTGCTCGCCGCACGAGAACTCGTTCCAGAACTGTGGTCGCTGGCGGATGCGGTCCAGGATGAGATGAAAGAGCTTCTTCGGGCTGCGCCCGGTCTTGCCTAGGAGCGCTCGCTCGGCTAAGACTAGAACAGGTTTCAGTCTTAGCTGAGGAGCCGGTGTGGACTTCACCCTCGACGACACCCAGCGGGAGATCGCCGGCCTTGCCGCCGACGTCCTTCGCCGGGAGGTCGACCTCGCGCGCCCCGCGGGCCCGCTCGGGTACGACGAACAGGTGTGGCGGGCGCTGGGAAAGGCCGGGCTGCTCTCGCTCGCGCTGCCGCCCGAACTGGGCGGCGCCGGGCTGGGCATCGCCGAAGTGGCCGTCCTGCTGACCGAGCTGGGCCGTGCCGCCGCGCCGGTCCCGGCACTGACGCTCGCGCTGGGCGTGCTGCCGCTGGAGCTGCTCGGCACCCCGGACCAGCGGGCCGCGCTCCTGCCCGAAGTGGCCACCGGGGACGCACTGGTCACCGCGGCCCTGCACGAGCCGTCATCGCCGCTGGTCACCGAGCCTGCCACGCGGGCGGTGGCCGAGGACGGGGCGTGGACGCTGACCGGCACGAAGACCGGGGTGCCCTTCGCCGCCGCCGCGACCCGCATCCTGGTTCCCGCCGCCATGCCCGGCGGCACGGGCGTGTTCCTGGTCGATCCGGCCGCGCCGGGGGTGACGGTGGCCGGCGGCTCGGTCCGGCTCGAACGCGTCAGCGTCGAGGAGGCGGGCCTGCTGCGGGACCGCGAACCCGGCGAGGCGATCGCGACGCTGCGGCGGCTGGCGGTGGCCGGTGCGGTCGCGCTCGGCGACGGCGTGCTGGCCGGTGCGCTCACGCTCACCAAGGAGCACGTCGCGCGACGGGAGCAGTTCGGACGGCCCCTGGCCGCCTTCCAGGCCGTGGCGCAGCAGATCGCCGACGTCTACATCGCTTCGCGGACCGTGCACCTCGCGGCGCAGTCCGCGGTGTGGCGGCTGGCGTCCGGGCTCGATCCGCAACCGGACCTCGAGGTGGCCGGGTACTGGCTGGCCGAGGAGGGGCCGAAGGCACTCGCCGTCTGCCAGCACCTGCACGGCGGGCTCGGCGTGGACATCACCTACCCGCTGCACCGGTACTACGCGCTGGGCAAAGAGCTGAGCCAGTTCCTGGGCGGCGCGCAGGACCGGCTGGGCGAGTTGGTGAGGTGAGGATGCACATCGAACTGACGGCGGAGCAGCGCGCGCTGCGGACCGAACTGCGGGCGTACTTCGCCGGGTTGATCAGTCCCGAAGAGCGCAAGGCGCTGCTGCGGGAACGCCACGGGGAGACCTACCGGCGGATCGTGCGCCGGATGGGGAGCGACGGCTGGCTCGGCGTGGGCTGGCCGAAGGAGTACGGCGGGCGCGGGTTCGGCGAAATCGAGCAGCACATCTTCGTCGACGAGGCGGCGCGGGCCGACGTGCAGCTCCCGTCGGTCACCCTGCAGACGGTGGGGCCGACACTGCAGGCCTTCGGCACCGAGGAACAGAAGGCCTTCTTCCTGCCGAAGATCCTCGCCGGTGAGGTGCACTTCGCGATCGGCTACAGCGAGCCGGACGCGGGTACCGACCTGGCCGCGCTGCGCACGTCGGCGGTCCGCGACGGCGACACCTACGTGGTGAACGGGCAGAAGATGTTCACCACGGGCGGGCACGACGCGGACTACATCTGGCTCGCGGTGCGGACCGATCCGGCGGCGCCGAAGCACAAGGGCATCTCGATCCTCATCGCCGACACCCGCGACCCCGGCTACTCGTGGACCCCGATCATCACCTGCGACGGCGCGCACCACGTCAACGCCACCTACTACTCCGACGTGCGCGTGCCGTCGAACATGCTGGTGGGCAAGGAGAACGAGGGCTGGAAGCTGATCACCACCCAGCTCAACCACGAGCGGGTCATGCTGGGCCCGGCCGGGCGCATCGGCGGGCTGTACGACCGGGTGCGGGACTGGGCCGCCGCGCGCGGACTGCTGGAGTGCCCGGACGTGCGCGGGGCACTGGCCGAAACGCTGGCCACCGTGCGCGTCAACGAACTGCTCAACTGGCAGGTCGCCGCCGCGCCACCGGGTTCCCCGGTGGACATCGCCGACGCTTCGGCGACCAAGGTGCTGGGTTCCGAGCGCATGCAGCGGGTCGCGCGCCTGCTGGAGGAGGTCCTGGCCCGGCACGGGGACCTGACCGATCCACCGACCGCGGAGCTGGCCGGATGGCTGGACGTGCTGGCCCGCCGCAACCTGGTGCTGACCTTCGGAGGTGGGGTGAACGAGATCCAGCGGGAGCTGATCGCGATGTTCGGGCTCGGACTGCCGAGGGTGCCGCGATGACGATCGAAGAGGAAGCGGCCCGCATCGCCGCGCAGGGGGAGTCCCGGCCGCGCCTGGCCCGGGACCCCGTCAACCAGGCCATGGTCAACAACTGGGTGGAGGCGCTGGGGGACACCAACCCCGTGTACACCGACCCCGCCTTCGCCGCCGCGTCCGTGCACGGCGAACTGGTCGCGCCCCCGGCGATGGCCCAGGTGTGGACGATGAACGGTCTGCACGGGCACCGGGCCGAGGACGATCCGCTCGGCGCGATGATGGCCGTCCTGGACGAAGCCGGCTACACCTCGGTGGTGGCCACGAACTCCGAGCAGACCTACCACCGGTATCTGCGCCACGGGGAGCACGTTTCCGCGTCCACGAAACTGGAGGGCGTCGTCGGTCCGAAAAGGACGGCCCTGGGCGAAGGCTGGTTCGTCACCACGAAGACCACCTGGTACGTGGGTGACGAACCCGTCGCGGAGATGCTGTTCCGGGTGCTCAAGTTCGCACCGGAAAAGACACCGAAGGCGGCACCGGCCATCGAAC
>NZ_VJWX01000611.1 GCF_007713715.1 Amycolatopsis rhizosphaerae
AGCGGGCACCAAGCCGGCCAGGGCGCTGCCGTGCCAGACCAACGCTTCGGTCTCGTCGTGGTACTACGGCTCGAACGGGGTCATCCAGCTCAACATCACGATGACCAACGAAAGCCCGCTCGCCACCAAGGCGGCCCATTTCGCGGTCTACGCCAACGCCTACCGCTCCGGCGGCCCCTGGCAGTACACCGTGCCCGCCTATGACCCGTCTTCGGGCGCGAACGGATCGGTCACCGACTTCTTCAACTGCGGCACCAATTTCGGCGGCGGAAACTACGATTTCACGGTGGTCGGGCCGAACCGGTTCCTGCGGCGGCTGCGGGGCAACGCCACGGGGGCCGCCAAGAACGCCGAGGCCCGCTCCCGGATCGCGGTCACGGCCAGCACCGGCAAACTGGCCCTGTGGCTGGATTTCGTCAACGGATCCGGTTCGGCGCAGACCTTCACCGTCACCTCGGACAACTACCGGGGCGACGGGCCGTGGACCTACAGCGTGCCCGCCGGGCAGACGGTGAGCGACTATTTCAACGCGGTCGCCTACACCGGCGGCTGGTACGACTTCACGGTCACCGTCTCCGGCGACAGCGGCTGGTCCCGCCGCTTCGCCGGGCACATCGAGACCGGGGCGCCCAGCGTCACCGGCTGAGGCACCGGGCACGCACCCTCACGCGGTGACGAAGTCGGCCATCATGGCCATGTCCTCGTGTTCGAGGTTGTGGCAGTGCAACAGGAACGTGCCGGCGTGGTCGGTGAACCGCGTGACGATTTCGACGGCCTCCGAGGGCCGCACGTCCACGGTGTCCTTCCAGCCCTGGTCGTAGGCACCGGGCCCGCCCGTGTTGCGGGAAAGCACCCGGAAGGCGTTCAGGTGGACGTGCACGGGGTGGTGGAAGTCCGTCACGAACCGCCAGATCTCGACCTTGCCCAGGGCGGGCCGGGCCAGGGCGCGCCCCGGCTGGTAGGCGAGGTCGTTGACGGTCCACTGGCCGTCGGTGCCCTGCCGGAACAGGAAGGTGCGGGTGGCCACGGCGTCGCGGGGATCCGGTTCCCCGCCCCCGGCGGCCAGCCGCGCGGGCACCGCCGAGTCGTCGGTGCGATCGGTGCCGGTGACGTCGAAGCGCATCACCTCCCCGGCGGGGCCGGAATCGAGGCGGTTCACCAGCCGCACGCTCGTCCCGGGGCGGTACCGCGAAAAGTCGACGACGACGTCGAACCGTTCCCCGGGCGCGATTTCCAGCGCGTCGTGGGCCAGCGGCCTGCTCAGCAGGCCACCGTCGCTGCCGATCTGGACCAGTGCGCCCCCGCCGGGCGGCGGCGGGTCGAGTTCCAGCCGGTAGCGGCGCGCGTTGGAGGCGTTGAGCAGGCGCAGCCGGTACCGCGCCGGGTCCGCGGCCAGCACCGGCCAGGGCGCCCCGTTGACCAGGACGACGTCGCCGAGGACCCCGTTCATGTAGGCGCCGGTGGCACCGCCCTCCGGCGCGGCGGGGTACTGGAAGGACCCGTCGGCGGCGAAGGAGCGGTCGGTGATCATCAACGGCAGGTCCCGCCGTCCCCGCGGCAGCGGCAGCGCGGCCTCTTCGTCGTCGGTCACCAGGTGGAAGCCCGCCAGCCCGCGCCATACGCTCGAACCGGTGCGGCCCATGCGGTGATCGTGGTACCAGAGGGTGGCGGCCCGCTGGTCCATCGGATACGCGTAGTCCCGCGGCGCGCCGCCGGGAGCGACGAGATCGGTGGGGTAGCCGTCGTGTTCGGCGGGGGTGTGCCCGCCGTGCAGGTGCACCACCGTCGGTTCGGAAAGCGCGTTCCGGTGGCGGACCACGGTGCGGCGGCCGGACCGCGACCGGAGGGTCGGGCCGGGGAACGTGCCGCCGTAGGTCCACGCCCGCGTGGTCAGGCCGGGCAGGATGCGCAGGTCCGCTTCCCGTTGCGTGATCTCGTAGTAGTCGGTCGTGCCGTCGGTGGCCGAGGGCGCCGCCACCTGCGGGACCGGCAGCGGCACCCGGTACCGGGGCGGCAGCGGCGCCGTGCTGCCGAGCAGCCGGCCGGGCTGGGCCGGGGCGAGCAGGCTGCCCGCCAGCGGCACGCCCGCACCGAGCACCCCGGCGCCCACCGCGGCCGCGCCGAGCCGCAGGACAGTGCGCCGCTTCACGCCGGTGCTCCCACCGCGCGGGAGGGCAGCGGAGCGCGCCACACCCAGGCGGCCATCCGCAGGATGCCCGCCACGAGCAGGGCGCCGACCGGCACGTGCACGATCAGGACGCGCGTCATGCCGAGCAGGACCTGCCCGGCCAGCAGCACCGGCAGCGCGAGTCCGCCCACCAGTACCGCCCGCGGACCGCCCGCCCGCCACAGGAACACCGCGGCCACGGCCTGCGCGACGGCCAGCGCACCCATCGTCATACCGGTCATCGAATGCATCTTCAGTGCGTCGTAGTGCCCGGCGAGGAAACCGCCCGCCAGGGCGGTCTGGACCAGTGCCAGCGCGGCGAGCACGACCGTCGTGGCGCGCAGGAGCAGGAACGGCCAGCGGCGGCGGGGAACGGGATCTGCTGTCACGTCGACCTTCTTTCGGATTCGGATGGTCGAAGACGATGCCGCCCACCGCGGCCCCGCGTCGTCGGGCGGGGGAGGGGTTTCACCGCTACCGCCCGCGTCGTAGGGCACCCGCGGATACCACGGGGGAAGCAGGCCGCCACTACCACGCTCGCCCGACGCCTTCGTGCGCGCGGATCGCCTACTGTGGGCGGATGCGCAAGGAAGTCGGGCGCGATCTGGCGCTCGCGGCCGGGCTCGCCGTGCTGGTGCCGGTCGGTGCCGTCACCGCCCCGCCGGGCCGCACCGGTCTCGACCTGCTGGGTGTGTCCCTGCTGGTGCTCGCGGCACTCGTACTGGTCCTCCGCCGTGCGGCACCCCTGCCGGTGCTGGCGGTCACCACGCTGTGCCTCGCCACCTACCTGCTCCGCGGCTACCCCGGAGTGGTCGCCGCGGTGCCGGAGATGTTCGCGCTGCACGCCGCGGTGAAAGCGGGGCACCGTCCCCTCGCGGGCCTGGCCGTGCTGGCCGCCCTCGCCGCGGGCTTCGGCGGCGATCTGGCCTTCGGCCGGAGCGGTGAGCAGCCCCCCGAGGTGTTCCAGCGCTGGTTCCTGCTGGTCGGCTGGCTGGTCGCGGCGAGCGTGGCGGGCGAGTTGTCCCGGCAGCGCGGGCTCAACCTGGCCCAGGCGCAACGGCGGGCCGAGGACGCCGAGGCCACCCGTGAGGAGACCGCCCGCCGCCGCGCGGACGCGGAACGCCTGCGCATCGCCCGTGAACTCCACGATTCGCTCACCCACTGCATCTCGATCGTGAAGGTGCAGGCCGGGGTGGCGGTGCACCTGGCACACAAGCGGAACGAGCCGGTGCCCGAGGCGCTGCTGGCCATCCAGCAGGCCAGTGGCGAGGCGATGCGGGAACTGCGGTCCACCCTGGAGGTGCTGCGGGACGACGCCCCCCGGCCCCGGGGCCTGGACCGGCTGGACGCCCTGCTGGCCGAGGTCCGGGAGGCGGGACTGCCGGTTCAGCTGGTGGTCGGCGGGCAGCCTCGGCCGCTGCCCGCTCCGGTGGACCTGGCCGCGTACCGCATCGTCCAGGAGTCGCTGACCAACATCGCCCGGCACGCGGGGACCGCCACGGCCTCGGTCCGGCTCGAGTACCGGGAGGACGAAGTGGACATCGCGGTGGCGGACGACGGAGAGGGCACGCGGGGCCGGGACTTCGTGCCGGGCGTGGGGCTGCTGGGGATGCGCGAACGGGTCGGCGACCTCGGCGGCTCGCTTCGGGCCGGGCCGCGCCCGGAGGGCGGTTTCGCCGTCCACGCCACGAT
>NZ_VJWX01000612.1 GCF_007713715.1 Amycolatopsis rhizosphaerae
GGGCCGAGGGTGAGCACGCCGTGCCGCCGCCCGTCGGCCACCAGCGACTGCGGCGAGTAGAACCCCATGGGCTGCGCGCGCAGCAGCCCCGCCAGGAACGCCGAGGGGTGATAGCGCTTCATCCAAGCGCTGGCGTAGACGATCAGCGCGAAGCTGTGCGAGTGCGACTCGGGGAAACCGTAGCCGGAGAACGCCGCGATCTGGTCGAAGATCCGCTCGGCCACCTCGCCGGTGATGCCGTTGGCGGCCGCGCCCCGGAAGAACCGGTCGGCGAGCCGTGCCATCTTCGCGCCGGACCGCTTGGCGCCCATCGCCCGGCGCAGCTGATCGGCTTCGGCCGGGCTGAAGTCGGCGACGTCGACGGCCATCTGCATGACCTGTTCCTGGAACAGCGGCACCCCGAGGGTGCGGTCCAGTGCGCGGGCGAGTTTCGGGTGCGGGTGCGACCAGGGCTCGCCGTTGCGGCGCCGGATGTACGGGTGGACCGAACCGCCCTGGATCGGGCCGGGCCGGATCAGGGCGACCTCGACGACCAGGTCGTAGAACTCGCGCGGTTTGAGCCGGGGCAGGGTGGCCAGCTGGGCGCGCGACTCCACCTGGAACACGCCGACCGCGTCGGCGGCGCGGAGCATCGCGTACACGGCCGGATCGGCCAGGTCGAGCCGCGCCAGGTCGACGTCGGTCCCTTCGTGTTCGCGGACGAGGTCGAGCATGTAGTGCAGGGCCGACAGCATGCCGAGGCCGAGCAGGTCGAACTTGACGAGGCCGACCGCGGCGCAGTCGTCCTTGTCCCACTGCAGAACGGTGCGGCCGGGCATCCGCGCCCACTCCACGGGTACCACCTCCGACACCGGCCGGTCGCAGATCACCATCCCGCCGGAGTGGATGCCGAGGTGGCGCGGCAGGTCTTCGAACCGCGCGGCGAGTTCGAGCACCGGTGCGGGGATGTCGTGATCGCGCTGCCCGGCGGTGGCGGCGATCCCGGCCCAGCGGTCGACCTGCTTCGACCAGCTGTCCTGCTGCCCCGGCGAGTAGCCGAGGGCCTTCGCCGCGTCCCGCAGCGCCGAGCGGGCCCGGTAGGTGATCACGTTGGCGACCTGCGCGGCGTGATGGCGCCCGTACCGTTCGTAGACGTACTGGATGGCCTCCTCCCGCCGGTCGGACTCGATGTCCACGTCGATGTCCGGCGGCCCGTCGCGCTCCGGCGACAGGAAGCGTTCGAACAGCAGGCCCCACCTGACCGGGTCGGCGTTGGTGATGCCCAGCGCGTAGCAGACCGCCGAGTTGGCGGCCGATCCGCGGCCCTGGCAGAGGATGTCGTTGCGGCGGCAGAACTCCACGATGTCCCAGACGATGAGGAAATAGCCGGGGAAGCCCAGCTTTTCGATGACGTCGAGCTCGTGCTCCAGCTGCCGGTACGCCTGGGGCGACTGGTCGCGGGCCCCGTAGCGGCGGGCCGCCCCGTCCCAGGTCAGGCGCCGGAGGTAACCGGCCTCGCCGGTACCGGGTGGCGTCGGGTACGGCGGAAGCCGCGGGGCGACGAGTTCGAGGTCGAAGGCGCACTCCACCCCCAGCACGGCGGCGCGCTGCACCGCCCCGGGATGGCGGCGGGCGAACACCCGCGCCAGCTCCTCTCCCGAACGCAGGAAGGCCATGCCGTGTGCGGGCAGCCAGCCTTCGAGCTCGCCGACGCCGCGGCGGGCCCGCACCGCGGCCAGCGCGTCGGCCAGCGGGGTGTCGGCGGGGCGGGCGTAGTGCACGCCGTTGGTCACCACCGTGGGCAGCCCGGCCCGGGCGGCCAGTGCGGCGAGCGCGTCGTTGCGGTCGTCGTCCCACGGGTCGCCGTGGTCGGTCAGCTCGACCACGACGTGCTCCGCGCCGAACCGGTCCGCCAACCGCTCCAGCGCGGCCGCCGCGTCCCCGATCCGGCCGGTGACCAGGGCGTGGTCGGTCAGCGCACGCAGCACCGCGCCCTTGCGGCATCCGGTGAGCACGACGACGTGTCCCCGCAGCTCCTCCACGACCTCGTCCTGGTCGTAGACCGGACGGCCCTTCTCCTGTCCCGCCAGTTGGGCGTGGGAGATCACGCGGCACAACCGCCGGTAGCCCTCCACACCGCGCGCCAGGCACAGCAGATGCTCCCCCGCCGGATCGGGTTCGCCGTGCTGTGCCGCGGGCAGGTCCAGCGACAGCTCCGCGCCGTAGACGGTGCGCACCCCGAGCTCACGGGCGGCCTCGGTGAAGCGGACCGCCCCGTACATGCCGTCGTGGTCGGTCAGCGCGATCGCGTCCAGGCCCAGCCGGGCCGCCTGCTCGACCAGTTCCTCCGGATCGGAAGCCCCGTCCAGGAAACTGAAACTGGAGTGGCAGTGCAGCTCCGCGTAGGGCACCCGCACCCCGGGGCTGTCGCTGATCGCGCGCGACAGCAGATCGACGGGCGCGCCCCGGTAGCCCTCGCGTTTGCGCGACCACGCCGGCGAATCGTTGCCGTCACCGGGCACCGGCCCGCGACCGTCGAGCGCCCGCTCCAGTCCGGTCCACGGCTGAACCGGATTCCGCCATCCCACACTGCACCTCACCCGAGAGGCCTGCGGGGAAGACAGGCACGGACTTCGAACTCGTGTTCGAGTGTGACACTCGGCGCCCGCGACGTCAAATCCGGCCGGAGGTCACACCGGCACGGAGGCCGGGACGACTCACGTGACGGTCGCGTTGCGGAGCGCGCGGATACTCTGCCCCCGTTGCCGCTTCGACTCGGCAACCTCGGCCCGAAACACGGCCAACGGCCCGGCCTGCGCCATAACCAGAGCGGCACCCTCCACAAAGGACCGACACGCCCCGGGCGCCACACCGTGATCACCGATCGACCTGCGAAGATCCACAACCGACGCCCCGACGGGAGTGGACTGGTTGCCTATGGGGTAGGGTTTTGCGATCACTATTACGCGTGCCCTTGCCGGGCACTCGAAACTGGGGTTTTTCTTTGTCTCGTCGACCACATCGTGCCGACTTCGATCGAGCGCTCGACCGGTCGGGCAGCCTCCGAACTGTCATGCCTTCCGAGCGGCCTCGCCGATCGCTTCGACGCGAACAGAACTCTGGTCGAGGACATCACTCTCCGCCGGCGAGGCACGCGAACCGGAATTCCGCACCGAAGTTGCCGGGAAGGAAAAAATGATCACACATCAGGATATGACCGAACTCCATGGCGACGGAAACATCATCACCGTGCCGCCGTCCGACGTCGAGCTTCTCAGGTTGCGCGCGGAAGACGCGGAAGTTCTGGGAACGGTGGGACTTCCCCGATTCAGTCCACCGTTCTTCACCACCCAGGTCGAAGGCCACCCGAAGTTCCTGAAGGTCTTCGACATTGTTACGCGAGAGGGCAAGGAGCATCGGGAGGTGATCATCGGAGGACCTCCCGGCGATCCCGGAATGCGCTTCTCCGTGAGCGCGTACGAAGGCTTCGTCATGCTGCTCCAAATGGGTGGAACGCGGCCGCAGGGCGAGATCGTGAACAACAACCTGAGCGAATTTGTCGAGTTCCTGCACGAAATCGGCCGGCATCAGGCCCTCGCGGCCGACGATCCGTTCGCGGCGCGCGAGTCACTCCACGACCTGTCGAACCGCTTGAAGAGTATCGACCCATTCTCGTTCGAGCAGCCGGACAACTGGTGGTCCCTGGCTCTGGACCATCTGGCAAGCACCGGAGAGTCGTAGCCGGCCCGCCGGCCGACGCGGACGGTATCGACGGCGCCGTCAGAACGGCGGCTCATCGCCCGCGCCCACCCCGGCCGCCGCCGGTGCGGAACCCCAG
>NZ_VJWX01000613.1 GCF_007713715.1 Amycolatopsis rhizosphaerae
GGGTGACGCGGAGCGCCCGGCCCGGGCTACCCGCCGATCAGGGTGCGGGTGGCCTTGGCCGCCACCTGTGGGTCGAGCAGGCCCCGGTAGATCCGGGGAATCGGCCGGTCGACGCCGAAGAGGGTGTAGGCGGCGATCATCGCCGCGTGCACCGAGTATTCGACGGTGAAGACCACGTCTTCGGGGATTTCCACGAACTGGCCGAGGAAGGCGAAGTTCCGGGCGCCCTCCGGCACGACCTTCGGCCGGTCGCCCGGCGCCCGGCAGGCGAACAGCGCCGAGGCGTAGGGCATCATCACGCTGGTCACGTCGGTGCCGGCCAGCACCTCGTCGAGGATGTCTTCGAAGCCCAGCTGGTGCACGAGCTCGGTGACGATCTCCTTGCCCGTCGCCCGCGCCATGGGTTTGCGGACGTAGTCGCCCTCGTCGTCAACCTGGAAGCCGTAGCCCCACAGCGTGTAGGTGTGCTCCGGCATGCCGGGAAAGTGCGGCTGATGGGGAACCACTATGGACAGATGCCAGCCGGACCGCACCCAGGTCATCAACGCGCCGGTGCCGGGCTCGTTGCCGGTGTAGGCGACGATGCGGTCGAGCAGGACGCGGTCGCGCATGGTGAGCGTGAACGACTCCCACTTGTGCTCGTCCACCGCGCCGAAGAAGGTCATCGGCCGCCCGAAATCGGGCGCCTTCCGCGCGATGTTCTCCCACAGGGACCAGCCGTGGTCCCGGCGGTCGCGGATGAGCTCGGGAACCGTGTCGTTGCCTCCGTAGGTGGAATCCGCGGTGATGGACCCGAGCGTGATCACGGCGTGGTCGGCGGGCCCCAGCTCGATCCGGTGCTCACCCTCGCGGTCGAGGACGTGCAGCCGGGTGGCGCGGCGCCCGGTTTCCGGGGTTCCGGCGAAGTCCACGTCCAGCACCCTGGTGGCGAACCGGACCTCGGCCCCCTGCGCCAGCAGCCAGCGCTGCAGCGGCACGACCATCGAGTCGTACTGGTTGTAGACGGTGCGGCGCACCCCTTCCAGTGTGTGGATGCGGCCGAACTCCTGGATGAAGCGCAGGAAGTAGCGGCGCAGCTCGGCCGCGGAGTGCCAGCGCTGGAAGGCGAACGTGGTCCGCCACATCTGCCAGAAGTGCGTGTCGAAGAAGTGCGGGTGGAACAGCTCCTCGATGCGCTTGCTGCCCAGCATCGGCTCCGGGGTGGCGATCAGCCGGAGGAAGTCGAACCGGTCGGTGAGGGAGAAGCCGTAGTCGGCGGCGTCGAGGATGCGGTGGTCCCGGTCGATGAGCCGGGCCTTCGCGTGGGTCTTCACCCGCTCGTTGAACCGCCGGATCTCGTCCTTCACCGAGATCGACGGATCGTCGCGGGACGGGATGGTGGAGAACAGGTCCCACACGCACCGGTAGGCCTCCTCTTCGAGCATCCGGCCGCCCCTCGTCACGTAGGCGCCGGGCTGGACCGGCGACGCGGCCCCGTCGAGCGAGCCGCCCTGAAGGCCGAGCTCTTCGAGTATGTGCACGTGGTCTCCCGGCAAGCCCGCATCGCGGATCGCGAACGCGGCCGCCGCCATACCGGCGATTCCGCCGCCCACGATCCACAGATGCTCGTTCAGCCTGCTCGTGCCCATGGCACCTCCTGTCTTCCGCGGGACATCCGCACCCCCCACCGTGCCCGCCGGTCCCGGCCGGCTGGAGGGCCCAACGTCCCGATCGGGCAGGCCGAACTGCCCGACCCTCTCCGTCTACTGTGGACGGAGGGAACGACCGGACCGCCGCCTCGCCTCGTCCGCACCGGGTGAGGCGTCCTCGCCACGTCCCGCCCCGTCCGGTTCATCCCCCGCGGAGGAGGACACGCACGCCACCCACACCGGATCCTGCTGAGCTAGAGCCTCTACCGAAACAGGGAGGACTCATGGCCAACACCCCGCACACGGCGGATGGGGACTTCCCGGGCCCGGTGGCCCGGCCGGAGCACGTGACCGGGTGGACGGGCTGGATCGCCTTCGCCGGGATCATGCTCATCCTGCTCGGCCTGTTCCACGCGGTGGAGGGGCTGGTCGCCGTGGTGAACCCCGGCTACTACCTCATCACCGCCTCCGGGCTGGTGGTGAACGTGGACTACGTCGTCTGGGGCTGGGTGCATCTCGCCCTGGGCATCCTCGCGGTGCTCGTCGGGATCGGGCTGCTCTCCGGCAACACGGTGGCCCGGGTCGTCGGCGTGATCCTCGCCGCCATCAGCGCGCTGGTGAACCTGGGCTTCGTCAACGCCTACCCCGCCTGGTCGGCGCTGGTCATCGCACTGGATGTGGTGATCATCTACGCGATCATCGCCCACGGGCGGGAAATGAAGCCGGCCCGGTGACGCCGCCGGCGACCGGGAACCCGGTGGCGGGCGCCATCCGGCCCGCCTGGTGGGTCCCGCTCGTCCTCGGCGGGGCCTGGCTGGTGTTCTCGCTGGCGGTCTTCCAGTTCGACCGGGCCTCGGCCTGGGCGCTGTCGGTGGTGACCGGGCTGACGTTCATCGCGATGGCGCTGTGCGAGCTGGCCTATTCGGCGCTGCCGTCCGGGGCACGCTGGTGGCATCCGGTGCTGGCGGCCGCGTTCTTCGCACTGGGACTCGTCGCGCTGGTCTGGCCGCAGCCCACCTTCCACGCCCTGATCCGGATCGTGGCGTGGTTCCTGCTGGCCAAGGGCAGTTCGGACCTCGTGGCGGCACTGGCGCGCCCGGCCGGTAACGGCCCGTGGTGGCTGCGCCTGGTTCTCGCCGCCGCGGCATTCGGGATCGCCTTCTGGGCGGCCGGTTCCCCGGCGCACTCGGCCGCCGCACTCGTGCTGTGGGTCGGGCTCAGCGCGTTGCTCCGGGGTGTTTCGGACATCCTGCTGGCCTTCGAACTCAGGACGCCGTCCCCGCGCGGCCTTTAGACCCGAAAGATCCCACCGGTGGGCCTTGGCGTTCCAGTCGGTCACCACCGGACGCCTGACCTGCGCCGGACGCTCCTTCGCCGTCGAGTTCGATGCCCGGCCGGCCGAACTCGCCGTCACGGCCGGAACGGAAGCCGCCGCGAACGCCGCGGCCGTTTCTCCTGGGCGGGGCGCCCTCCCCCAGGACGTCAACGCCCGACGTCGCCCTCGTACATCCACTCCGGACTGTCCATCCCAGACAGTTCGTTCCAGGCGAGGCAGTACGCCCGCGATTCGGGGCCCAGCTGCGACCACACCGCCCGCAGCGGGAAACCCCGGTCCCAGGCGTTGAGCAGCGCCTCGAAGAATCCCGTGGCCACCGCTGCCGCGTCGTACTCGCTGCCCGTCACGAACACCCGTTCCAGGATCTCGAACAGCCGCCGCCGGTGCTCGACGTCCACTTCGGACAGGTGCGCGGCGAGGGCACGGGCGAGCGCGGCGAGCCGGAGCGCGAGCGGGAATTCCGCGGCCGGGCCGGCCAAGGCGGTCCAGGCCGCGAGCTCCCTGCCGTCGCGGTCGGCGAGAATCCCGTTGCCGCGCAGCAGATCCGGCCACCACGACGGCGCGCCCACCGGTGCCCGAGAAATGATCACCGCCTCAGGCTACTCACACCGTCCGACAAAAAGCGCGCCCTTTGCCGGCCGCGGTTCGCCGTGAGGGGCCCCCTCACAGCCGTTTCGACCGGGGCTCCGGCAAGGTCGCGTGAGTGTTGGCCGTGAAGGGTCCCTTCACAGCCGATTTGACTGTGAAGGGACCCTTCACGGCTTGCCCCGGTCCCTCCGGCCGGGGGTGAGGGCCTGCAAAGGGGGATGCGGGTTGCTGTGAGGGGTCCCCTCACAGCAGCGG
>NZ_VJWX01000614.1 GCF_007713715.1 Amycolatopsis rhizosphaerae
AAGAGACAGGCCATGCTCTCCCCCTCGTCGCCTAGGTCCCGATCGGCCTCTGCACACCTACGACGTGACAGCCAGGTGTTCGGTGCCGTCAGATGGGTACAAAATCTACCGATCCGGGCGAGGAGAAGACAGTCGTTCCGGCGAATCGGAAGGTTCAGGCCACCGCGGCGACGACCCCGGCCAGGCGGTCGGCGGCGGCCTGCGCGATCTCCTGCGAAGGAGCCTCGACCATCACCCTGACGAGTTGCTCGGTGCCCGACTGGCGCAGCAGCACCCGGCCCTGTTCACCGAGTTCGGCCTCCACCTCGGCCACGGCCTCGGCGACCGCGGGCGAAGCGACCACGGCGGCCTTGTCCGCGACCCGCACGTTCACCAGCACCTGCGGCAACCGCCGCATCACGGCGGCGAGTTCGGCCAGTGACTTGCCGCTGGCCGCCACGCGGCTCATCACCCGCAGCGCGGTCAGCAGGCCGTCCCCAGTGGTCGCCAGCGCGGGGAAGACGACGTGGCCCGACTGCTCGCCCCCGAGCGCGTACCCCCCGGCACGCAGCTCTTCGAGCACGTAGCGGTCACCGACGGCAGTGGTCTTCAGGTGCACGCCGCGCTCACGCATCGCCAGGTGGAGCCCCAGATTGCTCATCACGGTGGCGACCAGGGTGTCGCGGGCCAGCTCCCCCGACTCGGCCATGGCCAGCGCCAGGATCGCCATGATCTGGTCACCATCGACGAGTTCACCCGAGGCGTCCACGGCAAGGCAGCGGTCGGCGTCCCCGTCGTGCGCGATCCCCAGGTCCGCACCGTGCTCACGCACCGCGGTCCGCAGCTGCTCCATATGGGTGGATCCGCAGCCGTCGTTGATGTTGATCCCGTCCGGCTCGGCGTGGATCGCGATGACCTCGGCCCCGGCCTTCCGGTACACCTCGGGAGCCGCGTACGAGGCCGCCCCGTTCGCACAGTCCACCACCACGCGCAGCCCGGCCAGCGGGTGGGGCGTGGCGGCCAGCAGGTGCTCGGTGTAACGGTCGACCGCGTCATCCACGTCCGAGACGCGGCCCACCCGCGCCCCGGTGGGGCGCGGTGTCTCGGCGCCGATTCCCGCCTCGATCTCGTCCTCGATGTCGTCAGGAAGCTTGTTCCCGCCCGCCGCGAACAGCTTGATGCCGTTGTCGGGCATCGGGTTGTGCGAGGCCGAGATCATCACGCCCAGATCGGCGTTCAGCGCCGAGACCAGGTACGCGACGGCCGGCGTCGGCTGCACGCCCACCCGCAGCACGTCGGCGCCCGCGGAGGCCAGTCCGGCCACGACCGCTGCCTCAAGCATCTCCCCGCTCGCGCGCGGGTCACGGCCGACCACGGCCACCGGCCGGTGGGAACGGTCGTGCGCGGCGAGCACCCGGGCGGCACTGGCGGCGACGGCGAGCGCGAGCTCCGGGGTGAGATCCGCGTTGGCGAGACCCCGGACTCCATCGGTGCCGAACAGGCGAGCCATCTCATCCTCTCCTCGAGTCCTCTGCGACCCGGACAACCTAACGCCCCCGAACCTGACGGTAGCCCGTACCTCGGGGGTGGCCGGACGGGCACCCGGGCAGGCGGCGAACGACCACGGAAACGACAAAGGCGCCCATCCGGAGGGGATGGGCGCCTTTGGATGTCCTGCCGTCAGCGCTTGCTGTACTGCGGGGCCTTGCGGGCCTTCTTCAGACCGTACTTCTTGCGCTCGGTGGCACGGGCGTCCCGGGTCAGGAAGCCGGCCTTCTTCAGCGCGGGACGGTCGTCGGCGTCGACCTCGACGAGCGCGCGGGCGATCGCCAGGCGCAGCGCACCGGCCTGGCCGGAGATGCCGCCGCCGGTGAGGTTGCCGAAGATGTCGAACGAGTCCGGCTTCTCGACGGTCACCAGGGGCTCACGGATGAGCTGCTGGTGCACCTTGTTCGGGAAGTACTCCTCGAGGGGACGGCCGTTGAGCTTGAACTTGCCGGTGCCGGGGACGAGCCGCACACGGACGACGGCCTCCTTGCGGCGGCCGACGGTCTGGGCGGAGCCGCCCGCGGCGCGCGACGGCCGGGGCGCGGCCGGGGTCTCGCTGGTGACGATCGCCTCGGTGCCCTCGGCAACCTCCGGGGCCTCGGTCTCGGTGCTGGTCACGAACGTTTCCTCACTCACTTAACGACCTGCGCGATCTTGGTGATCTCGTGCTGCTGCGGCTGCTGCGCGCCGTGCGGGTGCTCGGGGCCGGCATAGACCTTCAGCTTCTTCCCCTGCGCCCGGCCGAGCTTGTTCTTCGGCAGCATGCCCTTCACGACCTTCTCGACCAGCCGCTCCGGGCGCGTGTCGAGCAGCTCGCCGAAGGAGCGCTTGCGCAGACCACCGGGGTAGCCGCTGTGCCGGTACGCGAACTTCTGCTCGCGCTTGTTGCCGGTGAGGGCCACCTTCTCGGCGTTCACGATGATGACGAAGTCACCCGTGTCCACATGAGGGGCGTAGGTCGGCTTGTGCTTGCCGCGCAGCAGCGTGGCAACCTCGGTCGCGAGACGGCCGAGCACGACATCCTCGGCGTCGATCACGTGCCAGGCACGGGTGACATCGCCAGGCTTGGGGCTGTACGTGGGCAAGGGTCTACCTCGTCGTCAACTTGCGTGTGGGGTCGAGTGCGGGCCTAGCGCGTTAACGCCGCAGCGCACAACGACATATGAAGATACCCCCTCACTTTCCAGCTCTGTGAAGTGGGGTACCCGGCGACCGCCATACTAGTCTGAAGGCAGTCGATCACGTCAGGCAGCTCCAACGTTCACACTCTGGGGGTAGCACGGGTGCACGCCGTCCGGGTGAAGACGCGGCTGGCCGCGTTACTGTCCTGCGCCTGCCTGCTCGTCACTGCGTGCGGGAGCGCGAAGGCGGGCACCGCGGTGCCCAACGGCGAGGACGCGGCCGCCTACGTCAGCGCCAAGTTCGCCAAGACCCTCAAATCCCTTTCGGACCAGTTCGGCGGCATCGAGGACCGCAAGAGCGTACTCGACACCTTCGCCCGGTTCGACGACAAGAAGATCAACAGCACCGTCACGGCGGTTCAGCTGGGCCGCCCGCCGGCCCGGCTCGCCAAGAACCACTCCAACCGCGACTCGAACGAGTACCTCGACACCTATCATCCGGCCAACAGCCCGGTGGAGTACATGCTGCTCGGTCCGGTGTACGCGAGCCTCGCGCCCACCCACTGGGTGTCGATGCCCTACACCGCCGGCGACCTCAGCGAATGCTTCTGGGCCGGCGCACAGGAGGTGTGCAAGATGCTCGGTGCGGTGTCGGACTCGATCGACCAGGGCAGGGCCGCCAAGAGCGCGAACAGCAAGGCCGACGGCAGCCTCGAACTCATCGCCGACGTCACACTCGGCGCCTTTATCGACAACCGGGTGGTCGTCTTCCCGAACTCGATCCTCAGCCAGATCACCGCCGAGATGAAGGCGCAGGCGCTGCGGACGCGGATCGAACTCGACCCGAAGGGCAGGCTCACCGAGATCGAGATGACGGGCACGATCTCGGGCGGCGGGCACGAGGTCGAGATCAAGGAGCACTACCGGCTCGACGGCACGGCAAGCCAGAACGACCTGCCCAAGGTACCCGACCCCGCCGACGTCACCGTGCTGCCCGACAGCGCCGCGGTGAGCGACTTCTACGCCCGCATGGGCGAGATCCAGAATCGGTGACCGGCGTGACACAACCCCCGAACCAGCCCGGCTGGTGGCCCCAGCAGCAACCGCAGCAACAGCCGCAGCAGCAGCCCTGGCAACCCGGCCATCCCTCGCAA
>NZ_VJWX01000615.1 GCF_007713715.1 Amycolatopsis rhizosphaerae
GCCGAGGCACCGGCGCCATCGACGCCGACGTCGGTGGCGAACAGCTCGGCGTCCCCACCCTCGGCGGCGGTGAGCCTGCCCGCCCGCAGGTTGCCGACCTCCCGGTCGAGCAGCTCGCCCTCGGTGTCGCTCGTGTCCCCGAGACCGTCGACCTCGGGCGCCGCCCCCGCCTCCCGGACCTCCCGCGCGAGCCGGGTGGCCAGGTGTTCCCCCGCGGCCGCTTCGCGGCCGGTGGTGCCCCAGTCCGTCGCCCCCCACGGCGCCTCGGCGGCCGAGTACCCCTCGTCCAGCGGGTCCTCCGGGTGTTCGTAGTCGAGGGTGTCCTGCCCTTCGAGCTGCTCGAACACCACGTCGTCGGTGTCGTCCGGCCAGTCCGCCATGTCACGCTCCTTGCTCGCGCCCGTGTTGTCCACTGGCCAGCCTTCGCCGCCCCGGCCCCGCCGCACAGGGCCTTTCGTCCACGAGTGCGGCGCCGACGTGCCCCGTGACTGACGCCCGCGCCGTGAGGGACCCCCTCAGTCGCGGGGCAGCAGGGGGCCCAGCGGGCCGAGGTCGATGTTGAGATCGTCGGGGGTCAGGCCGAAGTGGTCGCACAGCTCCTGCATGGCCTCGTCGAGCCGCATCAGGGTGAGGCCGATGGACTCGACCTGCTCGTCGGTGAGGTCACCGCGGTCGACCCGGCGGATCGCCTGCTTTTCCATCAGCTGGCGCAGCAGTTCCACGATGGTGAGGACCAGCCCGGCCAGCCCGCGCCGGGCGGTCTCCGGGTCCGTGTTGAGCCGTGCCCTGGGTGCCTCGCTCATGACGGCTCGACCGCCTCGAGTGAGCCGACCGAGGCCAGCAGCGCGCGCAGGGACACCCGCACGAGATCGACGTCCGAAATGGACAGTGTCAGCTCGCCGGTGATCACCACCCCGCCTGCCAGCACCCGGTCGAGGAGGTCGACCAGCGCGATCTGCCGGTCGGTGCCGGGCAGCGGTGCCGGTTCGGTCACGGCTCCTCCTCCCAGGCGGAAAACGAGTAGGGCGGCCACGGGCCGGTCAGCCGCAACTGGATCGCCTCGTGCGCCCGGTCCTGGGCGGCCACCGCCTCCGCGAACGCCGCCGACGCGGAATCGTCCACCAGATAGGCGCCGTTGAGGATCATCGGCAGGTCGTTGCCCGCCAGCTGCCGGGCCTGCGGCCGATGCGTGCGCGCCTCGGCGGACAGGGCCGCGAGTGCCTCGTGGATGGCGCGGACCTGCTCGGCGGCGATCTGCTCCGCGCGTTCCCTGGCGAGGTGCTGGCTGCGCTTGCGCCGGAGGTACGCCGCACCGGCACCCCGCCCGGACGCCCCGCTGGCCGCGGGTTCCGGCTCGCGGAGGCGGGACGGGTCGAGGAAGGCCTTCACGCCCCATTCGGTGCGCCCGCTCACCAGGTCGAGCAGGCGACGGAAGTCGCCCTCC
Source organism: Amycolatopsis rhizosphaerae (assembly GCF_007713715.1). Lineage (GTDB taxonomy): Bacteria > Actinomycetota > Actinomycetes > Mycobacteriales > Pseudonocardiaceae > Amycolatopsis_E > Amycolatopsis_E rhizosphaerae. The sequence continues at coordinate 1,445 of NZ_VJWX01000615.1, forward strand.
CGTTCGGCCAGTACCGCCCGGACGCGGTCGTCGTCGTGGTAGACGGTGGCGAGCCGCAACGGCACGGCCGGGCGGGCGCGGACCACGGCGTCGACCACCGCGTCGTGGGCACGCGCCACCGTGGCGAGCCAGTCGATGTCCTCCAGGTTGCGGCGTAACGCCTCCTCGCCGAACGAATCGAGCGGCACGGTGCCGGCCACGGCGGTGAGCCCGGCGGCCTCGACCGCGTGGGGCCGCTCCCCCGCCACACCGCTCAGCGCGGTGAGCACACCGGGATCCAGTCCCGTCGTGACCGCGTACAGCCAGCTTCCCCGCTGGTCTTCCTGCTCACTCACCGGCGTCGTCCTCCAGCACGCGCTGCGGTTCCCGCTCGCCGACCGCCTGCTGCGGCGGTGCGCCTTCCTCCAGTTCGGCGATCCTGGCCCGCAGCCGCTGGTTTTCCAGTTCCAGTTTCGAATCCTGGCCCCGAAGCCAGGGGTCGTTCTCCCACCAGTCGATGCCGACCTCCTTCGCCGTCTCCAGTGAGGCGATCACCAGCCGCAGCTTGATCGTCAGCAGCTCGATGTCGAGCAGGTTGACACGGATGTCCCCGGCGATCACCAGGCCCTTGTCCAGAACTCGTTCGAGGATGTCGCCGAGGTTGGTCGAGGACTGCCCGCCGCCGACAGTGCTCACACTGCTCTGCGGCGAAACCGTCGTGGTGGGCCGTGGTCCGACGCTCATCGCCCGCCCGTCCCGGGATCGGTGTGCCCGCGCCCGTAGCGCCGGGTACGCCGGTAGGCCAGCAGGTTCCCGTCGAGGTCCATCTCCACCTCGTAGAGGGCGAGCATGTCCGCCGAGGAGGGAATCCGCCGCTCCTCGACGACTTCGACCTCGGCGACCCACCCGTCCTCGGCCGGTTCGACCATGGTGACCCCGACGGGGGTCTTCATGGTCAGCTTGCGGACGTGTTCCAGGGCCAGCAGCCCGGCTGTGGCGGCCGTCAGCTCCTTCTCCCCGCTCTCCGGCGGTGTGACCGCCATGCCTGTCACCTCTCCTTCGCGCCCGGGGCGCGCGCCATCCGGTCGAGCACCGCCTGCTGGATCTCGGCCTCTTCCTCCGCCGTGATCTCACCCGCCGCGCGGGCCCGTTCGGCTTCTTCGAGTTCACGCCGCGCCGTGGCGGGGTCGTGCAGCTCCTCCTGCACCCGCCGCTCGATCACCTCGGCCAGCGCGATCACCGCGCGGACCGGGGCGAACGGGAGACCGAGAATGCCGGTGATCAGGCCCATCGCACCACTACCCCTGGCCTTGCTGGGTGACCACGAAGTCGTACGGGGCCAGCGGCCCCCGCAGCTCGACGTCCACCCGGTCCCGCCACTGTTCGGCCACCCGGTCGACCAGTTCCTCCAAATCGGACTGCCGCGCCACTTCCACCAGCACCGCGAGGTAGACGGCGTCCTCCTCGTGGGTGGGCTCGCGGACGTTGACGGGGGCATCGAGCACGGAGGCGATCGCCTCGGTCATGGTGGCCGTGTCGGCTTCGCGTTTGGCCGTGATGGCGTTGTTGATGTGCTCCCCCAGCGCGATGCGCTCGTTGCGGGTCGCGTCCTCCGGCTTGCCCCGGAGCGACTCCCGCAGCTGGGCCAGCTGGGGATTCTCCTCGAGGATCTCCCTCAGCACCACGTTCTCCTGGTAACGCCCCCGGATCACGTACTGGGCCTTGCCCTCCAGTTCGGTCAGGGCCGCGGCGAACTCGTCGTGGTGCTCGGTGAGCAATTCGCCGGTCACGGCCTCCTCGCTGGCGACCACCGCGCCGAAGCGCATCGGCAGCACGGGTGCGGCGGCCGCGGTCCCGTCGAGCACCGCGGCGTGCGCGGTCAGGTCCGCGGGACGGCCCAGCGCCTCGTCTCGGGGAACCTTGCTCACCAGTGCCGCGATGTCGTCGCACCGGACCACCCGGACTTCGCTGTCGTGCACGCCGCGCGCGTCCGGTTCGGCTTCGACGTCGGCGGGCACGATCCCGTAGACGTAAACGACGGTGTCCTGTTCGGACGGTTCAGGTCGTGCGGTCTGCTCCGGCGCGGTCTCCCGGGTCGTCGTCCCCGTCATCTCAATCGCCCCTCCTGCCCCGGGTGGCGCGCTCGCGTTCACGCTGGGCCTCGCCGAGGAAGTCCTGAAGCTTCTCACCCGCCGCTTCGATAACCCCTTTCGTCTTGGACTTCGCGGCCCCCGAGGTGACGCCCTCGATCAGATCGGGCAGTCCCTTCTTCTCGGTCTCGGAGATCTCCAGACGGTTGACCGCGTCGGCGAACCTCAGGTAGGTGTCCACACTGGCGACCACCACGCGGGCGTCGATGGTGATCAGCT
>NZ_VJWX01000616.1 GCF_007713715.1 Amycolatopsis rhizosphaerae
CCGGCGGTGACGAAGGCTTCCAGGGCCTTCACCGTCTCGTCCGGCACCCACCCGGCCCGCACGCGCAGGGGTTCGCGCAGGCCCTCGCCCCACACGTAACCCACACCCGCCGCGGATTCCTCGATCCGGTTCGCCCACGCGCCCCGTTCATAGGCTTGATCCCCCAGCACCATCCCGACGTGCGTTTTGGCGGTGACGCGCAGGCAGATGCGGCGGGGGAACAACTCCCGCACCGGCACCGTGTCCTTGGTCGGTTCCTGCACATAGCCGCGCACGGTGAAGCCGAGTGCCCGGCCCTGGGTGGTCAGGAGGGCGACCTTTTCCACGATCTGTTCGCGGGTCTTGCGATCGATGTACTTGGTCAGCGCCCCGATTTCGTCGAACTCCACCAACTCCAACGGATGCTCCCGGCTGATCGGAACGGTGCGGACCCGGCCGGCGAACTCCGCCTTCCGCTCATCCATCGCCGCCACCAGGTCATCGAGGACTTCGAGGGTGTCCTTGCCCGTCACGGCGTAGCGGTGGAAGATCCCCCGCCCGTAGGCCAGCTCCATGCCCTTCGGGTCAATCCCCGACACCCGCACCAGGCCATCCCGAATGGCAGGGCCGATGGAGACGAGCGGGCACCACATGACCGAGTTCTTCCCCGCACCACTGGCACCCGCGGTCAGGGTGTGGCTCCCGGAGCCGTGGAGGGGTACGTGCCAGTCCTGCCCGTACTCGGTGCGCCCGGCCCACACCCTGCGTAGATCCACCGCCGCCTCGTCGAGGTCGGGGCAGGGCACGGGGTGGGCGAGCAGGTCCCGCCGCTGGAAGTCGATCGACACGACATTCGGCGCGACCTCCCGCACCTGACAGCGGGCGACCTTGCGAGCGGAGGCGAGGGCACGAGCGGCGTCGTCGAAGTCCTCCGGCTTCTGCCCCGGCACCAGCTCCACCCGCACCTCATCCCATGACGGCCCGGACTTCACCCGCTTAACCTTCGGGATCCGCACCCGGGAGGGCTGCTGATTGCGACTGATCTTCTTCCGGCCGACGAGGGTCACGGTGACATCGACGGGGATGCTGTCGTCTTTCACACTGAGCCCGCAGGCGTGCAGCCAACCGGGCAGTTTCGGGGCGTAGACGGCCCAGCGGAACCACCACGACCGCAGGAACCGCCCCGCCCACTGATCGAAGGAGACCAGGTGCAACCACCACCAGGCCGTCAGCCCAGCGGCCAGCATCAGCACGGCGAGCAGGAGGGACAGCCAGCCCCACCACCGGCACCACGCCGCTATGGCCAGCACGACGAGGGTAGTGCGGGGGTGAGTCACGATCTGCTTGACCAGCCAGCCCAGGCCCTTGAGCAGCCACCACAGCGCGAGGAACACCACCGCCGCTGCGGCCAGGGTTTCCGCGATCGCTGCCAGGGCCTTGCCGAGCTTGTGTAGGACCCAGACCACGAGGGCCAGGCCCGCACCGCCGAGAAGGAGAACACCGAAGGTGTGCGCGTTCATCACCGGCCACCCGCTTCCGGAGCGGGAACGTCGGGCAGCGACCGGGTGAATTTCTTGCCTACGGCATACCGCGTCGGAACGCGGTGGCTTGACACGCGCTGGTGCGCGTTGTCTAGGGTTTGCATCTGTCTGCTCCAGAGGTAGACAGCGCAGAAGCGGAAGATGGTTGGACGCCCGTTTCCGCTTCTGCGCCTTAGCTTTTCCAGTGACTCGCGTGGGGACGTGTTTCATCGCCGCACGTCCCCGCGCGTTGGAATGGCTGTCTGTTGTGGACTGTCTCTAGTGGTCGTGATGGGTCGAGCAGGCCCGGCACACGAACACCCGGTTGCGGATGACCCAGCGACTGTGACCGCAGAGCAGGCACCGCCGGTGAGTCCGCCAGCGACGCCGCAGGGCATCGAGCCGCCGTGGCACCACGATCACCCTGTCACCCGCCGGTCGCGGGCTGCTGGGCCACATAGGTGCCCTTCGAGCGCACCGTGACCACCAGGCCCCGCGCCCTCAACACCCGGGTCGCGTGGCGTGCCGTCCCGAGGGACACGCCGTACTCTTCGGCCAGGGTGCGTTCGTTGGGTAGCGGGCAGTGCACCGGCAGCTCACCCGCTTCGATCCGCGCCGCGAGCTGATCAGCCAGCCACTCGTAGACGTAGCCGGGAGCTCCGCCGGGGGTGTGCACCTGCAGGTTCTCGTTGCTCATCACCGGTTGTCCCCTCACGCGGCCTTGGCGACCGGCTCACCGGTCTGCTTGGAGGACCGGCCACCCGAGCTCGCGACCGCCTTGAACCCGGTCGCCCGGAACAGGTAGGTCTGGTACTTGAACTCCCCGTTGCCCGCCACACGCGGCTCCGCCGTCAATCCCTCCAGTTCGATCGGCCGCATCCCCGGCAGAACCTCACCCGTGGTCGGCACGGGCTGCACGTCCGCCACCAACGTGATCTCGAAGGACGCCCGCTTCGCGTTGGGCTCGGACGGGTCGGTCACCGTCACCTTCCACTGCCGCTTCCCGGAGACCTCGTCGATCCGCTGCCGTGCCGGGCGCCCCGCCGAACGGTCCTCACGCGACTGGTACTCGTTGTCCGGGGACACCTCGCCCACCATCACCAAACCCTGCGGGAACGCCTCATCGAACTCGATCGGGAACCTATGCCCCCTGGAAATCGCCATGGTTTTGAAAGGCCTTTCTCGTGGTCTTCGCTTCTTCACGCCGCGTCATGGGGCGGCACACCACAAGATTCGGCCGGACGGGTGTCTGCTCGCAGTGCCGTGAAGGTCTGATCTTGAACTTCTCTGCCTCAGATAGTCTCTTCTTGTCTCTTCTTGTCTCTTCTTTGTGCTAGCGTGGGTGCGTGGACGACGAGACGACCGCTTCCCGGGGGACCGGGGGGTCTCCCGTCCTCAAGATCCTGCTGCGTCAACGGCACCTACAAAGCCACCGAGCGTTCTGCCGCGAATACGACAAGATCGCCGACAGGCTGGACCGCTCCCTCAAAGGCGGGTGGCCACGGAAAGCGCAGTTCTACCGCTGGCTCTCCGGCGACCTCGTCGGGCTCCCCTACCCCGACCACTGCCGGATCCTGGAAGCCATGTTCCCCGGCTGGACAGCGGAACAACTCTTCCAACAAGCCACCGACGACCTCGACCTGACCGCACCCCAGGGCAACGGGACCAAGCCGACCAGGACGCGCGACTCAGCCGCGCCCCGCCCCGCGACAAGCGGAAGCGGGTCGGAGATCGTGGCGACCTACCCCTACCGGTCGCACTTCACCTCCGCCGCCTGGTGGGACCTCATCTCCGGCGCCACCAAACGCATCGATCTCTTGGGCTACACCCTGTACTTCCTGTGTCTGGAGCACCCGCAGTTCGTGGACACCCTGCGGGAGAAGTGCGCCAACGGCTGCACGGTCCGGGCCGCGATCGCCAACCCCGACTCCCCGCACGTCGCCTACCGCGACCAGGAAGAAGACCAGCCCATCACCATCGTCGCCAGGGTGAAAACCACCATGAAGCACTTCACCCCGCTACTCGGGGTGGAGGGGTTCCAGGTGCGCTACCAGGACATCCCGCTCTACAACTCGATCTTCCGCTTCGATGACCAGATGCTCGTCACACCGCACCTGTTCGCCACCCCAGGCTCCACCGCGCCGCTGCTGCACCTGCGCAAAACCGAAACCCAGGGCCTGTTCACGCGCTTCGAACGCCACTTCGACGACGTGTGGAACGCCTCGAAGCCAGCCGACTGGACCACGCCACGAGAGGTCACCCATGGCACGAACTGACTACTACGACGACCCC
>NZ_VJWX01000617.1 GCF_007713715.1 Amycolatopsis rhizosphaerae
GATCCCCCCTTCCGCCGCCTGAGTGTTGGCCGTGAAGGGTCCCTTCACAGTCGATACGACTGTGAAGGGACCCTTCACGGCTTTTCCCAGTCCCTCAGGCGGTCCAGGACCAGTCGCGGATCTCGGGGAGGTCTTCGCCGTGTTCGACGATCCAGCGGCGGTGCCGCTCCCGGGTCTCGGTCATCGCCTGCCGCACGCTCCCGGCGCTGCGGATCAGCCCGGGCACGCGGTCGATCACGTCGATGACCAGCTGGAACCGGTCCATGTCGTTGAGCACGCGCATGTCGAACGGCGTGGTGGTGGTGCCGTGCTCCTTGTACCCGCGCACGTGGAGGTCGCCGTGGTTGGTGCGGCGGTAGGCCAGCCGGTGGATCAGCCAGGGGTAGCCGTGGTAGGCGAAGATGATCGGCCGGTCGGTGGTGAACAGCGCGTCGAACTCGCGATCGCTCATCCCGTGCGGATGCTCGGTGTCCGGCTGCAGCCGCATCAGGTCGACCACGTTGACCACCCGCACGGCCAGCTCCGGCAGGTACCGCTTCAGCAGGGTGACCGCGGCGAGCACCTCCGTGGTGGGCGCGTCGCCGGCGCAGGCGAGCACCACGTCGGGTTCGCGCTCCGGGTGCAGGCTCGCCCATTCCCAGATGCTCGCCCCCCGCGCGCAGTGCAGCGCCGCCTGTTCGGCGTCGAGCCAGTTGGGGCTGTCGTTCTTGCCCGCCACGACCACGTTGACGTAGTCGCGGCTGCGCAGGCAGTGCTCGGCCACGGCGAGCAGGGTGTTGGTGTCCGGGGGCAGGTAGACGCGCACCACCTCGGAGCTCTTGTTCGCCACGTGGTCGATGAAACCGGGGTCCTGGTGCGAGAACCCGTTGTGGTCCTGCCGCCAGACGTGCGAGGTAAGCAGGTAGTTCAGCGAGGCGACCGGACGGCGCCACGGGATCTTCCTGCTCACCCGCAGCCATTTGATGTGCTGGTTGACCATGGAGTCGACGATGTGCACGAAGGCCTCGTAGCACGAGAACAGCCCGTGCCGCCCGGTCAGCAGGTAGCCCTCCAGCCAGCCCTGGCACAGGTGTTCCGAAAGCACCTCGAGCACGCGCCCGTCCCGGGTGAGGTGCTCGTCGACCGGTTCGATGGCGGCCTGCCAGTCCTTGCCGGTGGCCTCGTACACCGCGTCGAGCCGGTTGGAGGCCGTCTCGTCGGGGCCGAACAGGCGGAAGTTGCGGTGGGTGTCGTTGAGTTCGAACACCTCCCGCAGGTACTCGCCGAGCACACGGGTGGGTTCGGCGCTGGTGGTGCCGGGGCGCGGGACGGCGACCGCGTGCGCGGCCGGGTCCGGCAGCCGCAGCGGCTGGAGCAGCAGCCCCCCGTTGGCGTGCGGGTTGGCGCCCATGCGCCGGGCTCCGCGCGGGATGAGCGCGGTCACCTCGGGTTTCGGCGCCCCCGTCGGGTCGAACAGCTCCTCGGGCCGGTACGAGCGCAGCCACGCGTCGAGCGCCCGCAGATGGTGCGGGTGCTCGCGGACGGCGGGCAGCGGCACCTGGTGCGCACGCCAGGTGCCCTCCACCTGCTGTCCATCTACTTTGGATGGTCCGGTCCAGCCCTTCGGCGTGCGCAGCACGATCATCGGCCAGCGCGGCCGCTGCCCGTCGGGATTGTCCTTGATCCGCCGGATCTCGGCGAGCACCTCGTCGAGGGTGGCGGCCATCAGCTGGTGCATGCGCTCGGGTTCGTCGCCCTCCACGTAGTGGGGCGCGTAGCCGTAGCCGCGCAGCAGCTGGTCCAGCTCCTCGGGGGAGATGCGCGCCAGCACGGTCGGATTGGCGATCTTGAACCCGTTGAGGTGCAGGATCGGCAGCACCACCCCGTCGCGCGCCGGATTGAGGAACTTGTTGGCGTGCCAGCTGGTCGCCAGCGGCCCCGTTTCGGCCTCACCGTCGCCGACGACACAGGCCACGATGAGGTCCGGGTTGTCGAAGGCGGCGCCGAAGGCGTGTGCCAGCGAGTAGCCGAGCTCGCCGCCTTCGTGGATGGAGCCGGGCACTTCCGGCGCCACGTGGCTCGGCACCCCGCCGGGGAAGGAGAACTCGCGGAAGAGCACCCGCATCCCCTCGGCGTCGGCGGAAGCCTCCGGTGCCACCTCGGGGTAGCTGCCCTCCAGCCAGGTGTTCGCGAGCAGGGCCGGGCCGCCGTGGCCGGGCCCGGTCACGAACATCATGTCCAGGTCCTGGGCCACGATCAGCCGGTTCAGGTGGGCGTAGACGAAGTTCAGTCCCGGCGAGGTGCCCCAGTGGCCGAGCAGGCGCGGCTTGACGTGCTCGGCGCGCAGCCCTTCGGCGAGCAGCGGGTTGTCCATCAGGTAGATCTGGCCCACCGTCAGGTAGTTCGCCGCCCGCCACTGCGCGTCCACTTGGGACAGTTCGACCGCGGTGAGCGCCGCGGGCCGGGTCCCGGCGGGCACGCTCATCCGGCCTGCTCCGGGCGCACGATCAGCACCGGGCAGCCGGCGTGGTGGATCAGCGCCTGGCTGGTCGAGCCGAGCAGCATGCCGGTGAACCCGCCACGGCCCCGGCTGCCCGCCACGACCAGTTGCGCCCTGCCCGCCCATTCGAGCAGCTGGTGCCGCGGCCGGTCCTTCACCACCACGCGCTCCACCTGCACGTCCGGGTACTTGTCCTGCCAGCCGGCCAGGCTTTCGGCCAGCACGCGCCGCTGCTCCTCGTCGGGCGGTTCCTGTTCGAGCAGCGCGTATTCGACCGGCACGCTGGTCAGGTAGTCGACGTCGCTCCACGAGTGCACCGCGATCAGCGGCACGCCTCGCCAGGACGCTTCGTCGAACGCCACGCCCAGTGCCCGCTCGCTGGTGCGGCTGCCGTCCACCCCGACGACCACGGGGCCCTCGGCGGGCACCGTGCCGTCGGCACGCGTGCGCACCACGGCCACCGGGCAGGTGGCGTGCGCGGCCACCGCGATCGTGGTCGAGCCGGCGAGCATCCCGGTGAACCCGCCGCGCCCGGAGGCGCCCAGCACGATCATTTCGGCCTTCTTGCCCAGTTCCAGCAGCACCGGGATGGGCGGCTGGTTGGGCCGGGAAGTGGTGATCCGCAGCTCCGGCCCGATCTCGCGGGCGAGGTCGGCCGCCTCGGTGAGCTTGCCCTGCGCGAAGGCCTCCAGCTCGTCGAACAGGCTCTGCGGCGCGGGCAGCCCACCGCCGTAGTAGCCGAACATCGGGTCGAACCCGTACACCAGGTGCAGCGGCAGGTGGCGCAGCGCGGCCTCGCGCGCCGCCCAGCGTACTGCCTGTGCGGCGGGCTCCGAACCGTCCACGCCCACCACGATCGCACCCGTCACGGCACTGCTCACGTCAGTCATCGGTCTCATTCCCTGTTCCCGGCCAGCGTCTCGGCGCTGACCACTCCCGGTACCGCTTCGGCCAGCACGGTCGCCACGTGCCGGTCCGTCGCGTTGTCGAATTCGTCGAGGATGCGCACGACCCCGTCCTTGCACTCGACCTGCCAGCGGTCGGGGCCGCCGTAGATGGACAGGTGCCGCCGCACGTCCGCGGCGATCTCCGCGTCCTCGCGGGCGAAGGTGCGGACGATGTCCCCGCGGGTGACGATCCCGACCACCCTGCCACCGTCCACAATGGGCATCGCGCGGATGCGCGAGTCCAGCAGCGCGCGGCTCAGCTCGGCCACGTCGCAGCCCGGGCTCATCCCGGTCGCCGGGCTGGTCATCACGTCGCCCACGGTGTCGCCCGCGGGCGGGTGGGCACGGT
>NZ_VJWX01000618.1 GCF_007713715.1 Amycolatopsis rhizosphaerae
GTCCCACCCTCGTGCAGGTGAGTTGCCCGCTCAGGCGGGGATGGGTGCCTTGAGGGACCCCCTCACAGCACCGCGCACCCCTGCTTGCAGGCGGGTCACCGCGGAGAAAGGTGCCTTCGCACGGGCCGAACGTGGGACTCGGGCTGTCGAACGTGGGACACAAGCGCCGGAAGGTGGGACACAAGCGCAGGAGGGTGGGACACAAGTGCCGGAAGGTCCAGTGCGGCGCTCGCGGCGTGCTGCACCTTCTGCAGGGCCTGTTCGAAGGACTCCCCCACCGCGTCGACGACGCGATCCGTCCGGCCCGCCCTGGTGAACCCCTCCTCCTCCGCGACCTCGACGACCACCGAACTGCCGTCCTCGAGCCGGAACCTGGTCAGCTGCGTCACCGGATCTTCCTCCCTGTCCTTTCAGAACTGTCCACAGTGGTAGTTCAGGGTGCGGTTGCCGGGATAGGCCTGTGCCGCCACCTTGTCCAGGTTCGCCAGCAGCGCGTGGACGTTCGCCGGGTCGGCGTAGCGGGCCGGGTCGCTCAGGAAGGCGAGCATCGCCTGGTTGAACGCGTTGCTCAGGCTCGACGGCATCAGGTCGGAGGCGTCCAGGCAGACCGGGGCCCCGGTCAGGATCCGCGCCAGGGACCTGCTCACCTCGTCGGGGTAGACGCCGAGCCCGATGTTGCGGTCCGGCGACAGCGCGCCGCTGCCGGGCCGGGCGGGCCAGATGCCCTGCGCCGCGTCGGAGGCCAGGAACTTCACCAGTTCCTTCGCCTGCGGGGTCTGCCGCACCAGTACCGCGAAGTCGGCGGACACCTCGTTGACGCCGGAGGAGGCCTCGCCGGTCTTCGGGAAGGGGAAGAAGTCGAAGTCCTTCCCCGGCTGGAGCCGGTTCTTCGTGTTGTCCACGGACGCGGCGTGGTAGAGGTAGCAGCCGGGCTTCGGCGTGCTGAACAGCGCCTGCCCGGCATCGGCGAACCCGGTCAGGAGCGCGCCTTCACTCGCCGACACAGACCACTTCGCCGGTGTGTTCCGGCAGCAGTTCCCCGCCGGAACCCAGCACCAGCCTGCCGCCGCGGCCGGGCGCGCGCTCGGCCAACGGGCCGAGCAGGTCGTGCGCCAGGGAATCCGGGGTGGCCGCCTCGTCGGCGGAGTCGATCACCAGCGACATCGAGGCGGCCGCGGCCACCACCCCGGGCACGAACTCCCGGTCACCGGCCCCGGCATCGATCCCGATGCGCTCCGCGATCTTCCGCGCGACCTCCGCGGTGGTCCGGCCCGTCGCGTCCAGCGCGAGATCGACGCTGCGCATCGGCAGCATCAGCCCCGGCGGCACCACCGCGACCTCGTCGGCGGGCAACCGCCTGCGGGACACCGGATCCGCCAGTGCGACGAAGGCGGCCAGCACGCCCACCCGCTCCGCCTTGGGCCCGACGAGGTTCACCACGACGCCCCGGTCCGCCGGGCGCAACCAGTCGGCCACGACGTGCGAAGCCCGGATCATCCCCTCGTTCGCGCCGCCCCGGCGCCCGCCGCCGCTCACCTCGGCCAGGCGGTCCTGGGCCGAGGCGAGGAAGACCGGGTCGGCCGCCGCTTCACCGGCCACCAGGCGCGCCACCGGAGACAGGTAACCGGCGATCGTGTCCACCGGGGTCAGCCAGGCGCAGTCCGGATCGGTCCGGCTCGATGTCGCCACCAGCACGCCGACCACCTGGTCGGTCCGCTCGTCCACCACCCCGGCCCCGCTGAAACCGCGGCGCACCCTCGGCCCCGCACCGCGCGGATCGACCTGCACCCACTCGTCGTTGGGCCCGCTCGGGCCCGCCGGCGGAGCCGGGCCCACACGCGGTGAAACCGCTTCCGGCGGGATAGCCCTGCACCTTGAGTTCGCGGTCGCGCAGGGCGATGTCGAGCAGGGGCGCCGGCCGGGCGTCCGGCACGGCATCCTTCAGTTCCGGCAGGGCGAGGTCGCCGGACTCGTCCCCGCGCCGCGGAATCCCCCCGTCTTCGGCCACCCCGGCCAGTCCGGGGGGGGCGGTGCGGCAAACCGACGAACTCGATGCCGATTTCCGGCCCGGGTTCTTCCGCATCGCCACCGGCGAGAACATGCGCGCAGGTCAGAACGTACCGGTCCGACAGCAGTACCCCTGCCCCCACCAGCGCGCCCGAGTGGCCCACGATGCCCACTCGCCAGGGATAATCTCCCACGGCCCCGATACTAACCGCTCGATCACCGCATTGTTGACCTTTTTTCGCACACATTTCCCTTTCGCTTCTTCCGCCCGTCTCCCCCGGTACCCGACAAACGCCGCCTCGATTTTCTTGACAGATTGTTCAATTAAGGAAGGCGGAATGGGCCGTTCGAGACCGCTCCGCCGAGCGGGCGCCGGGACACGGACCCGCTCGCTCGCTCGCCAGGGTCGTGCCAGGATCGGTCGGACCTCCCGCGGATCCGGGAGAGCGCTTTCCCCTCCCATGACACAACCCTGTTCATCGATATTTCATCGCCCGCCGCTAGCGTCACCGTTCGTGTACGCGACGCTGTGGCGCCCCGGCGTGCCCATCGGGCACGGCCCGATTCCGGGATGTATCAACGCTGTATCACCCGTGTCTAGGGTCGCCGGGTGACCATGGACTCCACCAGCCCGAAATCCCCCGCGCGGCGCCGGATCTTCGCGGCACTGCGGAGCCGCGCCGCGGTCGTCGTTCTGGTCGTCGGCTGCCTCGGCACGCTCGGCGTCGCGGTGACCGGCCAGGCACCGCTGCCCGCCGGCCTGCAGTTCATCCAGGTCGGCCACTGGGTCTACAACACCGCGTCCCAGGCCGCGGTCCACGTCGACGGTTCGACCGGACAGGTGGACGGGCAGGCGAGCGTGCCCGGTGCCGAACAGGGCAGCCCCATCGCGCAGGGAGCACGCTCCGGCTACGTGGTCGAACGGTCGCGGATCACCGAGTTCGACAAGTCGACGCTCACGGTGGAAAGCAGCCGCACTCCCCCGGCCCCCGAGGAACCGGTGGTGCTGGAGATCGCGGACGGCCCGTACCTGGTCTACCGCAACGCGGGCCAGGTCGTGCGCCTCGGCGACCCGGCCGCGACGGTCCCGGCGGGAGGTCCGCTGTCCGCACCGGTGGCGACCTCCGACGGCACCGTCTGGCTCCACCGGATCGACGACGGTTCGCTCTGCCAGCTTCCCCGCGGCGCCGCCCTGCTGGCCTGCCCGGCCCGGCTGCCGCAGGGCCACGACGGCGCGCTGATCGTCGTCGACGACCACCCGGTGGCGGTCGACCTCAGGGCCGGTCTCCTGGACCCGGTCGGCAAGGACGGGCTCGGCGATCCGGCCGACCTCGGCATCAACCTGCCGTCCACGGCCCAGATCGCGGGCAACTCCGTCGACGGGCGCCTTGCCGTCGTCGACCCCGACCGCGGCCAGTTGCAGCTGATCGACGCCGCCGGGCTGCTCAAGGGCGGACCGGTGGCCCCTCCCGTCACGGTCGATCTGCCCAAGGACGGGAAGTTCACCGCACCGCTCGCCACCTCGCACACGGTCGTGCTGGTCGACGAGGCCCACCACAACGTGCTCAGCTACGACGGCAAGGGCTCGCTGAAGAGCGTGAAGAACGTGCCCGGCCAGGACGGCAAGGTCCGGCCCGCGCTCGGGCAGGACGGCCGGATCTACGTGGACAGCCCGGACGGCTCGCACGTCCTGGTCGTCGACGGCAAGGACGGCTCGGCCGACGACGTGAACGTCGACGAGCAGACGCGCAACCACACCACCGGAAC
>NZ_VJWX01000619.1 GCF_007713715.1 Amycolatopsis rhizosphaerae
GCGCAGCGCCACCAATACCGCCTGCCTGCCCGCCCGGCCCCCGGCTCCGAAAATCACGATGTTCGTCATGCGGCGACGGTAGCGCGGACCCCGGTTACCTCCAGGAAACCGATTATCGTGGTAAAGGTGAGGAAACCGCTGCCAGCCGACATGTTCGACGAGCTCTGCCCGTCGTCACTGCTTCCGATGCGCTTCGGCGACAAATGGGCGCCCCTGGTCATCTGCTGCCTCGAAGGCGGGCCGCGCCGGTTCTCCGAACTCCGCGTTCCGCTGTGGCGCGTGACGCCCAAGGTGCTGACCCAGTCGCTGCGCTCGCTCGAGCGCTCCGGTTTCGTGATCCGCCACGCCGGGCAGGCAATGGTGGAGTACGAGCTGACGCCGCTGGGACGCAGCCTGCTCGGGCCCATCGCGGTCGCCCGCGACTGGGCGCAGGAGCACTGGGACGAACTGCTCGACGCCCGCGAGGCCTACGATGCGGGGCTGACCGGCTCCGTCGCCGGGCGGAAGGAGTGAACCGGTGAGCTACTGCCGTTACGTCGCCCTCGGCGACAGCCAGACCGAGGGCCTCGGCGACGGGGACGAGATCCGCGGCTACCGCGGCTGGGCCGACCGGTTCGCCGAACTGCTCGCCGAGACGAGCCCGGCCCTCGAATACGCCAACCTCGCCGTGCGCGGACGGCGGGCGGCCGAGGTGCTGGCGGAACAACTCGCACCGGCACTGGCGCTCCGGCCGGACCTGGCCACGGTGATGGCCGGGATGAACGACCTCATCCGCCCCGGGTTCGACGCCGCCGCGGTGGCCGCCAGCCTTGACGAGATGTTCGCCGCGCTGACCGGCGCCGGTGCGCACGTGATCACCGTGACCTTCCCCGACGTGGGCCGGATGATGCCCATCGCGCGCCCGCTCGGCGCCCGCGTGCGGGAACTCAACGCCCGCATCCTCGCCGCGTCCGCCCGGCACGGCGTGACCGTGGTGGACGCCTCCTCGGCCGCCGTCCTCACCGATTTCCGCCTGTGGAGCGAAGACCGGCTGCACGCGAGCCCGCTGGGGCACGAGCGGATCGCGGCGGCGATGGCCGCCGCGATCGGGCTGCCCGGTTCGGACGACGGCTGGACCCGGCCGCTGCCCGCGCTGCCGCCACGCCCGGTGTGGCAGGCGGTGACGGCCGAACTGCGCTGGCTGGGCGCCTTCGCCGGGCCCTGGGTGGCGCGGCGGGTGCGGGGCCGGTCCTCGGGAGACGGCCGGACGGCCAAACGTCCCGAGCTCAGCCCCGTCCGTGCTTGAGCCGTTCCGCTGCCAGCGCCCGCGCGGCGGCCAGCGGAGTTCCCGGCGCGCTCAGCACCATGTCCACTGTGGAACCGATCGCCTCGACCCGTGCGATCGCCTCCTCGTGGCCGAGTTTCTCGATCTCCCGGCCCAGCGTGTAGACGACCCCACCCGCACTGGCCACGAAATCGGGGATCCACCGGATGCCCCGGTCGGCGAGCAGTTCCGCCACGGAGTCGTCGGTGAGCTGGTTGTTCGCCGGGCCGACGACGAGGGAAGCCTCCAGCCGGGCCGCGGTTTCCGGGCTCAGCACCCCGCCGACCGCGGCCGGGACCAGGATGTCGCACGGGGTGTTCAGTACCTCGTCCGGCTCGATCCAGCCGAAGCCCTGACGCCGGGCAGGCTCCCGTTTCGAGGTGTCCACATCGGACACGATGACCTCGGCGCCGGTCAGGCCCTCGGCCACCAGCGACCCGACCGAACCGAACCCGCTCAGCACGACGCGGCGTCCCTCGACCGACTCGGTGCCGAAGACATGGCGGGCCGCGGACCGGAGCGCGGCCAGCACGCCGACGGCGGTGGGACCGCTCGACGAGCCCACCCCGCCCTGCTCCTCCGGAAGGCAGAACACATGAGGTGAATACCTGCGCAGCACGGCCATGTCGGCGGGCCCGGTGCCCACGTCCGGCCCGGCGAGATAGGACCCGTCGAGCGAGGCGATGAGCTCCCCGAGGTCTTCGAACGCGGCCTCGCGCAGCTCCGGGGTCAGCTCGGTGCCGCCGTCCAGCGCGACCACGCTCTTACCGCCACCGAACGGAACTCCGGCCACCGCGCACTTGTCGGTCATCGCCGAGGAGAGGCGCAACGCGTCTTCGAGACCGTCACGCCAGTCGGGGTAACGGCGCAGGCGGACCCCGCCGACCGCCGGGCCGAGTACCCGGGAATGCGCCGCGATCACCAGGGTCACCCCGGACCGGCGGCCGCGCCGGATCACCACATCTTCATGCTCCATGGGAAAAAAGCTATGCTCGACGGCGCGGCAGTGGGGTGGAGCCCGAACGAAGTTCGGGATGAGCGCGATCGGAGCCAGGGTGGACGAACTTGATTCGGCCATCGTCCGCCATCTGCAGGAGGATGCGCGGCAGTCGAACCGCGACATCGCGCGCAAGCTCGGGATCGCGCCGTCCACCTGCCTGGAACGCACCCGGCTGCTCCGGCAGCGCGGCGTGATCCGCGGCTACCACGCCGAAATCGACCTTGGCGCCCTCAACCGCTCCGTACAGGCGATCGTGGCGGTGCAGGTGCGGCCGCTGAGCCGGGACGTGGTCGCCGCGTTCGAACTCTCGGTGATCGACCTGCCGGAAGTGCGCTCGGTCTACACCATGGCGGGCAGCGACGACTTCCTGGTGCACGTCACCGCCCCGGACATCGAGCACCTGCACACGTTCCTGCTCGACCGGTTCACCAGCCGCCGCGAGATCGTCGGCTTCCGCACTTCGATCATCTACCAGCACCTCGACAAGCAGGTGCTGGAACCTTTGCCCCCGCCGCTTTGACCTGCCGGCCCGGTGCGTTTCCTCGGCGGGCAGAGCTCGTCCGGTGCCCTGAGGGCACCGGGAACGGGCCGACCTCGCCGGGGCCGTGAACAGGTCCTAGAGGCCCGCGTGCTCGGGGTCCTCGGTGAGCGCGGCGAAAACCGTGGACCAGTCCGGCGTGGGGGACTCGGGGTCGTCGTACAGCTCGAAGGTCTTGCCGGAAGCGGACGGGTCGAACAGCGCCGCCACCACGGCGTCGGCGACCGCGGCGCGGCTGATGCGCCCGTCGCCGGTGTCGCCCTGCTCGACGCGGACGCCGTCGGCGGGCAGGTCGTGCAGCCAGCTCGGCCGCACGATGGTGTACTGCGCGCCGCTGGTGCGCAGGGCCGCTTCGCCCCGGGCGCGCGCTTCGATCCGCTCGGCCATCTCGGGATGCTCGGCCGGGCGGGTCAGGTAGATCTGCGAGACCAGCACGAGCGGGATGTCTTCACGGGCGGCCACGTTGGCGACGGCCGCGACCCCGTGGTGCATCACGGCTTCCGCCTGCGCCGGGTCCTTGGGCGGCTCGACGGAGATCACCACGCCGTCGGCGCCGGCGAACACACTCACCTCCGGCGCGGCGAGGTCCATTGTGGCCGGTCGTGCGCCCGCGGGCGCCTCGGCCGCGCCGCGGCTCGCGACCACCACCTCGTGCCCCTCCGCGGCCAGCCGGTCCACGACCAGGCGGCCCGTGCGACCGGTCCCGCCGACCACGACGAAGGTGCTCATGTCCTGCCTCCCGACTCGGTGTCCGGGACCAGGATGGCCCCGTTCTTGATCATGGTCAATGCCACGATCACGCTCCGTCCGTGGTCCTCCCCCGTCCGGTCCGCCCCCTATTTTCGCCTCTCTACCCTGAGTGTGCCGCCCAGGGCCGTGAAGGGCCCCTTCACAGCCGTATCGACCGTGAAGGGG
>NZ_VJWX01000061.1 GCF_007713715.1 Amycolatopsis rhizosphaerae
CGGCTGATCAGCCGGGTCCGGTCGGTGCTGGGGGTGGAACTCCCGGTGCGTGCGGTGTTCGAGACCCCGACCGCGGCCGGACTGGCCGCGCGCCTGGATGCCGCCACCGCGCCACCGCAGCCCCCGTTGCGGCCGGCCGCGCGCGCCGAGGTGGTGCCCCTGTCGTTCGCGCAGCAGCGGCTGTGGTTCCTCCACCAGTTGGAAGGGCCGAGCCCGACCTACAACATCTCGTTCTGCCTGCGGTTGCGGGGCGTGCTGAACCGCGAAGCGCTGACCTCGGCACTGCGGGATGTTCTCGCCCGGCACGAAACGTTGCGCACGATCTATCCCGAGGTCGACGGCGTCGGCCGCCAGCAGGTGCTGGACCGGGTTTCCGTCGATCTGGTGGTTTCCGATGTGAGCGCGGCACAGCTCACCGACGCCATCGAACGCGCGGCCCGCTACTCGTTCGATCTGGCGACCGAGATTCCCCTGCGCGCCGAGCTGCTCGTCACGGCGCCGGAAGACTGTGCGTTGGTGCTGGCGCTGCACCACATCGCCGCGGACGGTTCGTCGATGAAACCCCTGGTGCGGGAGCTGGCGTCGGCCTACGAGGCGCGATGTGCCGGGAAGGCACCGGACTGGGAGCCGCTACCGGTCCAGTACGCGGACTACACGTTGTGGCAGCGGGAACTGCTGGGCGAGGAATCCGACCCGTCGAGCACGGCGAGCACCCAGGTGGAGTTCTGGCGCGCGGAACTGCGCGGAATCCCGGAACAGCTGAACCTCCCCTACGACCGTCCACGACCGACGGTGACCTCGTATCGCGGTGACCAGGTCGAGGTGGCGCTGTCCGCGGACGATCACCGTGCCGCGATCGCGGTGGCGCGATCGAGTGGGGTCACGGTCTTCATGGTCCTGCAAGCCGCCCTGGCGTCCCTGTTGACGCGGCTCGGTGCCGGAACGGATGTTCCGCTGGGCAGTCCCGCCGCCGGACGGACCGATGACGCACTGACCGACCTGGTCGGATTCTTCGTGAACAGCCTGGTACTGCGGACGGACACCTCCGGCGAGCCGACCTTCCGGGAGTTGCTCGACCGGGTGCGCGCGACCGACCTCGCCGCCTACGCGCACCAGGATCTGCCGTTCGAGCGTCTGGTCGAGATCCTCAACCCCGCCCGCTCCGCCGCACATCACCCGCTGTTCCAGGTCATGCTCGGGCTTTTCCCCTATTCGGATACGCATTTCGAGCTGCCCGGCCTCGACGTGACCACCACGGACATCAACACCCGCACCGCCAAGTTCGACCTGTTCTTCCTGCTGAACGAACAGCGGAACTCCGGCGGCGCTCCCGCGGGAATCACCGGTGTGATCGAGTACAGCACCGATGTGTTCGATCGTGCGACGGCGGAGCACCTCGCGGCTCGCTGGACCGGATGGCTGAGTGCCCTGCTGGCCGATCCCGATCTTCCCATCGGTGCCCATGATGTGCTGCTGCCTGCCGAACGCGGCCAGTTGCTCGCGTGGAACGAAACGGCGGCCGAAACTCCGCCCGAGATCATGCCGGA
Organism: Amycolatopsis rhizosphaerae; assembly: GCF_007713715.1. Taxonomy (GTDB): domain Bacteria; phylum Actinomycetota; class Actinomycetes; order Mycobacteriales; family Pseudonocardiaceae; genus Amycolatopsis_E; species Amycolatopsis_E rhizosphaerae. Next base: position 1,548 of record NZ_VJWX01000061.1, read on the forward strand.
GATGTTCGAAGCCCGGGTACGAGAAGATCCGGAAGCGATTGCCGTCGCCTGCGGCGACGTGGAGTTGAGCTACGAGGAACTGAACGTCCGGGCGAACCGGCTGGCGCGGGTGCTGATCGAGTCCGGTGTCGGACCCGAGTCGATCGTGGCCGTCCTGATGACCCGCTCACCGGCGTTGCTGGTCACCCTGCTGGCCGTGCTGAAGGCCGGTGGCACGTATCTCCCGCTCGACCCCGAATATCCCGCCGACCGTCTCGGCTACATCCTCGGCGCCGCCGGACCCGTCCTGATGGTGACCACCACGGACATCACCGACGTGCTACCGGACTATGCGGGGACCCGCCTGGTGCTGGACCACCCGGACACTGTCGCGCGGCTGGCGCGGCAGGCGGCGACGAACATCGACGACGGTGACCGTGTCCGGCCCTTGAGGGCCGAGCATCCGGCCTACGTCATCTACACGTCCGGATCGACCGGCGTGCCGAAGGGTGTCGTGGTCACGCACGCGAACCTGACGAACTTCCTCACCGCGATGCGCGAGCCGTGCGGTCTGACCCCTGCCGACCGCCTGCTGGCGGTGACCACGGTCGCCTTCGACATCGCGGCGCTGGAGCTGTACCTGCCGCTGGTCCACGGCGCCCAGGTGGTACTCGCGCAGGAGAAGACGGTCCGCGATCCGATGGCACTGGCCGCCCTCGCCGCCACCCGCGGTTGCACGGTCGTGCAGGCCACGCCGACGATGTGGCAGGTGCTGCTGGGCACGACGGCGGACGCGTTCCGGGACGTGCGGATGCTGGTCGGTGGCGAAGCACTGCCGGCGGGGCTGGCCGTCCGGATGCGCGAGCGGTCGGCCAGGGTCACCAACCTGTTCGGCCCGACGGAAACCACGATCTGGTCCACGATCGCCACGGTGCCCGACGACGAACGCACCCCGCCGATCGGCCGTCCGATCGCGAACACCCAGGTGCACGTGCTCGATGGCGAGTTGCGTCCGGTGCCGATCGGGGTCGCCGGCGAACTGTACCTCGCCGGTGACGGCCTGGCCCGCGGCTATCTCGGACAGCCGAAGCTCAGCGCCGAGCGGTTCGTCGCGAACCCCTTCGGCAGGCCGGGGACGCGGATGTACCGGACGGGCGATGTGGCCCGCTGGAACCGGAACGGTGAGTTGGAATTCGTCGGCCGGGTCGACCACCAGATCAAACTTCGCGGGTTCCGCGTGGAGCTCGGCGAGATCGAGAGCGTGCTTTCGCGCCATCCCGATGTCGCGCGGGCCGCGGTGGTCGCCACCGAACAGCAGCAACTGATCGCCTACGTCACCCCGCTCGACCGGCCGCAGTCGTCCGATGACGACGGAGTGGTACGGCAGCAGGTTGACGACTGGCAACAGGTTTACGATTCCGCGTACGAGGAAGAAGCGAAATCCGGAGATTTCAGCGAAAGCTTCTCGGTGTGGCGGAGCAGCTACGACGACGCGCCGATCCCGCTTTCCGAGATGCGTGCGTGGCGGGACACGACGGTAACGCGAATCCGGGGACTGCGGCCACGGCGCGTACTGGAGATCGGCGTGGGGTCCGGTTTGCTGCTGTCGAAGTTGGCTCCGGACAGCGAGGCCTACTGGGCAACGGATTTCTCGCCCATCGCCGTGGCGGCGCTGGAGGAAGTCGTCGCGGAAAACCCGGATCTGACCGACCGGGTCGTGTTGCGAACGCAACCCGCCGACTGCTTCGACGGCCTGCCCGCGGACTTCTTCGACACCATCGTCATCAATTCCGTGGTGCAGTACTTCCCGAACGTGGACTACCTCGTATCCGTGCTGCGGCAGGCCATGAGCCTGGTGGTCCCGGGTGGCGCGGTGTTCGTCGGGGATGTGCGCAACCACCGTCTGCTGCGGTGCTTCCGCGCGGCCATCGAGGTGCTCCGCCATCCGGACGGGGATCCGGCGCAGTGGCACCGATCCGTGGCGCAGGCCGTGCGGCGGGAAAAAGAACTGCTGATCGATCCGGAGTTCTTTCCGGCCCTGGGCCAGGTGCTCCCCGACGTTCCGTCGGTGGAGATCGGTGTCAAACGCGGTGTGGCCCCGAACGAGTTGAGCCGCTACCGGTACGACGTCGTGCTGCGCAGGACCAGCGGCTCCGGAGCCGAGTCGGTGGACGAGCCGCGGGAACTGCGGTGGGGTGCCGACGTGGCCGATCTCGGGGCGCTGGAAGCCCACCTGGCCGCCTCCGGCGCGGGGGCGGTCCGGGTGACCGGCATGCCCAATGCCCGCCTGCTGCCCGAACTGGCCGCGCTGTCCGCCGTCGACGAACGAACGCCGGCGTCGCCGGCGGCACCGGTGGACCCGGATGCGTTGTACGACTTGGGAACCCGACATGGATTCCTTACCGGCGTAGCCTGGTCCCCCGGCGCCGAAGACGGCAGTGTCGAAGCCGTTTTCACCCGCGACCCGTCGCATGGCGTTGGCGCGGTGGGCATCGTGTATCCCCTCGTGGCCGGAAGCCGTCCGTTGGCGGGGTACGGGAATGATCCGGCCAGGCCTTACCAGGCCGATGCGCTGGGCCGGTCCCTGCGGTCCTACCTGCGGCACTGGTTGCCGGAATACATGGTGCCGGCCGCGGTGACCGTGCTGGACGAAATGCCGTTGACGACGAACGGAAAGGTCGACCGCCGGGCACTGCCCGCGCCGGCGCTCGCCGGATCGGCCGCTTCCCGTGCGCCGCGGTCCCCCGCCGAAGAGATCCTGTGCGGGCTGTTCGCCGAGGTGCTGGGGCTGGACTCGGTGGGGATCGACGACGGGTTCTTCGACCTCGGCGGGCACTCCATCCTGGCGATCAGGCTGGCCAGCAGGATTCGGACGGTGTTCCAGCGGGAAATGCCGGTGTGGACGATCTTCGAGGCCGCGACGGTGGCGCGGTTGGCGGCTCGGCTCGAGGGCGCCGATGCCGGCCGCGCCGCACTGGTGCCCGCCGAGCGTCCGCGGTACGTCCCGCTGTCGTTCGGCCAGCGCCGCCTGTGGTTCCTGCACAAGCTGGAAGGCCCGAGCCCGACCTACAACATGCCGATAGCGCTGCGCCTGTCCGGGAATCTCGACCAGGCGGCGCTGGAAGCGGCACTGACCGATGTCGTGCACCGGCACGAAGTGCTGCGCACCGTATTTCCCGAACACGACGGAGTCGCGTACCAAAGCGTGCTCGACGCCGGCGAAGCGCGTCCGGAGGTCTCGGTCGTCGATGTCGGCCCGGACGGACTGCAGGCCGCCGTGCTCGAGGCGGCGAACCACGCCTTCGATCTGGCCACCGAAATCCCGTTCAGGGCATTCCTGTTCGCGCTCGGCGAGAACCAGTACGTGTTGCTGCTGCTGGCACACCACATCGCCGTGGACGGTCTGTCCCTGCGGCCGTTGAGCCGGGATCTCGCTTCCGCCTACGCCGCCCGGCGGGCCGGTCAGGCGCCGTCCTGGAGCGAGCTGCCCGTGCAGTATGTCGACTACACGCTGTGGGAGCGGGAGATCCTGGGCGGGGAAGACGACCCGGACAGCGCGATCGGCCGTCAGGTGGAGTTCTGGCGGCGAACCCTGGCCGATTCCCCGCAGCTGATTTCCCTGCCGACGGACCGGCCTCATCCGGCCGTGCCGACGCACCGGGGCGATGACGTGCGGTTCACGGTGGACGCCGCGACCCATGCCGCGATGGTGGAACTCGCCCGCAGCCACGATGTCACGATGTTCATGGTCGCGCAGGCCGCGATCGCCGCCCTGCTGACCAAACTGGGCGCCGGCACCGACATCCTGATCGGCAGCCCGGTCGCGGGGCGGGCCGACAGCGCACTGGATGATCTCGTCGGCTTCTTCGCCAACAATCTCGTGCTCCGCAACGACACCTCGGGCGATCCGACCTTCGCCGAACTGCTGACCCGGGTCCGGAAGGCCAACATAGCCGCCTACGCCAACCAGGATGTGCCGTTCGACCGGCTGGTCGAGGTGCTCCAACCGGAACACTCGCTGGCCCACCACCCGCTGTTCCAGATCAGCCTGGCCTATTCCAGCGGTACCGACGAGAAATGGGAACTGGACGGACTTCAGGTCGACATCGCCGATTTCGGTTCCGGCGGGGCGAAACTGGACCTCCAGTTCGGACTCGAGGAGACGCGCACCGCGCAGGGCCGTCCCGCCGGCATCGACGGGGTCCTGCAGTTCGCGGTCGACCTGTTCGACCGCGAGTCGGTCGCGCGGGTCGCCGCGCGCCTGACACGGTTGCTGTCGGCGGTCGTCGCGGCTCCCGATCGCCGGTTGAGCGAGGTGGAGGTGCTGTCCGACCGGGAACGTCACCGGTTGCTGACGGACTACAACGCGACGGACAGGGCGGTACCGGCGGCGACGATTCCGGCGTTGTTCGCCGAACAGGTCGCACGGAGACCGGACAGCCCGGCGGTGGTGTTCGAGGACGAGACCGTGTCGTACCGGGAGTTGGACGCGCGGGCCAACCGGTTGGCGCGGTACCTCCTGGGATGCGGGGTCGGGCCGGAAAGCCGGGTGGCGGTGGCCCTGCCGCGGTCGACGGAGATGGTCGTGGCGGTGCTGGCGGCGCACAAGGCCGGGGCGGCCTACCTGCCGGTCGATCCCGACTATCCGCCGGAGAGGATCGAGTACATCCTCACGGATTCGGTGCCGTCGTGCGTGCTGACGACCACGGCGATCGCGGAGCGGCTGCCGTCGACACCGGGCACGGTCGTGCCGGTGGACGAGGCCGCCACCGCGGCCGCGATCGTATTGTTGCCGGACACCGATCTCGACGAGGGCGATCGGCTCGCTCCGCCGGGCGCCGATTCCCCGGCCTGGGTGATCTACACGTCGGGTTCGACGGGTCGGCCCAAGGGCGTCGTGGTGCCGCATCGCGGGATCGCCAGCCTGGTCGCCGCCCAGATCGAGCGGCTCGAGGTGGGGCCGGGCAGCCGGGTGTTGCAGTTCGCATCGCTGAGTTTCGACGCGGCCGGCTGGGAGATCTGCATGGCGGTGCTGTCCGGTGCCTGCCTCGTCGTGGCCCCGGCATCCCGGCTGGCGCCGGGAGAACCGCTGGCGGAACTGCTGTCTCGCCAGCGGGTGACGCATGCGACGTTGCCGCCGACCGCGCTGGGCGCGATGTCCGCGGAGGGACTGCCTGCCGGGATGACGCTGGTGGTCGCCGGGGAGGCGTGCGCACCGGAGTTGGTCGCCCGGTTCTCGACCGGCCGCCGGATGATCAACGCGTACGGCCCGACCGAGACGACGGTGTGTGCGACGATGAGCGCGCCGTTGTCGGGCGCGGTCGCACCCCCGATCGGCCGGCCGATCGTGAACACCAGAGCATTCGTCCTGGATGCTTCGCTCCGCCCGGTGGCCCCGGGCGTGGTGGGAGAACTGTATGTGACCGGTGCCGGACTGGCGCGCGGCTACCTCGCGCGGCCCGCGTTGACCGCGCAGCGTTTCGTGGCGTGTCCGTTCGCCGGTTCCGGTACGCGGATGTACCGGACCGGAGATCTGGCCCGCTGGAACTCCCAGGGGCAGCTCGAATTCGCCGGCCGGGCCGACCGGCAGGTGAAGGTGCGGGGCTTCCGCATCGAGCCGGGTGAGATCGAGGCGGTGCTCACCGCGTTGCCGGACGTGAGCCGGGCCGTCGTGGTGGTACGGGAGGACCGGCCGGGGCACCGGCGGATCGTGTCCTATGTGGTCACCGGTGCCGATCCGGCCGCGTTGCGCGCGCGGGTGGAGGATCTGCTGCCGGACTACCTCGTGCCTTCGGCGTTCGTGCGGCTGGAGGCCTTGCCCCTGACGCCGAACGGGAAGATCGACCATGCCGCGCTGCCGGCACCGGAAACCGACCCCGGCGCCGGCCGGCGGCCGCGCGGGCACCACGAAGAGACCCTCTGCCGCATTTTCGCCGAGGTGCTGGGGTTGGCCGAGGTGCATCCCGGGCAGGACTTCTTCCGGCTCGGTGGCGACAGCATCCTGTCCATCGAACTGGTCGCGGGTGCCCGGCGCGCGGGGCTGGGACTGACCGTCCGCGATGTCTTCCTGCACCGCACGGTCGAGGCTCTCGCCTCCGTGGCGACCGGTGTGGAATCCGGCCGGGCGGGCCACGACGAGAACCACCGCGCGATGGATCCGACACCCATCATCGCGTGGTTGCGGGAACTCGGCGGACCGTTCGACGGCTACAACCAGTCGGTGGCCGTTCAGGTGCCCGCGGGCGCTCGGATCGGTGAGCTGCGGACCGCCCTGCAGGCAGTGCTCGACCGCCATGGATCGCTGCGGTCGCAGTTGACCGTTTCTGCGGATGGCCGCTGGAGCCTGGCGCCCTCCGGGCGGAGTTCCGCCGGGGAGGTGCTGTCCCGAGTGGACGTCCACGGGCTGGCCGGTGAGCAGCTTGCCGCCGTGGTCGCGGCGGAAGGCGAAGCGGCGCGGCTGCGGCTGTGCCCGGCGGACGGTGTGATGTGCCAGGCGGTGTGGTTCGATTTCGGCGAGGACCGTGCCGGCCGCCTGCTGCTGGTTCTCCACCATCTGGCCGTGGACGCGGTGTCGTGGCGGATTCTGCTGTCGGACCTGGCATCGGCCTGGCGGAGCGCGGTGGCGGGTGAAGTCCCCGTCGTCGAACCGGTCCTGACCTCGATGCCGACCTGGGCGCTGGCGCTGGCCGAAGAGGCTCGCCGGCCGAGCCGGGTCCGCGAACTCGAGGTGTGGCAACGGGCGCTGGCTCCGGCCGCGCCGAACCTGGGCAGCCGTCCGCTGAACCCCGCCCTCGATGTCGCCCGGACGGTCCGGTCCCTCTCGGTGAGCTTGCCCGCTGAGCAGACTGGCGCGTTACTGACCGCGGTGCCCGCCGCGTTCCACGCCGGCATCAATGATGTGCTGCTGACCGCACTCGCACTCGCGGTCGGCCACCGGCGGGGAGTAAGTCCGCGCTCCGGCAGCGAAGTCGTGCTCGACCTGGAGGGACACGGTCGCGAGGACATCGTTCCCGGCCTGGATCTCACGCGGACCGTGGGGTGGTTCACCAGCCTCTATCCGGTGCGGCTCGATCCGGGACGGGTGGACTGGCAAGAGGTACGAGCCGGTGGCCCGGCCGTCGGCCAGGCGCTCAAGGCGGTCAAGGAGCAGCTCCGGGGGCAGCCGGACAACGGTATCGGCTACGGCTTGCTGCGCTACCTCAATGAGGAGACCGCGCCGGTGCTCGCGGCGCTTCCCGGTCCCGAACTTTCGTTCAACTATCTCGGGCGGTTCGGCTCGGTCTCGGGTGATCACACCGAACCCGCCGACTGGGAGCAGGTCTCGGACATCCCCCTGCCCGCGCACCGGGACGCGGAGCAGCCCGTTGCGCACGTCCTCGAAATCAATGCCGCGGCGAGGCGCGACGCCGATGGTCTGCACCTGGTGGCCGACTGGTTGTGGCCGGAGGCGTTGCTGGCCGAAGACGAAGTCCGTGAGCTGGCCGAGGCCTGGCTGACCGCGCTGCGCGGGCTGGTCCGGCATGTCGAGAGCCTGGCCGCCGGTGGCCACACCCCCTCGGATCTGTCACTGGCGCTGGATCAGGGCGAGATCGACGAACTGGAAGAAGAACTGGGGACGTTGCGGTGAACGAGCAAGGCGTGGTGACTCCCGAGCTGTTCGCGAGGCAGGTGGCACTGCGGGGCGCGGACGAGGCCGTGGTCGCGGAGGCAGAGTCCCTGTCGTACGCGGAGTTGGAGGCGCGGTCGAACAGGCTGGCCCGGTACCTGGTGTCCTTGGGTGTGGGGCCGGAGCGGTTGGTGGGGGTGATGCTGCCGCGGTCGGCGGAACTCGTGGTCACGTTGCTGGCGGTGCACAAGGCCGGGGGAGCCTACGTGCCGTTGGATCCGGCCTACCCGGCCGACCGGCTCGAGTTCATGGTCGCCGACTCCGCACCCGTGTGCGTGGTGACGACGCGAGAGCTGGCGGACCGGCTGCCGGAGGGCTCTCCCCCGGTGGTGGTCGACGACCCGGCGGTGTCCGGTGCGGTGGCCGGGCTCTCGGACGCCCCCGTGCCGGACGGCGAGCGGTGGGCGCCGCTCGGTGCCGACTCGCCGGCGTGGGTCATCTACACGTCGGGTTCGACCGGACGGCCCAAGGGCGTGGTGGTCACCCATCGCGGCATCGGGAACCTGGTCGCCGGGCAGAGCGAGCGGTTCGCTATCGACCACCGCAGTCGTCTGCTGCAGTTCACCTCGCTCAGCTTCGACGTGGCGGCCGCCGAGATCTACGGAACCCTCCTTTGTGGAGGGTGCCTGGTGCTGTCGGAAGCAGGCCTTGCCGGGTTGGCCGAGGTGGTGGCGGCACGGGGGGTGACGCACGTGATGATGCCGCCGGTGGCGCTGGGGACGGTGCCGGAAGATGCGCTGCCGCCGGGGATGACCCTGGTGGTGGGGGGTGACGCGTGTCCGCCGGAGCTGGTGGCGCGGTGGGCTCCCGGCCGTCGGATGGTCAACGCGTACGGCCCGACGGAGGCGACGGTCGTCGTGACGCTGAGCGAGCCGTTGTCTCCCGGGGACGCGGTGGTGCCGATCGGCCGTCCGATCGTGGGCGCGCGGGTGTTCGTGCTGGACAAGTGGTTGCGTCCGGTGCCACCGGGCGTCGTCGGCGAGTTGTACGTGGCGGGCCCGGGATTGGCCCGCGGCTACCTGGGGCGGGCGGCCTTGACCGCGGAGCGGTTTGTCGCCTGTCCGTTCGGCCCGCCGGGCACGCGGCTGTACCGGACCGGGGATCTGGCGCGGTGGAACCAGCAGGGCGAGCTGGTGTTCGCCGGACGGGCGGACGCTCAGGTGAAGGTGCGGGGGTTCCGCATCGAGCTCGGCGAAATCGAGGCCGTCCTGCTGCGGCATCCCGCGGTGGGGCAGGTCGCGGTGATCGTGCGGGAGGACCGGCCGGGCGACCGCCGGTTGGTGGCCTACGTCGTGCCGAGCGGCGAGCCGGCTCCAGTGGACGAGTTGCGCCGCCATGTCGCAGGCCGGCTCCCCGAGTACATGGTGCCCTCGGCGTTCGTGACGCTGGACGCGCTGCCGGTGACCCCCAACGGCAAGCTGGACCGGGCCGGGCTGCCCGCACCCGTCAACGAGGTCGAGCTCGACGTGGCCGACGGCCCGCGCGACGCCCGCGAGGAGCTCCTCTGCGGTCTGTTCGCCGAGGTGCTCAACCTGTCCCACGTCAATGCCGACCAGGACTTCTTCACCCTCGGCGGCGACAGCATCATCTCCATCGAACTCGTCGGCGCCGCACGCCGCGCCGGTCTCGCCCTGACGGTGCGGGAGGTCGTCGAACTGCGCACCCCGGCCGCGCTGGCCGCGGTGGCCACCTGGGACGAACCCCCGGCGGCCGGACCGGACGACGACGCCGACGGCGAGTTCGGCCCCATGCCGATCATGGGTTGGCTGCGCGAGCTCACCGACCACTACGACGGCTTCAACCAGTCCGCCGCGGTGCGCCTGCCGCGCGGCATCCGGTCCGAAGACCTCGAAACGGCGCTGCGGGCGGTGGTCGACCACCACGAGTCGTTGCGCCAGCGGCTCACCGTCGCACCGGACGGCCAGTGGAGCTTCACCGTCCGGCCGGTGGGTGAACCCGCCGTCGCCGACCTGCTGACCCGGGTCGACCTCGCCGGGGCAACCGACGAGGAGATCGCCACGAGGACCGCGGCCGAGGCCGAGGCCGCACGGGACCGGCTGGCCCCCCGCGACGGCCTGCCGCTGCAGGCGGTGTGGTTCGACCTGGGCCCGGCCCGGCCCGGACGGCTGCTGCTGGTCGTGCACCACCTGTCCGTCGACGTGGTGTCCTGGCGGATCCTCCTGCCGGACCTGGCACTGGCCTGGCGGCACGCGGCGGCAGGCAGCACGCCACTGCTGGCTCCGGTGCCGACCTCGGCCCGGAGGTGGGCCCGGGGGCTGGCCGAGGCGTCCCACCGGCCGGACCGGGTGGTCGAGCTCGGCACCTGGCAGCGGTTGCTGGCCGGGGCCGAGGCGCCACTGGGCACGCGAGCTCTCGACCCGGCGGTGGACGTCGCCGGCACTCTGCGCCACCTGTCCACCACGCTGCCGGCCGAGCACACCGCGCCGCTGCTGACCACGGCCCCGGCGGCGTTCGACGCCGGGGTCAACGACGTGCTGCTCACCGGGCTGGCGCTCGCGGTCAACAAGTGGCGGGACCGGACCGGCGGCACGGTACTGCTCGATCTGGAGGGCCACGGCCGTCAGGACGTGGTGCCCGGAGCCGACCTGTCCCGCACGGTGGGCTGGTTCACCAGCCTGTACCCGGTGCGGCTGGATCCCGGCCCGGCCGACTGGCGGGAGATCAGTGCGGGCGGGCCGGCGATCGGCCGCGCGCTCAAGGCGGTCAAGGAACAGCTGCGCGCCCTACCCGGCCACGGCATCGGGTTCGGCCTGCTGCGTTACCTGAACCCGGAGACCGCGTCGGCACTCGCCGGCCTGCCGTCCCCGCAACTGGGGTTCAACTACACCGGCCGGTTCGGCGTCAGCTCCGGTGACAGTGCCGGGGAGGACTGGGGCCAGGTGGACGACATCGGCAAACCCCCGGTCCTCGACCCCGCCCAAGCCGTACCGCACGTACTGGAGATCAACGCGGCGGCGGTGGACGGACCGGACGGGCCCAGCCTCTCGGTGACCTGGGCCTGGCCCGGGACGCTGCTGGCCGAGCCGGACGTGGCCGGGTTGGCCGAGGCCTGGTTCGACGCGCTGCGGGCACTGGCCCGGCACGCGGCGGATCCGAGCGCGGGCGGCCTCACCCCGCCGGAGCTGTCGATCGCCCTCGCGCAGGCCGAGATCGACGAACTGGAAGCTGAACTGGAAGCCGAACAGGGGGCTCTGGAGTGACCAAGCTTGAGGACGTGCTGCCGCTCACGCCGTTGCAGGAGGGCATGTTCTTCCACGCCATCTACGACGAGGACGGGGTCGACGTCTACCAGGCGCAGTGCGTGCTGGCGCTGGCAGGCGAACTGGAGCCCGAAGTGCTCCGGACGGCCGCGGCCGGCCTGGTCCAGCGGTACCCGGTGCTGCGATCCGGTTTCCGGCTGCGCAAGACGGGCGAGCCGATCCAGGTGATCTACCGCGAGGTCCCGCTCGACTGGTCCGAAGTGGACCTCTCCGGCTTCGACGCCGAGCGGCGGGACGGGGAACTCGGCAAGCTGCTGGCCGCCGACCGGGTGGCCCGGTTCGACCTCAAGCGACCGCCGCTGCTGCGGTTCACCCTGGTCAAGATCGCCGCCGACGAATACCGGCTGGTGCTGACCAACCACCACATCCTGGTCGACGGCTGGTCCCTGGCGGTGCTGATCGACGACCTGTTCGCGCTCTACGCCAGTGGTGGCGACCCGGCCGGGCTGCCCAGGGTCACCCCCTACCGCGACTTCCTGACCTGGGTGTCCGAACAGGACCCCGCGGATTCGCTGCGGGTGTGGCAGGTGGCACTGGCCGGACTGGACCGGCCGACGCTGGTGGCTCCGGGCGCGGGCCTCGGCTCAGAACTGCCCGCGCAGCTCGACGTCCGGCCGGACCCGGAGGTGGGCGCACGACTCCGGCAGCTCGTCCTGTCCACCGGCCTGACCGCGAACACCCTGGTGCAGGCGGCGTGGGCGAGCGTGCTCGCGGCCGTCACCGGACACGACGACGTGGTGTTCGGCACCCTCGTGTCCGGCCGCCCGCCGGAGATCGACAACGTGCGGAACATGGTCGGGATGTTCCTCAACACCGTGCCGGTGCGGGTCCGGCTGCGGCCCGAGGCGACCGCCGCGGACAACCTCGCCCGGCTCGCGGACGAGCAGTCCCGGCTGATGGCGCACCAGCACCTCCGGCTGACCGACGTCACCCGGCAGACCGGCCTGGCCACCCTGTTCGACACGTTCGTGGTGTTCGAGAACTACCCTGTCGACCTGTCCGCGCGGCAGATCACCCCGCGGGTGCGACTGACCGGGATCAGCGGCGATGACGCCGCGCACTACCCGCTCCGGCTGGCGGTCCGGCTGACCGGCGACCGTCTGCAGGCCGTGCTGGAGTACCGGCAGGACCTGTTCGACGACACCACGGCACAGTGGGTGGCGGACGCGTTCGCGAGCGCGTTGCGGCGGCTGGTCGACGCGGCGGACACCCCGCTGGGCCGGCCGGTCACCCTGGCCGAGGCCGACCGGGTCGCGCTGTTCGGTGACCTGGCCCCGGAATCCGCCCCCGCCCGGACCGGCGACGCGGCACCCGCGTCCCGCGCACGGGATCCGCGAGGGGAGATCCTGTGCGGCCTGGTCGCCGACGTGCTGAACCGGGAACGGGTCGGGCCGGACGAGAACTTCTTCGCCATCGGCGGGCACTCGCTGAGCGCCGTCCGGTTGCTGTCCCGCGTGCGGGCCGTGTTCGGCGTGGAGCTGCCGGTGCGGGCGGTCTTCGAAGCGCCGACCGTCTCCGGTCTTCTGGCGCGGCTGGACGAGGCGGACCTGGCCAGGCCGGCACTGCGGCGGGCGGCGAGGCCGGACCGGCTCCCGTTGTCCTTCGCCCAGCAGCGGCTGTGGTTCACGCACCAGGTCGAGGGCCCCAGCGCCAACTACAACCTGCCGATGGCGGTGCGGCTGACCGGCGAACTCGACCAGGCGGCACTGGTGGCCGCGCTCGGCGACGTGGTGGGCAGGCACGAGAGCCTGCGCACGCTGTTCGTCGAGGTGGACGGCATGCCCTACCAGCACGTGCTGCCGCAGGCCCAGGCGCGCCCGGTGGTCGAGTTCGCCGAGGTCTCCGCGGATGAGCTGGCCGAGGCGATGCTGCGGGCCGCGACCACCCCGTTCGACCTGGCCACCGAGTTGCCGATGCGGGCCTGGGTGTTCGCCACCGGCCCGCGCGAGCACGTGCTGTTGATGGTGGCCCATCACATCGCCAGCGATGGCTGGTCCGCCGGGCCGCTGACCCGCGACCTGGTCACCGCGTACACCGCGCGTCGCGCCGGACGGCGTCCCGACTGGCCGGAACTGCCGGTGCACTACGCGGACTACACGCTGTGGCAACGGGAACTGCTGGGCTCGGAGTCCGATCCGGACAGTCTGGTCAGCACCCAGCTGGAGTTCTGGCGGCAGTATCTTGCCGGGCTGCCCAGCCAGCTCGACCTGCCCACCGACCGGCCCCGCCCGGCAGCGCCGAGCTACCGGGGCGATTCGGTGGCCTTCGAGGTGGACGCCGCCGTGCACCGCGGGCTGGCCGACCTCGCCCGCACCAGCCAGTCCAGCATGTTCATGGTGGTGCACGCCGCGATCGCCGGCCTGCTCACCTGGCTGGGCGCGGGTACCGACGTGCGGCTCTGCACCGTGGTCGCCGGCCGGAACGACCAGGTGCTGGACGAGCTGGTCGGGTTCTTCGTGAACACCCTGGTGCTGCGCACGGACACCTCGGGCGATCCCGGCTTCCGGGATCTGGTCGGCCGGGTCCGGCAGGCCGACCTGGCGGCGTTCGCCCACCAGGATGTGCCGTTCCAGCGCGTGGTGGCGATGGCCAACCCGGCGCGGTCCGCCGCACAGCACTCGCTGTACCAGGTGATGCTGGTGTTCCAGAACAACGAAGGGCCGGCGCTGGACATGCCCGGCCTGAGCGTCGCGGCCGAGGACTTCGGCATCGGCGTCGCCAGGCTCGACCTGTCCTTCACCGTGGCCGAGCGGTTCGCGGACGGGGCGCCGGACGGGATTCGCGGCACGCTGGACTACGCCACCGACCTGTTCGACGCCGAAACCGCGCAGGCCATCGCGGACCGGCTGGTGCGGCTCCTGGCGCAGGTCGCCGACAACCCGGACCTCCACCTCGGCGGGCTCGACCTGCTGTCCGCGGCGGAGCGCCGCCGGCTGGTGGCCACCGGCGGCGACGCCGAACCGCCTGCCAGCCTGGCCGCCCTGTTCGCCGCCCAGGCCACGAAGACCCCGGACCACCCGGCGGTCGAGGATCGCGGAGTGACCGTCAGCTACGCCGAGTTGGACGCGCGCGCCAATCGCCTGGCGCACTACCTGATCGGCCTGGGCGTCGGGCCGGAAGACGTGGTCGCGCTGGCCTTGCGCCGGTCCGCCGAATTCGTGGTGGCGGTACTGGCCGTCACCAAGGCCGGGGCCGCGTACGCGCCGGTCGATCCGGACGATCCCGCCACCCGGTTCGACCACCTGCTCGCCGACCTCGCTCCGGCGGTGGTGCTGACCACCCGGTCCGTCGACGGGCCGGCACCGGGAGGCGCCAAGATCATCGAGCTGGACGACCTCGACCTGACCGGGCTGCCCGCCACCGAGCCGGCCGACGCGGTTCGCGGCGCGCCACTGCGGCCCGGACACCCCGCCTACGTGCTGTACCCCCCCGGCACCGCCAGGAGCTCGCGCGGGGTCGTGGTGACCCACGAGGGGCTTTCCGGCCTCGCCGCCCACCAGCGCGCGCACTACCGGATCACGCCCGAGTCCAGGGTGCTCCAGTTCGCCTCACCCGGCGCCGACGAGTCGGTCGCCGAGCTGACCCTGGCCCTGCTGTCCGGCGCCTGCCTGGTGGTGCCGCCGCGTCAGCCCGCCGGCGCGGACCTGGCCCGCGAGCTGGACCGGCTGCGCATCACCCACGTGCACGTGCCGCCGTCGGCGATGCTCGGCGTGCCCATGGTGCCGCTGCCGCACCTGCGTGCCTGGATCACCGGCGCGGAACCCTGCCCCGAGAAGCTGATCGACCACTGGGCCCGGGACCGGCTGGTGGTCAACGCGTACCGGCAGACCGAGGCGACCGTCGACGTGACCTTCGCGCGGTGCCGGCCCGGCGACCGCTCCCCCGGCATCGGCAGGCCGATCCACGGCGCACGGACCTACGTGCTGGACGCGGCGCTGCGTCCGGTGCCGCCGGGAGTGACCGGGGAGCTGTACATCGCGGGCTCCGGCCTTGCCCGCGGCTATCTCGGCCGGTCCGCGCTGACCGCCGAACGCTTCGTGGCCAACCCGTTCGGCCCGCCGGGCGCACGGCTGTACCGCACCGGGGATCTCGCGCGGTGGCGGCGCGACACCGGGCCGGAGGCTGAGGCCGCGGGCTGGCGGCTGGATCTGGTGGGCCGGGTGGACGATCAGGTCAGGATCCGTGGCTTCCGGGTGGAACTCGGCGAGGTCGAAGCGGCGCTGCGGCAGCACGACAGAGTCGCCGCGGCGGCAGTGGTGGCGCGCGAGAGCCGCTCAGGCGAGCGCAGGCTGGTCGCCTACGTGGTGCCGTCCGGCGAGCCGGCCCCGGCGGGTGAGCTGCGCGAGTATCTCGCCGCCCGGCTCCCCGGGTACATGGTGCCCTCGGCGTTCGTGGCACTGGCCGAGTTGCCGTTGACCCCCGGCGGAAAGCTGGACCAGGCCCGGCTGCCCGTGCCGCCCGCCGACGTGCGGCCGGTCGGCCGGGCGCCGAGAAGCGTGCGGGAATACGTGCTGTGCCGCCTGTTCGCCGAAGTGCTCGGGGTGCCCGAGGTCGACCCGGAGGACGATTTCTTCGAGCGGGGCGGCAATCCCCCGCTGTGCGCCCGGCTGGCCGCGCGGGTGCGCTCGGCGCTGGCCGTCGACCTGACCGCCCGCGCGGTGGTGGACGCGCCGACCCCGGCCGCCGTCGCCGCACTGCTGGATCGCACGGCCGGCGAACTGGACGTGTTCGGCCGGGTGCTGCCGCTGCGCGCCCAGGGCGACCTGCCCGCGTTGTTCTGCCTGCCCCAGATCACCGGGATGAGCTGGCGATATGTCAACCTGCTGAGCGCGCTCGATCCCCGGATCCCGGTGTACGCGCTGCAATCCAAGGGGCTTGCCGGGGAGCGCCCGCTGCCGGACGGCCTCGCCGGGATCGCCGCCGAACTCGCCGACACCATCCGGGGCATCCAGCCGGAGGGCCCCTACCACCTGCTCGGCTGGTCCTTCGGGGGCAACCTCGTGCAGCCGGTCGCCCTGGCTCTGCAGCGGGCAGGTCGGCGAGTGGGCCTGCTGGCGAACCTGGACGCGTATCCGCCGGAGCCCGCGCGCGTCGGCCGGCACGACGAGCACTACGTGCTGGCCACCATGTTCGCCGGATACGCCGAGTACTACGGCGACAAGGACGCACCGCGGCCGGACCTCGAGGGCCTGCGTGCCCAGGTTGTCGGCTACCTCGGGCGGGGCCGCAGCGAGTTGCACTACCTGTCGGTCGCCGAACGGTCCCGGGTCCTGGAAGTCATGGTCGGCAACGTGCGGGGCCTGCTGGCCGAGGAGCCGGAGCGCTATGCCGGTGACATGCAGCTGGTGGCCGTCAACCGTGGCCGCAAACCCTGGGAGACCCCGGAGAGCTGGGAGTCCCGTGTGGACGGAGCGATCCGGGTGATCACCACAGTGGACTGCCGGCACGAGGAACTGATGGACCCCGGACCGGTGGCCGACGTCTGCGCGGCGCTGAACCCGTTGCTGCTGGAAAAGTGATCGGGACCAGTCGGCTCCGCGGATCCGGCAGGGTGGGAAATCAGCGGTGGAGAACTTCGCCCGATAACTCGGCGATAAGTGGAATACCTA
The DNA here is from genome assembly GCF_007713715.1 of Amycolatopsis rhizosphaerae. Classification (GTDB taxonomy): domain Bacteria; phylum Actinomycetota; class Actinomycetes; order Mycobacteriales; family Pseudonocardiaceae; genus Amycolatopsis_E; species Amycolatopsis_E rhizosphaerae. The sequence goes on from NZ_VJWX01000061.1 coordinate 18,083, forward strand.
ATCTTGGCGCAGGGCCGGAGCAAAGGAGCCGAGCGATGACGAACCCGTTCGAGGACGAAGACCATACCAGTCCTCGGCGAGCACGTGCCGCCCGGGAGTACGTACCGGATCTCGGAAATCCGGACCTGTACCGAACGGACGCCCGCTTCGCGATGTGGCGGGATTACGCGGTTGCCGACGAGCCGGTGTGGAGCGAACCGGGCAGCTCACCGCACGGCTTCTGGTCGGTGTTCTCCCATGAGGCCTGCCGCCGGGTTCTCGCGCCTTCGGCACCGTTCACGTCCGAGTACGGAATGATGATCGGGTTCGACGCCGAGACCCCGGACCGCGCCGGCGGAAGGATGCTGGTGGTCACCGACGGCGACCACCACACCCGTCTCCGGCGGCTGATAACACCGTTCCTGTCCCGGACGAACGCGACCACATTGGACCAGTTCATCGACGCCGAGGTGCGGAAATGCCTTTCCGAAGCCGTCCGGGCGGGCAGGGTCGACGTCGCCATGACCGTCGGGCCGAGACTGCCCGCCGCGGTGGTCTGCGAGATACTCGGCGTGCCGCCGAATGACCGGGAACGACTCGTCGAACTGACCAATCATGCTTTCGGTGGCAGCGACGGGACGTTCGACAAAATGACGCCCAGTGAGGCGCATTCCGAAATTCTGATGTATTTTTACGAACTCGTGGAACGGCGGCGATCCGCCCCCGGCGACGATCTGGTGAGCACGCTGCTGTCCGACGGCAGGCTCAGCGTCCAGGACGTGTTGTTCAACTGCGACAACGTGTTGATCGGCGGCAACGAGACGACCCGGCATTCGATCACCGGGTGCTTCCACGCGTTGAGCACCGTTCCCGGCGCGCTGGACCGGCTGCGGGCGGATCCCGCGCTGATCCGGACGGCCGTCGAAGAAGTGATCCGGTGGACGTCACCGGCGATGCACGTGCTGCGGGTCGCCACGGAGGAGGTCGAGGTTTCCGGGCGGGTCCTGCCGGCCGGAAGCCCGGTGGTGGCCTGGCTGCCCGCCGCCAACCGGGACGAGCGCGTGTTCCCGCACCCGCAGCGATTCCTGCTGGACCGGCAGCCGAACAAGCATCTCGGATTCGGCAACGGGCCGCATCACTGCCTTGGTGCGGCACTGGCACGCGCCGGCCTCGCCGCGTTGTTGCGGGTGCTCGTCGAGCAGGTGCGTTCGATCACTCTCACCGGCCCGCCGGAATGGCTGCGCAGCAATCTCACCCAGGGCTATCTGCATCTGCCCGTCGAACTTGATCCGATGCCGTCGGCGTTCGATCCCGGTGTCGCCGCGCAACGGGGAAGCCGATGACCGCCGCGATCCGGGCCCAGGGGCTGGTGAAGCGCTTCGGTGACGTCCGTGCCGTGAACGGCGTCGACCTCGAGGTGCCCGCCGGCACCGTACTCGGCCTGCTCGGTCCGAACGGGGCGGGCAAGACCACCATGATTCGCATGCTGGCCACCCTGGTGCCGCCGGACGCGGGGCAGGCCTGGGTGGCAGGCCACGAGATCAGCGAGCGGCCGGACCTCGTCCGCGAATCGATAGGTCTCACCGGGCAGTACTCCATGGTGGACATCGACATCTCCGGGCGCGAGAACCTGTACCTGTTCGCCCGGCTACTGGACCTTCCGCGGCGCACGGCATGGGCGAGAGTGGACGAACTGCTCGAGCGGTTGGAACTGACCAGGGTGGCCGGCCGGCTCGTGTCCACCTATTCCGGCGGACTCCGGCGCCGGCTGGACCTGGCGGCCAGCCTCATCGGACGGCCGAAGGTGCTCTACCTCGACGAACCGACGACCGGACTCGATCCCCACAGCCGCAACGGGTTGTGGGACATCGTGCGGGAACTGGTCGCGCAGGGCACCACCGTGCTGCTGACCACCCAGTACATGACGGAGGCCGAGGAACTGGCCGACCACGTGGCGGTCATGGACGACGGTGCCGTGGTCGCCTCCGGTCCGATCGCGGAGCTGTGCGCCAAGGTCGGCGGGACCGTGCTGCGTGTCCGGCCGGCACCGTCGGTGTCGCCGAAGGCGGTGGCGGCGGCGTTCACCGGCGCCGGGCTCGGACTGGTCAGGACCGACGACAAAACCGGCCTGGTTTCGCTGACGATCAGCCACGACGACCAGCTCACCAGGGCGGTCCGGACGCTGGGCGAAACCGGTCTGCCGCTGGTCAGCGTCGATACGCATACCCCCGGGCTGGACGAGGTGTTCCTCGCCCTCACCGGGCGCACACCGAACACCGAGACAAGGCGGAAGGCTGGCGAGGAATCGGATGGGACCTTTGCAGACCGACCTGCCCATTATGACCCCGGGCAGATCGACGACTGATCCCCGGCGGGTGTTCCGCCAGTCCATGGCGATCTGCCGGCGCAACCTCCTGCACATGCGGGGTTCACCGATGCAGCTGGTTTCCACGGCGGTCTTCCCGATGCTGTTCGGGATCGTCCTGATCTACGTTTTCGGCGGGGCGATCGGCAACGGCCGTATCGACTACAAGGAATACGTGCTGCCGGGCATCACGTTCCAGACCGTCGCCGTCGCGTCCAGACTGACCGGGATCTGGTTGAACCTGGACTTCACCAGCGGGATGATGGACCGGTTCCGCTCGTTTCCCATCGCGCGTTCGTCGGTACTGATCGGACGGATCACCGCCGATGTGTGCCGCATGGTCATCGCACTGGTCCTGATGTTCGCGTTCGGGTTCGCCATCGGCTTCCGGGCGTCCAGCCCCTTGGCCGTGCTCGCTTCGATGCTCCTCATGGTGGGTCTGGGCATGGCGCTGTCCTGGGTGTCGGCGTTCATCGGCCTGATGCTGCGGCGACCGCAATCCGTTCAGACGGCCGCCTCGATGTGGATGATCCCCCTGCAGTTCGGCAGCTCGATGTTCGTTCCGCTCGACACGATGCCGGGCTGGTTGCGGATATTCGCCGAGGTCAATCCGGTGACGCTGGTGTGCGACGCATGCCGTGCTCTCCTGGCCGGCACCGATGCCCTGATGCCGGTGGCCGGTACCGTTTTCTGGATCCTCGGTACGACCGCGGTTTTCGGCCCGTTGACCGTGATGCGGTACGCCCGCCGCGTCTGAACCGCACCCACCGCTCGCTCGCATCGGATGTGCGCGAAAGAAAGGACGACCAGGACGATGCGTGTTCTCTTCCTGCCGATCCCGGCGATCGGCCATGCGTATCCGATGGTGCCGCTGGCGTGGGCACTGCGCGCGGCCGGGCACGAAGTGCTGTTCGGCACCGCGTTGGGCGGTCTGGCCGTGGAAAAGGCGGGGCTTCCCGTCGTGGAGGTCGAGCTGGGACAGGACCGGCCGGAAGCGTTGGCGAAGTCGGCCGAGAAGTTGGCGGAAAAAGATCCCGCTCTCCATGCCAAACTGCGCGAGCGGGGTGACGCCGGGCTGGACTCCCTCGAGGAGGCGGTGCCGTTCTTCGCCGAGAGGTCCGCCGAGTTCACCGACGTGCTGGTCGACTTGGCCAGAGCATGGCGGCCCGACCTGGTGGTGCACTCGTCGTTGTACGGCGGTGCGTTGGTGGCGGCGGCAGTGCTCGGGGTGCCTTCGGTCGAGTGCCGCGAAGGCTTCGGCCGGAGCGAGCGCCTTTCGGTACTGATGTACCAGCACATGAAAGAGGTGTTCGCCGACTACGGCGCCACCGGCCTACCGGAGCGACGCGCCGGCACCGATTCCTGCCCGCCCAGCATGATCGATGGCCCGCGCGACGGCTGGCCGATGCGCCACGTTCCCTACAGCGGCGGCGCGCAGCTGCCCGCCTGGTTGATGCCGCCGATCGCCACACCGAGCCGCCCTCGGATCGGCGTCACCCTGGGCTCGGGCTCCGACGCCTGGAGGCTGGAGCTGGCGGCTTCGATCCTGGCCTCGGCAGCCGGCCTTGACGTCGAGTTGGTACTCGCGCTCGGCGATGTCGACCCCGACGCGCTCGGCGCGATCCCCCCGAACGCCCGGGTTTTCGGCTGGGTACCGCTGTCGGCCCTGGTGCCCACCTGTACCGCACTGATCCACCACGGTGGTGGGGGTACCACCCTGACCGCGCTGGAGGCCGGCGTCCCCCAGCTCGTGCTGGCCACCGGCGCGGACAACGGCATCAATGCCAGGGCGGTGCACAACCGCGGCGTCGGCATCTCGGCCAGGATCGAGGAGGTCGACACCGCCCTGCTGCACCGGCTGGTCACCGATGACGCGATGCGCTCGGCCGCCGGGCAGGTCCGGACGGAGATCTCCGCCATGCCCACCCCGGCCGAGGTCGTGCCCAGGCTGGTCAGCCTGTGCGAGCCGTGACAACCCCAAAGTGGACGGTGCCGTGAGG
>NZ_VJWX01000620.1 GCF_007713715.1 Amycolatopsis rhizosphaerae
GTCGGATGTGTATAAGAGACCGCCGTCACCGACCACCTCGACGGGCGGATCATCGACGACTGCGGTCACATCATCCCGCTCGACCGGCCCGAAGCCCTGCTGTCGCTCCTGCTCCCCTTCCTCGGGTCCCGGCGCCCGTGAACGAGCCGCACGGGGCGCCCCCGTGCGGCTCAGCCGAAGGGGTTGTCCTTGTCGCGCAGGGCGTTCAGGGCCGGGACGTACATCCGGGACTTGATGGTGCCCAGGGTCGGGCCCGCCTTGGCGGCCAGTGAGCGGGCGATCTCCAGCGCCGTCTCCCGCACCGCTTCCTCACCGGCCGCGCGGTCGACGATCCCCGCCGCGAGCGCGTCCTGGCCACCGTAGCGCCGCGCCGTGGTCATGGACTCGTGCGCGGTCTGCGGGCTCAGGCGGGCCTGGATGAGCGCGGACATCCCGGGGGTGAACGGGATGTTGATATCGGCCTCGGGCAGGCACCAGAAGCCGCGGTCGGCGCGCATCACCCGGAAGTCGTGGGCCAGCGACAGCATGGCCCCGGCGGCGAAGGTGTGTCCCTGCAGGGCCGCCACGGTGATCATCGGCAGCGACAGGACCCGCGCGAACAGTTCGTGCACGCTCACCACGTACTCCGAGGCGCGGTCACCGTGGGTGGACAGCCAGTCGAGGTCGAGACCGTTGGAGAAGAACTTGCCGGTCGCCGCGGTGACCAGGGCCCTGGGCCCCTCCGCCCGCTCCACCTCGTCGAGCAGGCCGTCGACCTCCGCGAGCCAGTCGGGGTGGAAGCGGTTCTCGGTGTCCCCGAGGTCGAGGACGAAGACCTCGTCGTGGCGCTCCAGCGTGGGCATGGGCACTCCTTCGTGAGCCGGATCGGCGTGAGCACCGATCCTACCGACGAGTAACACCAGTCGTTCCGGTCACCCCGGCGCCGGCATCGGACGCCGGCCGGGGTTTCCTCCAGATTACCCACGGGGGTACTCCGCGCCGACCGGCTCCCCACCGCTGTTACCGTGGCGCCGCACACCCGAAACCGCCGCGCCAACCGTCGTCCGTCCACTGTGGATAGCCTTACCATTGTGAGGATGATCACCGACCCCGCAAGGAAAGCGTCCGGCGGGCCGATGAGTGCTGGTAGACCCCGATTCCCGTTCGTCACCTGTGGATCGTCCAGGTCGGAGGGTTGTGTGAGGCCGGCCCACCCGGCGCGTTCCAGGCCGCCAAGATTGGTATGGTTCCAGAAAACAGGCATGGAGGATTGCAACCGATGGCACTGATCAACACGGAAGTGAAGCCGTTCACCGCCACTGCGTTCCACAACGGTTCGTTCGTCGAGGTGAGCGACCAGGACCTGCGCGGCAAGTGGTCGATCGTCTTCTTCTACCCCGCCGACTTCACCTTCGTGTGCCCGACCGAACTGGGCGACCTGGCGGACCACTACGCGGACTTCACCCGCCTCGGCGTGGAGATCTACTCGGTGTCCACCGACACCCACTTCACGCACAAGGCGTGGCACGAGACCTCCGACACCATCGCCAAGATCCAGTTCCCGATGATCGGCGACCCCTCGGGCGAGATCACCCGCAACTTCGACGCGATGCGTGAGGGCCAGGGCCTGGCCGACCGCGCGACCTTCGTGATCGACCCCGACGGCGTGATCCAGCTCATGGAGATCACCTCCGAGGGAGTCGGGCGCAACGCCGCCGAGCTGCTGCGCAAGGTCAAGGCCGCGCAGTACGTCCGCGAGCACCCGAACGAGGTCTGCCCGGCGAAGTGGGAAGAGGGCGACGAGACCCTCGCCCCGTCGCTGGACCTCGTGGGCAAGATCTGACCCACCCCGCCGATCGTCCCGGCCCGGCGCGGACCACGCCCCATCGGGCGTCCGCGCCGGGCCCCCGCTCCTTGACGCCCCTGGAGGTCTCCGTGCTCGACAAGGCACTGTCCCAGCAGCTCGCCCAGCACCTCAAGCTTCTCCGGCAGCCGGTCGAGCTCGTCGCCTCGCTCGACGACGGCGCCAAGTCGCAGCAGTTGCTGGAGCTGCTCAACGAGGTCGCGGCGCTCTCCGACAAGGTCACCGTGGTGCGGGCCGACGACGACGAGCGACGGCCGTCCTTCGCCATCGTGCGCGCCGGAACGGACGTTTCAGTGCGCTTCGCGGCGATCCCGCTCGGCCATGAGCTCACCTCCTTCGTGCTCGCCCTGCTGCAGGTCGGAGGCCACCCCTCGACCACGGCCCCCGAACTCGTCGAGCAGATCCAGCGGCTGGACGGCGAGTACCACTTCGTCACCTACCTGTCGCTGTCCTGCCAGAACTGCCCCGAGGTGGTGCAGGCGCTCAACCTGATGAGCGTGCTGAACCCGAAGATCACCCACGTCGCGGTCGACGGCGCGCTGTTCCGCGAGGAGGTCGAGGCCCGCGGCGTGCTCGCGGTGCCCACCGTGTTCCTCAACGGCGAGGTGTTCGACCAGGGCCGCATGACCCTCGAGCAGATCGTGTCCAAACTGGACACCAGCGCTGGGGAACGGGCGGCCTCGGCCCTCAACGACAAGGAACCCTTCGACGTGCTCGTCGTGGGTGCCGGCCCCGCAGGCGTCTCGTCGGCGGTCTACGCGGCGCGCAAGGGGATCGCCACCGGGCTCGTCGCCGAACGCATCGGCGGCCAGGTACTCGACACCATGGCGATCGAAAACCTCATTTCAGTCCCCTACACCGAAGGCCCGAAGCTCGCGTCGGCGCTGGAGCAGCACGCGCAGGCCTACGACGTCGACATCATGGAACTCCAGCGCGCCGCCCGGCTCGTGCCCGCGGCCGAGCCCGGCGACCTGCACCGGGTCGAACTGGAAAGCGGTGCCGTGCTGAGCGGCCGCACGGTGATCCTGGCCACCGGGGCGCGCTGGCGGCACATGGGGGTCCCGGGCGAGCAGGAGTACCGGAACAAGGGCGTCACCTACTGCCCGCACTGCGACGGCCCCCTGTTCAAGGGCAAGCGCGTCGCGGTGATCGGCGGCGGCAACTCCGGGGTGGAGGCCGCGATCGACCTCGCCGGCATCGTCGAGCACGTGACGCTGCTGGAGTTCGACGGCACGCTGCGCGCCGACGAGGTGCTGCAGCGCAAGCTGCACAGTCTGTCCAATGTGGACGTGCTAGTGAACGCGCGGACGACCGAGGTGACCGGCGACGGCGCGAAGGTGACGGGCCTGGTCTACGAGGACCGCACCTCCGGTGAGCACCACACGCTCGCGCTCGAAGGGGTGTTCGTGCAGATCGGCCTGCTGCCGAACACCGAGTGGCTCGAAGGGACCATCGAGCTCACCAACCGCGGGGAGATCGTGATCGACGAGCGCGGCGCGACCTCCGTGCCCGGCGTGTTCGCGGCCGGAGACTGCACCACCAGCCCCTACAAGCAGATCGTCACCGCGATGGGCTCCGGTTCGACGGCCGCACTGAGCGCCTTCGACCACCTGATCCGCACCACCGCCCCGGCACTGGCGAGCACCGACGCCTGACCCACCCACCGGGCTTTCCCGGTCGTGTCCCACCTTCCGGTGCTTGTGTCCCACGCTCCGGTGCTTGTGTCCCACGCTCCGGCGCTTGTGTCCCACGCTCCGGCGCTTGTGTCCCACGCTCCGGCAGGTGAGCGGCCGGAAGGTGGCCTCGGCGAGCACGCACCCGGATAGAGGTGCGGTTTGCCGTGAGGGGACCCCTCACGGTCGTAAGGGCCAGGGCCCCGGCAAAGTCCGGTCCGCTTGCGGTGTAGGGCG
>NZ_VJWX01000621.1 GCF_007713715.1 Amycolatopsis rhizosphaerae
GACTGGGCGGGGACCGTCACCCACGCCGTGAGCGCCGTGCCGGTCACGGGGCGCGGCCTGCCGGTCTTGATCTACTCCCCGGGGCTCGGCGAGCCGAGGACGTGGGGCACCACTCTCGTCGAGGATCTGGCGAGCCGCGGCTACGTGGTCGTCACGGTGGACCACACCTACGAGTCCCCGGAGGTCCAGTTCCCGGACGGCTCGCTGGCGACCATGGCGGCACCGGGAGACCCGGACAGCTTCCTTTCCAAGGCGCTCTCCGTGCGCACCGACGACACCCGTTTCGTGCTGGACCAGTTGGCGCTGCTGGATTCCGGGCGGAGCCCGGACGTCGACGGCCTGCGGCTGCCACCGGGCCTCGCCGGGGCGCTCGACCTGAGCAGGGTGGGCATGTTCGGGCATTCGATGGGCGGCACGGCCGCGGCGGTGACCATGGCGGCCGAGCCCAGGATCACCGCGGGCATCAACTTCGACGGCAACCTCACCCATTTCGACGGAACGCCGATTCCGGTGGCCGAAAACGGGCTCGACCGGCCGTTCCTGCTCGTGGGCAAGGACGGCAAGACCGACACCGGCCCCGGCTGGACCACGTTCCTCTCGAACACCAAGGGCTGGGCACGGCAACTCCTGCTGCGCGGCTCACAGCACGCTTCGTTCACCGACGCGGAAACGCTGCTGCCGCAGCTCGACCTCGACCCCGCCGTGCGCGAGGCCGACATCGGCACGATCGAGCCGCACACCGCCATCCGGACCCAGGAGGCCTACGTCGCCGCCTTCTTCGACCGCTGGCTCCGGGACCGGGACGATCACCTGCTGGACGGCCCCTCACCCGCATACCCGGCCATGGCCTTCGTCGGTGAGGGCGGTACGAGCGCGGCGCATCGATGACCTGCATCCGAAACCGGCTCCGCGCACCGCTTTCAGTGCCCTGCGCGCGCCAGATCGGGGTAGTCGGCGATGAACATGGCCACCGCGCCGATCCACAGCAGGCACAGGGCCAGGGCCCAGAACTTGAGGCTGGTCAGCAGACGGCTCATCGGGAACTCCTTGTTCAGAAGGTTTACAGCCAGTCGTTCCTTCTGAATATTCGGTAGAGGAGCAGGCAGATGCCGAGAATCACGACCAGCACCAGCGGATAGCCGAACTTCCAGTGCAGTTCGGGCATGTAGTCGAAGTTCATGCCGTAGATGCCGGCGATCATCGTGGGCACCGTGATCATCGCCGCCCAGGCGGTGATCTTGCGCATGTCGGTGTTCTGCTGCAGCGAGATCTTCGCCACGGTCGCGTCCACCAGTGTGGTCAGCAGCTCGTCGAAGTTGGCCACCCGTTCCGAGACCGTGGTCAGGTGGTCGTCGACGTCCCGGAAATAGGAGCGGACATCCTCCGGGACCAGTCGCGTGAACCCCTCCGCGAGGCGGCGCACCGGGGTGGCCAGCGGCATCACCGCGCGGCGCAGCTCCAGCACCTCGCGCTTCATCAGGTAGATCTGCTCGGCGCTGACCATGGTGCGCGGGGCGAAGACGTGGGTCTCCATCTCCTCGATGTCGTCCTCGACCGCGCTGGTCACCTCGAGGTAGTGGTCGACAACGTGGTCGGTGACGGCGTGCAGCACCGCGGCCGGGCCCGCCTTCAGCCGTTCCGGCTCCCGGTCGAGGTCCTGCCGCAGCTTGCCGAGGCCCGAATGGGCGCCGTGCCGGACGGTGATGATGAAGTCAAGGCCGAGGAAGGCCATCAGTTCACCGGTCTCGACGATCTCGCTGGCCGCGGTCGGGGATTCGTGCTCGACGTAGCGCAGCGTCTTGAGCACCATGAACAGCGTGTCGTCGTAGCGTTCGAGCTTCGGCCGCTGGTGCGCCTGGACGGCGTCCTCCACGGCGAGTTCGTGCAGCCCGTACATCTCCGCGATGCCCTGGATCTGTTGCTGGTCGGGTTCGTGCAGGCCGATCCAGACGAACCCTTCCCGCCGCCGCCGGACCTCCTTGATCGCCTCGGCGTGCGTCCGGCGACCGGGCAGTCGCGCGCCGTCGACGTACACGGCGCAGTCGACGATGTAGGCCGACAACGGCACCGGAATGGGCGGCTGCACCCGGTTGCGGCCGTTGCCGCGGGCGCCGTTACGGGGATTGCCCCGGCCCCGCAGGCCGCCGAGGGAAGGAATCGCAGGCATGGGGTCTCCTGGCTACGTAGAACGTGCTACGACAGCCGGAGCGGAATCTGTCCGCCCGGCCATGGCCAGCGTTACCCGGGAAGTGGCTACCGTCCGGACATCGGCCCGGACGACGGGGGAACGCTGGGACTGCTAGGGAGCGGACTATCGCCACTACTCATCGCGCGTTCCTCACCTCCTCGGGCCGGGGGACAGTGTGCCGGTGGTCGCGTTGACGCGACTGGCTCCGTTGGTTGAGGGTACTCCTCAACATCAATCACGTCGCTCCAGCCCGGTGTGGCGTTACGCGCAACAAGGAGGTTCCACGGTGCAATTCGGGCGGTACTTCGAGGAGTTCGAGGTGGGTGCGGTCTACAAGCACTGGCCCGGCAAGACGGTGACCGAGTACGACGACCACCTGTTCTGCCTGCTCACCATGAATCACCACCCGCTGCACATGGACGCGCACTACGCGGGCGAGACCACCGATTTCGGCAAGAACGTCGTGGTCGGCAACTACATCTACTCGCTACTGCTGGGCATGTCCGTGCCGGACGTTTCGGGCAAGGCGATCGCCAATCTGGAAGTCGAATCCCTCAAGCACGTGAAGCCGACCTTCCACGGCGACACTATTTACGGCGAGACCGAGGTGCTCGACAAGACCCCCTCGAAGTCCAAGGACGACCGTGGCGTGGTCTACGTCGAAACGCGGGGCTACAAGCAGGACGGCACCATCGTGTGCGTTTTCCGCCGTAAGGTGATGGTGCCGAAGCGTTCCTACGGCGAGACCCGTGGCGGTGAGCAGCCCGGGAGGCCGGTTCCCCACGCGTAGGCAGGAGGAGGAGTAGCGCGTGACCGTCGGACTGGACGAACTCAAGCGGCGGCTGGGCGGCTTCGCCGCCGACCAGGCAGCCGGAGTCTCGCCGCTCTACGAGCACCTGGCCGCGAGCGCGGCCGGGGACGACGAGGTCGCCGGGCTGCTGCTGGCCGCGCCGGACGAGCACGCCGGTGCGCCGCTGCTGCTGGCCGCGGCGCACCGGCTCGTCCAGGCCGACCCGGTCCACCCGCTGTCCCGTTACTACCCCTCGCTCGGCGGGTTCGACGGCGTCGACGGGGCGACGTGGCCGCTGTTTCGCGAATTCCTCCTCGACCGCGCGGAGCGGGCGCGGGAGATCATCGCCACCCGCCGGGTCGAAACGAACGAAGTGGGCCGCGCGGCGGGGATCTATCCCGCCGTCGCGGCCGCGGCCAAGCAGGCGGGCGGCAAGGTCGCGCTGCTCGAGGCGGGCTGTGCCGCGGGCCTGCTGCTCGGTCTCGACCGCTTCGGCTACCGCTACCAGTGCGACGGCGGTGAGCAGCTCGTCGCGGGCCCGGCGAAGGCGGCCGTCGGGCTGCACTGCGCGCTGGACCTCGCGCCCGGCGCGGTACTGCCGAAGCTGCCGAAGAAGCTCGCCGTGACCGCCAAGGTGGGCCTGGACAGCGAGCCCGTCGACTCCTCCGACGAAGAGGAGCTCGCCTGGCTGGAGGCCTGTGTCTGGGCCGACCAGCTGGACCGCATCCGGCAGCTGCGGGTGGCCGCGGCGGCGCAGCGCAAGGA
>NZ_VJWX01000622.1 GCF_007713715.1 Amycolatopsis rhizosphaerae
CCCAGGTTCATCGCCGAATACGACAACCTTCTGCTCGCCCACGCGGACCGCGGCCGTGTCCTTTCTGAGCAGATGAGGAAGCAGGTGCTGACGACGCCGAACGCAATCGTCCCCGGCACCGTGCTGCTCGACGGCTTCGTCCGCGGCAGGTGGCGCATGGAACGGGAACGGGGTGCGGCCACCCTCGACGTCGAGTTGCACGGCCGTATCCCCAGGACGGACCTCGCGGCCCTCGACAGCGCCGGAGCGGACCTCCTGCGGTTCGCCGCCCCTGGTGAAATCCATCGCACCCGGTTCACCGCACCGGCCTGAAACTCCCTGGAGAACGGGCATTCTTGGCTACCATGCGAGGGTGCCCGCCGCCGACCTCGACCAGCTCGACCTCGCCATTCTCAGCCGACTGCAGGAGGACTCCCGGACCATCGCCGAATCCATCGGCGCCCAGGTGGGCCTGTCGGCCGCGGCGGTACAGCGCCGCATCAAGCGGCTACGGGAGGCCGGGGTGATCAGCCGAGAGGTCGCCGTGATCGACCCGAAGGCGGTCGGGGTGGACATGACCTTCGTCGTGAGCGTCGAAATGGAACGCGAACGGATCGACGTGCTGGACGCCTTCCGCAAGCAGGTGCTGGCCGACCCGGTGGTCCAGCAGTGCTACTACGTCACCGGCTCGGCGGACTTCATGCTGCTCGTCACCTGCCGGGACATGACGGCGTTCGAAGCGTTCACCCGGCGGACCTTCTTCGAAAACGAGGAGGTCCGGCACTTCACCACCAGCGTGGTGATGGACCGGGTGAAGGTCGGTCTCGGCATTCCCCTGACCGGCGGCTGACGAGGCCACTCTTCGCATGTTACAGGCAAGACACTTTTACACCGGATCGCGTGAATGTGGGACCCCGTGCATCATCATCGCCACCGAATGGCATCTCCTGGCTGTCCGATCGTTCGCGCCCCGCGAACCCTGACCGCGAGGAGTGGCACGTGAACACCGATGCCGTCCACCAGAACCAGTTCGTCACCCTGAACGGCTCCCCTGCCCCCGTCCTGTCGCGACTGTCCTATGTGGGCAGCGAACCGTTCGCCGTCAACCTCGCGTTCCGCACCGAACGGGGACGCTGGGTGGAGTGGACCTTCGCCCGCGAACTGCTGGTGACCGGTCTGTCCGAACCCGCGGGAATCGGCGACGTGCGGGTCCGCCCGGACCTCGCCACGGACGAGGACCTGCTGATCCTCGAGATCGAATCCCCCGACGGCTACGCGCTCGTGGAAATGGAGCGCGAGGATGTCGAGCGCTTTCTCGACGCCTCCGCCGAGGTCGTTCCGATCGGCGCGGAGGCCGGCTACTTCGACGTCGACGCCTTCATCGCCGAGATCACGAACGTCTGACCCGACTCGCCTCGTCACGGCCGGCCGTCTTGTGGTCGGCCGTTACCGTCTGGGGGTGAATTCTTCGGAGGAGGAGGAACCGCCACCGGCTTGGCGAGCCCCGTCCCGGGGTGAACACCGGTGGCTCGCCGTCACGGTCGTCGTCAGCACCCTCGTCCTTCAGCTGCTGCTGCCCAACGAGCTGGTGCTGCGCCCGGGCTGGCTCCTGCCTGCCGTGTCCGGGTTGCTGGTGGTGGCGCTGATGCTGATCAATCCCGGCCGGGTGGATCAGCGCACCCGGCTGGACCGGGGCGTCGCCCTGTCCTTGGTGGCGGCGGTCAGCGTGACCAACGGTGCCTCCGCGGTGCAGCTCGTCGAGGGGATCGTCTCCGCCTCCATCACCGATCGCCCCGCGTCGATCCTGGTGAGCGCGGCGATCGTGTACTGGACCAACATCGTCGTGTTTTCGCTGTGGTACTGGGAGTTCGACCGCGGTGGGCCGGGGCAGCGGGCCACCGGCACCGCCGAGTACCCGGATTTCATGTTCCCGCAGATGAGCAGCCCGGAATTCGCGCCGAGGGGTTGGAAACCCACCTACGCCGACTATCTGTACCTCTCGTTCACGAACGCGACGGCGTTCAGCCCGACCGACGTGATGCCCCTGCGACGGTGGGCGAAGGTGACCATGATGTTGCAGTCATCGGTCTCGCTGATCCTCGCGCTCCTGGTCGTCGCCTGGGCCATCAACGCCATCCACTCGTGAAATGCGGAAGCGCTTGCGCCTCAGCGATGACCGAATCGCGGCTGCTCGGCCCCGTAAACAAAGTCGGGACCGTAACCCGAGACGGGGCCGTAACCCCAGTTGGCCAGGTCGGTCCAGGCCCAGGAGCCCACCATCTGCTGGAACTGCTGGGCCACGGCCGACATCGGGTCTTGCATCGTGGCCGCAGTCCGGTCCAGCAGATCCGGTCGGGACGGGCTGCTGGTGGTGGCCGGTCCGGACGGCGAGGTCTTGTGGACCACCCGCTTGGCCGGAGCGCTCGTCTCCTTGTGGTTGTCGGCACCGTCACTGCTCGGTGTGCCGGTCGGAGTCGGCTGGGCCGACGTCCGCGTGGCTGTCGGCGGCACACTGATCTGGCTCGGTTCGTCTGCCGGTTCCTTGCCGGTGACCGCTCCGGTCGCCACGGCGGGCGTGGAGTCGCCGTCGTGGTGCCCGAAGGTTCCTCCGCCGATCCACCCGACGATCAGGAACAGGGCCGCCGCGCAGGCGAACAGCAGGTTGCGCCGCAGACGCCGTGTCGCCGAGGCACCAGGCGCATCGAAGTCCCTGTCGAGGACTACCGGAACCGGAGGCAACTTGCTCACGGGCGTACCGGCTGAACCGACCGCCTCCGGGGAAGTCGGCGGCGCGCTGGCCGCAACGATGCCCGTCCGGTCGGCGAGCTTGATCGCCGTCACGATGTCACCGGACCCGCTGCGCAGCATCGTGCGCACCAACGCCATCAGAAATCCTCCATTGCCCACCGATTGGCCGGCTTCGTCCACCTCACCGCCGATCGGCTATCACCCGACCGCACATCCCGCAAAACTCAAGGCGCGGCCGAAGCTACCAGGACGATGGGTACCCCAAGGCTGAAAGCCTCTCACTTTCCCCGATCCCGCGAAAAGATAACACTTATGGGTGATGCTTACCGTAGCGGATCAAGCACAGCGTGACCGGATCACCACCCAGTTGATCTTCGTCGATGAGTGACGTACTCATGTTCCACTCTCGCCGGTTTCCCACACCCACGCGGCGATCGCGACGCGATTCCTTGTCTTCAGCTTTCGCTGGATATTGACCAGATGTGTCTTCACGGTTCCCGCCGAGATGCAGAGCTTCTCGGCGATTTCCCCGTTCGTTCTCGCCTCCGCGACCAGCCGTGCAACGGCGAGTTCGCGTTCGGTGAGCGGTAGCGCGGCATCGCGCGGCGCTCGACGCGGCGCGAGGTGCCGGAACAGTTGCAGCGTGACCTGAGGACTGATGAGCATGTCCCCGGCGACGGCGGCCCGGACGCCTTCGATCAGCAGCGGAGCCCCCGACCGTTTGAGCAGGAAACCGCAGGCTCCGTTGCGCACCGCGGTGTAGACGTACTCGTCGAGGTCGAAGGTGGTGAGCACCACGACCCGAAGGGGATCGGCCACCGCCGGCCCGGCCAGTGCGCGCGTCACGGCGAGGCCGTCCCGGCCCGGCATGCGAATGTCCGCTAGTACTGCAACGGCACTTGCTTGATCTGTAGTGGATCATGGTGTGTGTGGTGTTGGATCTTGTCGTGGGCCAGTTGGATGAGTTGCATGCGCGGATCGCGGGCCGGTTTGGGCGGTCGGAGCCGC
>NZ_VJWX01000623.1 GCF_007713715.1 Amycolatopsis rhizosphaerae
GCCCCACCCACTCGTGTGGCGCCATCGCCGCAGGTGAGCGGCCCGATGCTCGCGCCGGCGTCCCACCCTGCGTGGGTGACCGGCCGGCGGGAGCATCGGGCCGCGACAGTGAGGGCTGTCACTATCGGTAGTCATCTGCTTCGAGGTTCTCGCGAAGGAAGTCGCGCACCTTGAGCTTCGCCATCCGGCCGTCGGGGTGATGCCAGACCACGCCCTCGTGGGGGAAGCCGGTGAACGCGGCACGGAGTCCCTCGAAGTCCCGCGGGACGGCGATCACTTCGGCCCGCGCGTGCCCGAGGAGCAGGTGGCGGTCCAATCCCTCCGGATTCCCGTTGATCTTCGGGCCGCACAGCTCGTACGTGCCGGGTTCGAAGACGCGATCGTCCACGGCGGGTGCCAGGTGCTTCCAGAACGCGGACTGCTGCGCGGGTTCCCACCCCATGGTCTTTCCGGTGTTCGCGTCGTGTTCGACTTCGACGAAACCCGTCGGCGGGTTCTTGCCCGCCTTCACCTCACGTCTCGCCCACCAGCGCTCACCGTCGAACATCACGCAAGTGCCGTCGTACTTCCGGGTCGCCACGCCCTCGCCGTCGAGCACCCACTGGCAGTCGGGGTGCACCTCGGGCAGCACGAACCGCATGTCGTCGGGGTTCCGCCTGAACAACGTCGGAATCTTCCTCATCCGTCAGTCCTTCCCAGCGCATTCGTCAATGCGGGACCAGCGGAGTGTAGACAGCGGATTCTCCTCAATGGCACGGATTTTCCCGGCGTACAGGCGCCAGGCGTGCGAATAATCGTTTCGGCTCAAAGCAATGCCACTGGCATCCTGAACGGCGACCACGAGGGGGAACCATGCTTGTCGTCGAGCTCATCCGCCGCACCAAGCGCGTCCCGGCGCCGGTCGGCCCGGCCGGAGACGGGACCACCGCCGCCCGGCAGCTCGACGCTGCCCTCATGGATGCCGGATTCAAGCTCTCCACCCAACTGCTCGAGCACCTTTCGGGCCTGTCGCCCGAGGCCGTGATCGGCGCGGGAGAGCAGATGCTCACCGCGGTGCGGGAACTCGTGGGCGACCACGTCGAGCACAACGTGTACTTCAAGACGTTCCCGCACGGCGTGCCCGACACCCTGACCTTCTGGCTCGCCAGCATCACCGAGGCGTTCGCGGCCGACGCGGCCACCGCCGAGCGGGTCGCGGTGAAGCTCGCCAGTTTCGGCGCCGTCAACCTGTTGGACCTGCCGAAGTACGGGCGCTACCAGCACACCTACGCGGAGATGCTGGCCGTGCACGACGAGTTGATCCATTCCGCGGGGGACCGGGTCACCGTGCTGCACCTCGGCGGCACCCTCGACGACGAGGCCCACCGTGTGTACCTGCAACTCGCGGCAACCGCCGTGCCGCTTCCCCCACACGACATGAGCCTGCTGGAAGTCCTCGCCCAGCAGTGTGTGAACGGTGCCCGGCCCGAACGCGTCCCCGTGCGCGAGGTACGGGCTTTGATCAACCGGGTTCGGTTCGCCAACGGCAAGACCGTACTGGTGGACACCGTCACCGACGTGCTGCGGCTCGCCTGCGCGCTCTCCGGCGGTGACGTCACCCTCGAAACCTCCACCCGGTTCCGCTCGTTCCCGCGCCGGGACCGGGGCGCCCTGCTCGCCGCACTCGACTCCGTGGCAGCCGACCCCGCCAAGCTCGGCGACGTGAACCGGCACGCCCGCGCGTGGGTGCGGCTCGCCGGCGGGCTGCACCCCGAGGACCACGCCGACACCTACCCCAGCGCGAATGCGGTGTTCGCGGTCGCCCGCGGCGATCGGACGGCCAGGTCGTTCCAGCAGCGGGTGGAGGAGGCGTTCGGCCGCCACGACGTCACGGGCGCGGCGCGACTGCTGGGCGCCGCCCCGGGCCTGTTGCTGCGCAACCTCGACCGTCTGCTTCGAGCCGCCGCCCAGGACACGGAGATGCCGATCCTGGAAGCCCTGATCGCGGCGGCGCCGAACGTGGCGGGCCGGGTCCTGCTGTCGGTGCGGGAGCATCTGGTCGATCGCACCGACCGGGATGGCACCAAGCGCGTGTTCACCAACCGCCGGGGCCGTTCCTGGGTCGCCGATGACAACCGGCCGCCCCTGCCGCGCGCGCTGGTCGCCGCCGTGTGCGCCGTGATCGACGCCGAAATCACCCGCAGGCTCGCCGGGATGGTGGAGGGCACGCTGCTGGTCGACCCGGAGATCCTCGGTGTCGCGCTGCCGTTGTCGGGCAAGACGTCCCCGAGGGGGATGGGCCTGGTGCCGCGCGGCTCGATGCAGCGCGTCAGCGGGGAGGTGCTCTCGTTCTTCGTCCACTGGCGACAGTCGGAGCTGACCACGGACTACGACCTGTCCACCTCGCTGCTCGACGCGAACTTCGGCGAGGTGGGATACCTGGCCTATACGAGGCTGCGGCACGGCGGCCGCAACGGGCCGGTGCACTCGGGCGACGTGGTCGAGGCCGCCGGCGGGGCAAGCGAATTCATCGACATCCCGCTGGCACGCCTGAAGGCGCGCTTCATCGTGCCGCAGGTACTCCTGTACTCGGGGGAGCCGTTCCACCGGGCGGAGGAGGCGTTCTTCGGTTACCTGACGCGGGACCGCGCGCAGAAGGGCAAACCCTATGAGGCGCGCACCGTGCGCGCGAAATCCGACCTGGCGGGCGGGGGCCGCGTGGCCTACCCGGTGATCTTCCTCCGCGGGGACGACGGCACCTGGTGGGCGAAGTGGCTCCACCTGTACGCCAAGGGCCGCTCCGGCATGAACACGCTGGAAGGCACCCGGCCCACCACCGGCCTGCTCGCGCGCGGTGTCGTCGAGCGCAGGTACCTGACCTTCGAATACCTGGTCTCGCTCGTCGGGAAGAACGCCAGGGTGGAGTACTACACCGGACAGGAACCCACGGGCGCGGTCACCTACCTCGGCTGGGACCGGCCCGACGGGCTCCCCGAGGGCACGCGGGTGATCACGATCGACAACCTGGCGGAAATGATCCCGGAGTGAAAGCCGTTGCGCTACAATGGAATCGCGGAGGCCTTGAGGGGACTTCCTTCTCAACCCTCACAAGGTTCTGTGACTCCTTAGTCCTCTCCACTCCTCCGTTTCGGCGAGGAAGAGCCCCGGCGAGTACACCGCCGGGGCTCTTCTTCGTGACTGACGTTCCTCTCAGGCGAGAGGTGGTTGTTCAGTTGTTGCAGAGAGGAAATCTCTTCGGGTCAGTAACCTGGCGGAGAGTCAACTGAGAAAACGTACCTCGTCCGCGAATGGCGGATTCCGTTCGGGGTCGAGGAATTGTCTGGGTGAAGTGTCGGACGGCTGATCAGCCGACGGAGATGACCTGCGCCGCGGTCGCGGTCGCGCCGAACAGTGCGAGCGCGCCGTTGGCCGCGAACACGTTGTCGATGTGGGACGGGGTGCTGAAGCCCAGCGCTTCGCGGGTGGGCAGCAGCTCGGCGTCCTGGGTGGCCAGCACCTCGGTGATCTCGTTCATGGGATACCTCCTGATGGTTTTTCCTCAGTTATTCGGGATGTTTCCCGAATGAGACCAGTTTCGTGCCCGCTCGTCACTGGCCCGTCACTTGAAAAACAATCCGGGAGCGCCATTCGAGTGGTGTGCCCAACGCAAGCCATTCCCTTGCGTCCCCATTCTCACAATCCAACCACCAACC
>NZ_VJWX01000624.1 GCF_007713715.1 Amycolatopsis rhizosphaerae
CACCAGTACGACGCCGAGGCAGCGGCCGTCGGGGTCGACCACGATGACGTCGTCGCCGCTGCGTTCGGTTTCGATGCCGGTGACCAGGTCCAGCAGTTCGAGCGCCCCCGCGCCCGCCCGGATCGTCCTGGGCGGGTCGGCCAGCCGTGCCGCGGGCCGGTTGGCGTGGAGCGCGTGGCCGAATGGGCCGGTCAGGTCGAGCAGAAAGCGCGTCCGGTTGATCGACCAGACGGGGCGACCGGCCTCGTCGATGCCGACGATGCCGGTCGGCGCGTCCTGCTCCAGCAGCGTCCGGCGCACCTCGTCGCAGGTGGCGTGGGCGGACAGCGTCGCCGCCGGCTTCAGGAAGTCCGTGACCAGCGGGGTGGCGTGCCCGTGCGGCACGGCGGGACCGGAGCCGATCCGCGTGCCGGTTTCCGCGGCGGGTAGCGCCGTCCCGGGTGGCGCGAACAGGTTTCCCTGCACGATCGAGATCCCGAGTTCCCGCACGGTCGCGAGCTGGTCACCGGTTTCGATGCCGGTGGCCGCCAGTCGAAGGCCGGTGCGGGCGGCGAAGTGGACCAGGGCCTCCACCAGCGCGACCGCGGGCAGGTCACCGGGCAGGCGGGACAGCGTCCTCCGGTCCAGTTTGATCAGTTCGGGGCCGGCGTCGGCGAGCAGGTTCAGCGGGATGTCGCCGTAGCCGAGGTTGTCGAGGGCGAGCCGGAAGCCGAGTTCGCCGAAGCGCCGGAGCCCGGCCAGCAGCGCCTTGGGCGACACCCCCTGGAAGGGCGAGCCGATTTCGAGCACGATTTCGCCGGGGCGGCGACCGCTGTCGCCCAGCGCCCGGGACAGCGAGTCGAGGACCAGTTGGGGCGCGGCCGCCGACAGTGCGGTCAAATTCAAGTGAAGCGGAAGAAGTGTTTCATAAGGCGCGTCCGCCTTGATCGCACCGGCGGCCAGTGCGAGGTCCACGGCGACCAGCCTGCCTTTTTGGCGGGCGTAGCGAAGCAGTTCGCGGATTTTTCCCGAGGCCGGTCTCGCCAGTGCCTCGACGCCGACGAGTCCGCCCGTGTGCAGGCTGTACAGGGGCTGGAAAGCGAAGCTGACCTGCCCGACCGCGGCTTCCACGAAGAAATCTTCGCCCGTTCGCGCGACATTCATGAGGCCCAGGAGAAATACTGTGGGCCATGTCACCGGGGCGCCGCCTGTGGTCCCATGAGCTGGGCGGATGGCCGCGGGGCCGAACTCGACACGAGTTTTGGCGGACGCAAGGGTTCAGTGGTGTCGAGAAAGCGCTCCCCTGCACGACGCCGTCACTTGGGGCAGAATGGAGGTTCGGCCTACTCCGCCACGACCCGAACAAGTGGGGAAACGCGGAGAGCGCATTCACTGTTGGCAGCCTGCAAGTTGCAGTCGGCAAAGCTCACCCGTTTGCCGGTACTCCTTCGCCCGAAAGTTCGGACAGTATGAGCCTGGAGGTGTAGGGGAGTCGGCCTCAACAGAACGTGAACCCGCGGCTGCCCAGGGCGAATGGGACGGTTTCCTCTCGAAAGATACGCGGTGTTCGAATCGCGGGACGCCGAGGCGACGCGGGAACGGGTCGGCCGCATCCTGCGTCCGCACCGGATGGATCTGCTCGGCCCAGACCCGCGGCTCGACGTCCGCATGCACTGCCGGCGGATGCGCAACATCGCGATCACCTATCTGTCCTACGGCTGCGCCGTCCGCCTGGAGGTCGGGGAGCTCGATTCGTTCTTCGCGGTCCTCGCGCCGATGACGGGCAGCGGCACCGTGCAGTGCGGTGGTGAGCGCGTCGCGACCGGCCCGGACCGGCTTTGCCTCCTCTCCGCGACGGACCCGGCGACCGTCCGCCTTTCGGCCGACTGCGGGCAGCTGATCGTGCGGATCGAGCGCTCCGCCATGGAGGCCCGCCTGTCCGAACTGATCGACGGCGCACTGCGGGAGCCGATCCGGTTCACCCCGGGCATGGACGTGGGTCGCGGGTACGCGCGCAGCTGGTTCGAGCAACTCGACTACGCGGTGCGGGATCTGGACCGGCCGGAGTCGCTCCTCGGCCACCCGCTCGCGGCCGAACAGTTCGAGCAGAACCTCATCACCGGACTGCTGCTCGCCCAGCCGCACAACTACACCCCGGTCCTCAACGGCGACGACCGTCCCGTCCCGTCGCGGCTGCTCGGGATCGCCGTCGACCTCATCGAGGGGCATCCCGAATGGGCGCACACCCCGGCCAGCCTCGCGCGGCACGCCGGGGTCAGCGTGCGTGCCCTGCAGAAGGCCTTCCGGGAACAGTTGGACACCTCGCCCAGCGAGTACCTCCGCGGGGTCCGGCTCCAACGGGTCCACGACGAGCTGAGCGCGGCCCAATACGACTCGACGACCGTGGGCGAGATCGCCAGCAAATGGGGGCTGCCGCACCACGGGCGGTTCGCCGCGTTGTACCGCGAGCGGTTCGGTGAGTCGCCGAAGCAGACGCTGAGCAGGCAACATGCGCGAAAGGGATAAGAGTGTTCGTGAATCGGATCGCCCGTAGCGCCGTGAACTTCTAACGTCGATCCTATGCTCAGCCACGAGAGTACTGTGGGGCCTCGTGTCGGATCTGGTGAATTTCCCCCCATCGGACGGTTGATCCGACTCGCCCGCCGAGAGCGGGGCATGACTCAGTACGACTTGGCGGACGCGCTCGTCGCCGCGTCCGGCAACACGAGTCTGGGGCGTGACGAGGTGTCACGCTGGGAGCGCGGCAAGCGCGTGCCTGGCCCGTACTGGCGGGGCTGGCTCAGCGTGGTGCTCGGGGTCGCGCCGGACCGGCTGCGGGCCTGCGCCCGGGTGGCGAAGGAGCTTCGCTGGCGGCAGTGAGCCCAGCGCCCGCCCCGCGCTGATCCGCGGGAGGGCGGGAGCATTTCATTTTGAACACGAGGACTCGTTCCCGCGCGAGTTTTCTCCTAGACTTCGCCGGGTTGCCGGACGAGGAGGTCCGGCTCTCCGGTGTTCCCGAACCTCGTCGTGGCCGTCCGCGGCCCGGCGTCGGCGCGGTCTTGGCAGCGTGCTGCCGCACGCGGCCATCCCGGTGCACCGGCCGGCAGCCTCAACGGCGAGGATGTCGGCCGGTGCCGCCGGATCCGCCGGACTTGTCTACTGTGGACTTCCCTGTTCTTCACCTTGGGTGCACGGATGTCTACTTAGGATATTCGTGCGAGGGCGGGCCGTGGGAGTGTGGCCGGGCCGGTGACCGGGTATCCGCGACCAATGAAGTTTCCGCGAGAGAAGCCCCGCACTCGGGAGGAGTACGAGCGGGGCCTGCCCGGCTACCACGACCCGACCTCCGGCTACGGCGGCGCCGCCCCCGCCTACAGCGCGCTGACCCTGCGGCTGGTGCTGTCCGCCCTGGGATTCGTGGTGTGTGTCGGGGGCGCCGTGCTGTTCGGTTACTTCCAGATGTGGTGGATTTCGGGGATCCTGGGGATCCTCGCGGTGGGCGCGGTCATCGATTTTCTCTGGGTGCTCCACCGCAAACAGCGCGGCGAGCCCGGGTAGGACCTGTTTCGGAAGTGGTTCGTGTGGCGGTGCCGGGGGTGGGTAGCCGACGAAGGTGAAGCGGAGAAGGTCGTTCCGGGATCGGCGCGCCGGCGGGGCGCGGCTGGCGGCGGAGTTGTCCCACCGCCGCTGGCACGATCCACTGGTGCTCGGG
>NZ_VJWX01000625.1 GCF_007713715.1 Amycolatopsis rhizosphaerae
GTACCGAGGCGTTCCCAGAGGTCGGCCAGATGCGCGCGCAGGACTTCCTCGGCTTCCTCCGCGGTCAAGTGTCCTATGAGCACATGAGTGGTGAGGCCGTCGGCGAGGGCGAGCAGAGTGCAAGCCTCGTGCTGCGGGTTGGGCGGTGTAACGCCTTCGCCGGCCGAGCCGCTCTCGGTGGCCTCCGCGATGAGGCGGACAAGGAGGTCATGGAGGGCTTTGTAGCTGGTTCTCAGCGGGCCTGCGAGTGGCTCGCTGACAGCGGCCTGAGCGACGAACGCGATCCAGATCCGTGCCTCGGCGCGGTGTTCTTCGCGGAGCAGGGCGATCTCGTTGGCCGCGTGGTCCAGGGCGGTGGCGGCCGACTGGGCCGGGCTTGCGGCCAGGCGGGTCCTCACCCGCTCGGTGATGCGGTCGCCGACGTGATCGACGGCGAAGAGGAGCATCTCCCCCTTGCTGCGGAAGCAGCGCTGAACCGCGCCCAGTGAGACCTGGGCGCGGGCGGCGACGTCGCGCATGCTCACTCCCTCCGGTCCGTGTTCGTCGACGAGGAGGCAGACGGCCTCGGCGATCCTGCGTCGTCGGCTTTCGTAGTCCACCTGTTTGGGCATGCCCGGTCGGCCTCCTTTATTCCAATACGATCGTATCGCTTCTGGGCTAAGGTTCGGACGCGAGCACTTCGGCTGGTGGAGAGGAAGCACGATGGTCAGGCAGAACGCCCTGTGGGCAATGACGGCCGCCGCCCAGGCGGAGGCGGTACGAGGGGGAGGGATATCGGCGGTCGAACTGGTCGACAGTCACCTGGAACGCATCGCCGAGGTCAACCCGCAGGTCAACGCGGTCACGCAGCTGCTGGCCGAGCGAGCCCGCGAGGCCGCGGCACACACGGACCGGCGGCGGGCGGCGGGCGAAGAACTCGGGCCGCTGGCCGGCGTGCCGTTCACGGTGAAGGAGACCACCGCTGTCGAAGGCGTGCCGACCACACTGGGAGCGGCGCGCTTCCGCGATTTTGTCGCTCCGGCCGACGCGCCGCCGGTGGCCCGGCTCCGCGCGGCGGGAGCCATACCGATCGGCCACAGCAACATGCCCACCCTGGTCCTGGCCGGGATGCACACCCGCAGCGAGTTGTTCGGCGACACTGTCAGCCCGTGGGACCGGAGCCGGACCCCGGGCGGCAGCAGTGGTGGTGACGGAGTGGCCGTCGCCACCGGCATGGCCGCACTCGGACTCGGCAACGACTCCGGCGGATCGGTACGGATCCCGGCCTCGTTCTGCGGCGTGACGGGGCTGAAGCCGACCACCGGGCGGTTTCCCGCCGACCACCGCGTCCTCGGCCCGGACGACCCGGGACCAGCCTCACAGATGCTGGTCACCGACGGGCCACTGGCCCGTACGGTCGCCGACCTGCGGCTGGCCTACGAGGCGCTGGCCGGGACCGACCCGCGGGACCCGCGGGCCGTACCCGTGCCCCTCTACGGCGAACCGCTGCCGGGGCCGGTCAAGGTCGCGCTGGTCGCCGACCCGGGCGGCCGCGGTGTCCACCCCGCGGTCCGCGGGGCCGTCACAGTGGCGGCGGGCGCGTTGCGCGACGCAGGGTACGACGTACGGGAGGTGGCGGACGTTCCGCGGCTGGACGAGGCACTCGAGGCATACGGCCGGATCACCGTGACCGAATTCGCGCCGACCTGGCCGGTGGTGCGGAAACTGCTCGGCGAAGGCGGAGACCGCTACCTCCGGATGGCCATGGAGAAGACTCCCCCTGCGAACGCCGCGGAGCTCACGAAGCTGATGGGGACCTGGCTCGGCATCCGCCGCTCCTGGGCAGAGTTCCTCGACGAGTACCCGCTGCTGCTCGGACCGGTGTTCACCGAGCCGCCCGTCGAGCCGGGACTGGAGTCACGCGACGAAGCGGGACGGGAACGGGTCGCCGAGGGCATGCGCCTGTGCACGGTGACCAGCTTCGTGGGCGTACCCGCGGTCGCCGTGCCGGCCGGAGTCAGCGGCGGACTGCCCTCCGGCGTCCAGATCATCGGGCGCGCTTTCCGGGAAGACCTGTGCCTGGCCGCTGCCCAGGAGATCGAGGACCGTCTCGGCGTGCTCACGCCGATCGACCCTCGCCCCGAAGTCCCGGCCGCCGCGGGGTAGGCGGAGCTGCGACCGCGGGCCTGGTTCGCCGCTCGTTCACGGCACCCCTTTTTCGCCAGAGAGCCACTTCGGTGTTTTCTGGCGCTATGGACCGGTTTCGTCCGCTTTCACCGTATCAAGTGGACGTTCGTTCGCCGTTGGTTCCTCCAGTATTCAACTGTCCACCGTGGATTCTCGTGGTCCCGGTTGCCAGGCTACGTCCGTTCCCCGATCCGACTGGAGATGTGGCATGGGCTGGTCTGCGAGAAGATGGAAGATTTCGGCGGCCGCGGTGGCGGCGGCCGTCACGGCGGCGGGCGTCGTCGCCGGAACGACGATGGCGAGCGCGGAACCCGGCGGCCGGGACGAGGGCACCCCCTCGCACGTGTTCTACATCATGATGGAGAACCACGGTGAGTCCCAGGTGCTCGGCAACACCGCCGACGCGCCTTACGCCAACCAGCTCGCCGCCCGCTACAACGTGGCGACGAACTTCCACGGGGTCACCCACCCCAGCCTGCCCAACTACCTCGCCATGTTCTCCGGCGACTTCCAGGGCATCTTCGACGACTGCAAGGCCGGTGCGAACGTCACCTGCGCACCGGAGGAGTTCGTGCCGAACTCGGGCGACGCCACCTCGGGCGCCTCGCTCACCCCGGCCGAGCTGGCCAGCGCGAGTGCGAAGCCGCACATGTTCTCCGGCCGCAACCTCGTGGACGAACTGGAGTCGCGCGGTCTGTCGTGGAAGGCGTACCTGCAGTCGATGCCGCAGGCCGGCTTCGAGGGCGAGTACGCGCCGACGATCAACGGCACCACGGTGAAGCTGTACGCGCAGAAGCACAACCCCTTCATGTACTTCTCGGACATCAACTCGCCCGGGAACCCGCGCCTGAACAACGTGGTGCCGATGGAGGGCAACCTCGACCGCGACCTGGCGAAGAACACCGTGCCCAACTTCGTGTGGATCAGCCCGGACCAGTGCCACGACATGCACGGCGTCTCGCCGAGCGGTGCCGCGCTGATCGGCCTGCCGCAGTGCGGTTTCCCCGACACCGGACTGGACCACGGCGCGATCCAGCTGGGCGACCGGTTCCTGCACGACACGGTCACCAAGATCATGGACTCCGAGACCTGGAAGCACTCGGACTCCAAGATCGTCATCGCCTGGGACGAAAACGACTACTCGGGCTTCTCGGGCGGTCCCGGCAGCCCGGTCGGCGCCAACGGTGCCGTCCTCGGCGGCGGTGACGCGCCCCTGATCGTGATCAACTCGCACGCCGGGCCGCACCAGAGTTCGGGCAAGCGGGCCGACCACTACACCGTGCTCGCCACCCTCGAGCGGATGTGGCACCTCGGCTGCCTGGCCAACACCTGCTCGCCGCGGACCTCCGGCGGCACCCTCACGGAGCTGTTCGAGAACTGACCCCCGGTTCCCGGCCCGTTTGTCCCGTGAAGGGGCCCTTCACAGTCGATCCGACCGTGAAGGGGCCCTTCACGGCTTCGGCCGCAGGGGCCGGGGCCGCATGAACTTGGCCGGGGGGTGGTATTCGGGGATAGGGCG
>NZ_VJWX01000626.1 GCF_007713715.1 Amycolatopsis rhizosphaerae
GGGTGCAGCGGCGGCGGGGGCGGCTCGGGCAGGTCGGCGACCAGGTTGTACCAGCGGGCCGGCAACTCGGTCTCGTCGAGGACGTACTTGGTTCGGCCGGTCATCGCGGCACCTCCCGTCGACGGAGGAATCCACGCTAGGCCAGCGCTGCCGTCACGTCGAGTTCGACCAGCTGACCGGGGTAGCCGAAGCAGGTGACGCCGACGAGGGTGCTCGCGGTGGTGAACGCGCCTGCGAGCGCGGAGCCGGTCAGCTGCCGCCATACCGCGACCAGGTCCGGCTGCGTCCCTGCCACGTAGACGACGGTGCGGACGACGTCCTCGGGCGTGGCGCCCGCGGCCTGGAGCACGCGCAGGGTGTTCGCCACCATCAGGTCCACCTGCGCGGCAAGGCCCTCGGGCACCGAGTCGTCCTCGGCGACCGGGCACTGACCGGCCAGGAAGACCAGCCGCCGGGCTTCCACGGTGGTCAGGTGGTGGTAGTGCTCGGGCGGCGCCAAGCCGGGGACGTTGTCACGGTGAATGGTCATGGCGGCATCATGGCAGGCAGACATCGGCGAGGAGGCACCGTGCGCAGGACCATCGACTGGGACGGCGGTGCCGTGATGATCATCGACCAGTGCGCCCTGCCCGCGTCCTTCGAGACCCTTCGGCTGACCACGGTGGACGAGCTGATCGGCGCGATCCGGCGGCTCGCGGTGCGGGGCGCACCGGCGCTGGGCGCCGCGGGCGCGCTCGGCACGGCGCTGTCCGCGTTCCGGCACCCCGGCGACGCCGAGGCGGTCCGTGCCGACGCCCGCAGGCTCGCGGACGCGCGACCGACGGCGGTCAACCTGAGCTGGGGCGTGCGCCGCGCGCTGACCCGGCTGGCCGAGGGGCCCGAGGCCGTGCTCGCCGAGGCGAAGGCACTCATGGACGAGGACGAACGGGTCAACCGGGAGGCCTCCCGCCGGGCGGCCGAACTGCTCCTCGACCGCTGCCCGTCGCGGCCGCTGCGGCTGCTCACGCACTGCAACGCGGGCCGCCTGGCCACCGTCGGCTGGGGTACCGCGCTGGGCGTGGTCTGGCATCTGCACGAGGCGGGGCGGCTCGAGTACGTGTTCGCCGACGAGACCCGGCCGCTGCTGCAGGGCGCGCGGCTGACCGCGTGGGAACTGGCCGAAGCCGGGGTGCCCTACCGCCTGCTGCCGGACTCGGCGGCCGCCTCGGCGATGGCGCGCGGCCTCGTCGACTGCGTGGTGGTCGGCGCGGACCGGATCGCGGCCAACGGGGACGTGGCCAACAAGATCGGCACCTACGGGCTGGCGCTGGCGGCGGCCCGCCACGGCCTGCCGTTCGTCGTGGTCGCGCCGATGTCCACAGTGGACAAGGAGCTGCCGGACGGCGGCGGCATCGTGATCGAGGAGCGGGACGCCGGGGAAGTGACCTGCGTCGCGGGGCAGCGGGTGGCACCGCCCGGGGCAACCGCTTACAATCCGGCGTTCGACGTGACCCCGGCTGAACTGATCACCGCGGTGGTCACCGAGCACGGAATCTTCCCGCCCGCCTGAATTGTCCGTTTTCCTACTTACCGGGGAAACCAGACTTTTCTGTCCCGGCCTGACGTTTTCCCGCCGCGCCGCATCTTTTTCCTTCCCCTGAGCGGTTTTCGCCTCTAATCTCTGCGCAGTTCCGCTTCTACCTCTGAGGGGAAGTCCCTGTGCGAAGAGCTCTGACCCTGTTCGTTTCGCTCGCCGTCGCCGGTGGTGTCACCGCCGCGGTGCCGAGCCTGGCCTCCGCGGAAGGGCGCGCGGTGATCCCGCAGTCCCATCCGCGCTGGGCCACGCCGGCCACCAAGGTCGCCGATTCGGCGTCGTCGTCGAAACTGAACTTCCGTGTCTACCTCGGGATGCGCGACCAGGCCGGCGCCGAGGCCGCGGCCCAGTCGGTGAGCGACCCGTCGAGCCGGAACTTCCGGCAGTACCTGTCCCCGGGCGAGGTCCGCGACCGGTACGCCGCCACGGACGGCACCGTGAAGTCGGTGCGGGACTGGCTGTCCGGAAGCGGTTTCTCGGTCGGCGCGGTCCCCTCGAACAAGGCGTATGTCGAGGCCACCGGAACGGCCGACCAGGTGGAGCGGGCCTTCGGCGTCCAGCTCGGCCAGTACCGGGTGGACGGGCAGGTGCTGCGCGCCGCCGACCGCGAACTGTCCGTGCCCGCGACGCTGGCCGGCGAGGTCCTCGGCGTCATCGGGGTGGACCAGGCCACCGCGCTGCTCAAGCCCGCGCACACCGACGGCAGCCCGAGCGACGTGCCCCCGGCGAACGGTTTCCGCAACGCCCCGCCGTGCAGCACGTACTACGGCGAGAAGACCGACACCACCGACCCGGCGTACAACGGCAAGAACCTGCCCTACGCGCCGTGCGGCTACACCCCGGCTCAGCTGCGTTCGGCCTACGGCGTCGACGGGGTCGGCGCGGACGGCAGCGGTACCACGGTGGCCATTGTGGACGCCTTCGCCTCGCCCACCCTGTACGCCGACGCGGCGGAGTACGCGCGCCGCAACGACCCGGCGCACCCGCTGCTGCGGTCGCAGTTCTCCGAGCACGTCTTCCCGACCAACCCGGCCCAGGAAGGCCCGGACCAGTGCGACGCGGCGGGCTGGTACGGCGAGCAGACGCTCGACGTCGAGGCCGTGCACGCGATGGCGCCCGGGGCGAAGATCCTCTACGTCGGTGCCTCCGACTGCCAGGACGCTTCGCTGGACTCGGCGCTGAACTGGATCGTGGCCAACCACTCCGCCGACATCGTCTCCAACTCCTACGGCGACGCGGGCGAGGACATCCCGGCCTCGCAGGTGCGCACCTGGACCCAGATCGAGATCCAGGCCGTGCTGGAAGGCATCGGCGTGTACTTCTCCTCCGGCGACAACGGTGACGAGGCGGCCCGCCTCGGCACCCCGGCGGCGGACTTCCCGGCCAGCTCCCCGTGGGTGACCGCGGTGGGCGGCACCAGCCTGGCGGTCGGCAAGGACGGCCGGAAGCTGTTCGAAACCGGCTGGGAAACCGGCAAGAGCACGCTGACCGGTGGCAGCTACGCCCCGGCGTGGCCCGGCGCTTACACCTCCGGTTCCGGCGGTGGCACCAGCACCATCTTCAACCAGCCGTTCTACCAGCGGGGCGTGGTGCCGGACCAGCTGTCCACGCAGAACCAGAACGGCAAGGCCAAGGGCCGCGTGGTGCCGGACATCGCGATGGTCGGCGACCCGAACACCGGCTTCCTGGTCGGCCAGACGCAGACCTTCCCCGACGGCGTGTACTACGACCAGTACCGCCTGGGCGGCACGAGCCTGTCCTCGCCGCTGCTGGCGGGTGTCATGGCGGTGTCGGACAGCCTGGTCGGATTCCACCACGGCTTCATCAACCCGGTCGCGTACTTCGCCGGGACCGCGATCGGGGCCATCAGCGACGTCGCTCACGTCGACGGTGCGGTGGAACGGGTCGACTACGCCAACGGCGTGGACGCTTCGGCCGGGCTGCGCACGTCGGCCCGGGTGCTCGACTACCCGAACCTGACCATCCACACCACCGGGGGCTACGACAACGTCACCGGCCTTGGCTCGCCCAACGGCCTGGCGTTCCTGCTGCTCCCCTGACCGTTCCCGCACCGGCCGCCCTCACCGCCTCGCGGTG
>NZ_VJWX01000627.1 GCF_007713715.1 Amycolatopsis rhizosphaerae
GGTGCAGGGCGACGTGCACACCAGCGACATCCTCAGCCAGCCCGACGATCCCGCACTGCCGCCGCCCCCGCCCAAGGACGACGGCGGCGAGGACATCCTGCTGGTGGGTGTGGACGCCCGCACCGATATGCAGGGCAACGAGTTGTCGTCGTCGATGCTGAAGACGCTGCGGACCGAGCAGACCGGCGGGATCAACACGGACACGCTGATCATCCTGCGGCTGCCCAAGAACGGCGGGAAGCCGTTCGCCGTCTCGATCCCGCGCGACACCTGGGTCACCGTCCCGCGAGGCGGCCAGGCCAAGATCAATTCCGTGTTCGGCACGGCCAAGGCGGCCGCCGCCGCGCAGTTGCGGGCCCAGGGCGAGCGCGACGCCGCGCGGATCGAGCGGGACTCGGACGAGGTCGGGCGCAAGGCATTGGTGCAGACCATTCAGGATTTCACCCAGGTTCGCATCGACCACTACGCCGAGGTGAACCTGCTCGGGTTCTACCTGATCACCGAGGCACTGGGGGGCGTACAGGTCTGCCTGAACCACGCGACCGAGGACAAGGACTCCGGCGCGAACTTCTCCGCCGGCGTGCAGACCGTCACCGGCGGTGAAGCGCTTTCCTTCGTGCGGCAACGGAAGAACCTGCCGCGCGGGGACCTCGACCGGATCGTCCGGCAGCAGGCGTTCCTCGGCTCGGCACTGCACAAGGTGCTGACTGCGGGGGTGCTCACCAACCCGGGCAAGCTGAACGACCTCACCGACGCGCTGCACCGCTCCCTCGTCCTCGACCCGGACTTCGACCTGCTCCAGCTCGCCGAGAAGGCGAAGGGACTCGCGTCGGGGGCGGTGTCCTTCCAGACCATTCCGGTGCTCACCATCAACGGGCGCAGCCCGGACGGGCAGAGCATCGTGGAAGTCGACCCGGAGGCCGTGCGACAGTTCTTCACCGCGCTCGCCACCCAGCCCACCGGCGGTGGCGGCTCGTCCGGGGGCGGCGCCGCCCCTGCCGGGGTCACCTGCGTGAACTGACGCGGGTCGTGCGGAAGGCCGCGGGGCGGGGGCGGCTAGATTGCGGGTATGAGCCTGACCGACCGCCTGTTCCGCCCCCTGCTGTCCCAGCCGGCGCGCCCGCTGATCACGCACTACGACGACGCGGCGGGCACGAGGGTCGAACTGTCGGTGGCCACCCTGGCCAACTGGGCGGCCAAGACGGCGAACTGGCTGGTTGACGAGTTCGACGTGGAACCGGGTGACGAGGTGGCCGTGCTGCTGCCCGCGCACTGGCAGACGGCGGGTGTGCTGCTCGGTGCCTGGTGGTGCGGCGCACACGTGGTCGCCGAGCCCACCGGGGCACGGGTCGCGTTCGTCACCCCGGACGGCACCGGTGGGACTGCCGCCGGAGGCACCGCCGTCGCCGTGGTCGCGCTGGACCCGCTGGGCCGCGGCCTCGCTTCCGCCCCGCCCGAGGGTGCTCTGGACTACCTCGCCGAGGCGAGGCTCTCCGGCGACCAGTTCAGCCCGCTGTCCCCGATCGGCGGGGACACCCCGGCGCTCGCGTCGTCCACTGTGGACGAATTGGTCGAACGGGCCCGGGAACGCGCCACGGAGCTGGGCATCGCGGCGGGCGACCGTGTGCTGTCCACGCTCGAGTGGAGCATCCCCGGCGGTCTCGTCGACGGCCTGCTCGCCCCGCTGGTCGCGGGCGCGAATCTCGTCCAGGTGACGAACGCGGACCCGGCCAGGCTCGCCGACCGCCGCCGGGCCGAACGGACCACGGTCGACCTGCTCGCCTGAGCGCGCGGCCGCCTCAGGACGGCCGCTCGATCAGGAACAGGAAGGCGATCAGGCCGATCATGAACCACCAGGCGTCGGCGTTGACCGCCGCCGCGACGATGCCCAGGACGATCGCCGAGAGCGCCAGGACGGGTGTGGCTTCTCTGGCCATACCTACAGCGTGCCGCAAAACCCGCGCACCCGTCGGGTGAACCGATGCCCGGTCACGCGCTGTGTCCTCCAGGCTGCGGAAATGGAAAAGGGAGCCCTGGTCCGCCTCGATCCGGACCAGGAAGACTCAGCCCTGTTCCTCGGCTGGCGGCCGGAGCGTTGAGGTGCGAACAGTACGCCTTACCGCATTGGCGCGGTAGCCTTGTGCGACCTCATCTCCGCCCGAGAGTGGCTCTGCCCCCCGTCCGACGAGCCGGGGTTCCCGGGCGGAACGGGTTCGGGCGGACGAAGGGGGCGGTGTTCGTTCAGGCGTTCCCTAGTTCCGCGAGCAGAGTTTCCGCAGCCGCCCGCGCTGGTTCGGACAAAGGCGTCGGCGATCCACGGCGGGCGGCGGCTCGGATCGCGTTCGCGCACTGCAACAGCCGGGCAAGCCTGCCCGAACGAGTATCGAGATCATCGGCGAACTCACGCTGAACCCGTGCGGCCATCTGAGGATCGGGAAGCGCCGACTGCCACAGCGTCGCGGCATCATGTCCACGTGGTGCGACGCCCCAGTCTTCCCAGTCGATGACGTGCCCTTCCGTGGAGAGATTGCCCCAGTGCAGGTCCGTATGCGCGGTCGCCCACTCGTCGACGACAGTCTCGATGTCGCCGAAAACCTCGGTAATCCTCTTGGTGAGGTGAGTTTGGCTCATCCCGACCCGCTCGGTCGGGTGTGCTCCCAGCGCGGCCAACGACTCACGCAGACCGCTCCACCATGAGTCCGGCAGGGTTGCCGCCGTAGCGAGATCGCCCACGACCGGAGCGGTAATCAACTCCACTTCGTCCGCGCGCCACACAACGTTCCTCGCCGGGTCGATCCACGTGGCGCTTTGAAACCACTCGGGCTTCTTGACTCCCCGGATCGTCGCCGCGGCTTCCAAACCGACCCACACGGCACTGCTGATCCGCCATCGCTGACGGCGTTCGATCCTCACCCAAGTGTCGTTGCTGGTACGAAAACCTTCCGTGGCCCCATGTTCTCCGTACACCACGGACGGACGAACAAGCCGTACGTCCAACGCGCGCTCGACACGGTCGAGTACATCTTCGTGCTGGTTCTCCCGCACATCGAAAACCGCCAAGGGGCGAGGATTGCCGGCAACCCGAATGGTCGGCTCGGCCATGCGCGTCAACCTACCAGCGCGTACCGCCGTCGTCGCCCTCAGCCATGCGAGCCACAGTTCAGCGTTCCGCGATGGCGATCGGGGTTGTGATTAGCGCTCCAGGCTGCGGAAATGGAAAAGGGAGCCCTGGTCCGCCTCGATCCGGACCAGGGCTCCCTTCGTCGAAGGGGGCTCCCGGGAAGGGGTCAGCCCTTGAGCAGGGCGCGGGCCATCACCATGCGCTGGATCTGGTTGGTGCTCTCGTAGATCTGGGTGATCTCTCGGCCGGTTTGGGCCGACCTGCTGGCTTCCCACCAGAATACGTCCTGAACTGGGAAAAGCGTCTCGGTAGTTCTCAGTGATTGTTACCACTGCCCGACGTCAGACGGCCTGGAGACGGCCTGGCGTTCTCGGCTTGGGAATCAAGTGGATCACGCTGGAAAGTGGTCCTGGCCTGCGGCGGAAGGTGTGCGCTGGGTACCTCTGTTGACCGTGGTTGACCGGGGCATGTTGTTGGGATGTTGCTAGTGGCCTGGGGCTGAGGTGATCTCCTCGCGGCGCGGGTTCATCC
>NZ_VJWX01000628.1 GCF_007713715.1 Amycolatopsis rhizosphaerae
GCTCTACGCCGTGCTGATGGCGTCCAGTTCGGCGGCGCTGGTGATGCCGGCGATCGACGAGTCCGGGCTGCGCAGCGCGCCGGTGGTCGCCACGATCGTGCAGGTCGCGCTGGCCGACACGGTGTGCATCGTGGCGATCCCGCTGGTGATGGACCCCGGGCGGGCCGGGCCCGCCGCGCTGGGGGCGCTGGCGGTGCTGGCCGCGGGAGCGGCCGGTTTCCTCGCGGTGCGGTGGTTGCGGGCCCGGGGCCTGCTCGCCCGGGTGCACCGGATCAGCATCGCCCGCGGAGGGGGAGCCGCGCCGCCTGGCCCGGCAGCTCTTCGCCGTCACCGACGGGTTCCTCGGCCCGGTGTTCTTCGTCTGGCTGGGCGCCTCACTGGACCTGCGCCCGCTGGTCGTGGAACCGAAACTGCTCGGGCTGGCGGGCCTGCTGGCCGCGGGCGCGGTGCTGGTGCACGCGGCCGCGGTCCTGGCCCGGCAGCCCCTCGCCCTGGCGGTGCTCGCGAGTGCCCAGCTGGGCGTGCCGATCGCGGCGGTGACCATCGGCACCCGAGAGCACCTGCTCACACCGGGCGAGAGCGGTGCCGTCCTGGCCGCCGCGCTGATCAGCGTCATGGTGACCGGGCTGGCCGCCCGCGCCGCGCAGCGCAGGCAGGCGCGCGACGAGGCGCCCTAGCGCCTCCGGGCGGCTCGGCGGTGCACGGCACACCTTCCGCCGGGCGAGTCCCACGCTGGTGCGCTTGTGTCCCACCCTGGTGCGCGTGAGTTCCACGCTTGGGCAGGTGGTGGATGCCCCGAAGGTCGCACTGAGGGCACTCAACCCAGACCGGGCGGGGGACTCATCCGCCGGAAGGTGGGACACAAACGCCGGAAGGTGGGACTCACCCCCGCGTCAGACCCCCGACACGTGGGCCAGTTGGCCCACGCCCGCGGTGATCAGCATCGCGAGCCCGCCGCCGATCAGCACGCGCAGGGCGGGGCGGAGCACGGTGGTCCCGGCGATGCGCGCGCCGAGCACGCCGGCGACGGCCAGCCCGAGCAGGGTCACCCCGAAGATCGCCCACAGCTTCGCCGTCAGGCCCGGCGCCAGCAGGCCCAGGAACGGCAGCAGCCCGCCGACGAGGAAGCTGGCGGCCGAGGCCAGGGCGGCCTGCATCGGCCGCGCCGTGGTCACCTCGCTGTGGCCCAGCTCGTCCCGCAGGTGCGCGGCCAGCGGGTCGGTCTCGTGCAACGCGACCGCGACCTGCATGGCCAGGTCCGCCGGAACCCCCCGCTCACGGTAGATACCGGCGAGTTCCGCCAGTTCCGCCTCGGGGTCCTCGGCGAGTTCGCGTTCTTCCTTCAGCCGGTCGGCCCGTTCCACGTCGACCTGGGAGCTGACGGACACGTACTCCCCGGCGGCCATGGCCAGTGATCCGGCCGCCAGCCCCGCGATGCCCGCCGTGACGATGGCGCTGGTGCCGGTACCGCTCGCGGCCACCCCGACCATCAGGCTCGCCGTGGACACGAGCCCGTCGTTGGCGCCCAGGACGGCGGCGCGCAGCCAGCCGGCGTGCTCCGCGCGATGCGTTTCCGCATGCGGATTCATCATTTCGAAAAAGCTCACGCCACGCTCCTGACCGTCCCGTTCGTACGGTTCGCACCGTAGGGCGGGCAGGTCGCGGTCAGGTAGGGAAGAAGGTCACTTCGCCGCCCGGCCCGACGGCAGGGCGGCCTCCCTGGCGCCCGTCCGCTCGTGCTGGGCGGGCTCCAGGTACCAGCGGTCGAGCCCGCCGTGCTGTTCGGCGTAGGTCCGTGCCTCGGCCCTGCCGGGGAACGGCAGCTGCTGCTCGCGGTGCCGGTGCTGGATCTTCCACCCCATGTGCGCTCCTCCTTCGCCGATGGCCGGGCCCGGTGCTTCCCCCACCGAGCCCGGCCCCTGCAGTAGAACATGCGTTCGATGTTCGCGGCAAGCCGGGATCCCTCAATCGAGGGGCGGTGCGGCCGCCGGATCGGAGTTATCGTCGTGAGCGGCGACACAACGCACGGGCTGGCCTCGGCAGAAGGCGGTGCGTGATGACCAGTGAGACCAGGGCTTCTCCGGGAGAAGACGTCGGCCTGAAACGGCATATCGGCCTGATCGGCCTGATCTGGACCTCCGAGGGGTCGATCATCGGTTCCGGGTGGCTTTTCGGTGCGCTCTACGCGGCGGAGGCGGCCGGAACCGCGGCGATCATCTCCTGGCTCATCGGCGCGGTCGCCATCATCATCCTGGCGCTGGTGCACGCCGAACTGGGCGGGACCTACCCGGTCGCGGGCGGGACCGGCCGGTTCCCGCACTACGCGTTCGGCAGCGTGGCGGGCGCGTCGTTCGGCTGGTTCTCGTGGCTGCAGGCCGTCACCGTGGCGCCCATCGAGGTCATGGCCGCGCTGAACTACGCGAGCGTGTACCTGCCCGGGCTCCAGTACGGCAAGAACCAGTTGACCGCGCTCGGGTACGGGATCGCCGTGCTGTTGATGGCCCTCTTCGTCTTCGTCAACTTCCTGGGTGTGCGCTGGCTCGCCCACACCAACAGCGCGGCCACCTGGTGGAAGGTCGGGGTGCCGGTGCTCACCATGGTGGTGCTGGCGGCCACCCAGTTCCACGGCGGCAACTTCGGCATCGGCGGTTTCGCGCCGTTCGGCGCGGCCGGGGTGCTTTCGGCCGTCAGCACCAGCGGGGTCATCTTCGCCCTGCTGGGCTTCGAGCAGGCCGACCAGCTCGCCGGGGAAAGCCGCAACCCCTCCCGGAACATCCCCATCGCGGTGCTCGGGTCGATCTTCGTGGGCGCGCTCATCTACCTGATGCTGCAGATCGTGTTCATCGCGGCCCTGCCCGCGGACGCCTTCGCACACGGCTGGGGAAACCTCGCCTTCCCGGCGAAGGCCGGACCGTTCGCGGGCCTTGCCACCTCGCTGGGGCTCGGCTGGCTGGCGACGGTCCTCTACATCGACGCCGTCGTTTCGCCCAGTGGAACCGGCCTGATCTACGTCACGGCGACTTCGCGCGTGTCCTACGGGTTGTCCCGCAACGGTTACGTACCGATGGTGTTCGAGCGCACCACCCGCCGCGGGGTGCCCTGGTTCGGGCTGGTGTTCGCGTTCCTCATCGGGCTGGTGGTGTTCCTCCCGTTCCCGACCTGGCAGAAACTGGTCGGTTTCGTCACCTCCGCCAGCGTGCTGATGTACGCCGGGGCCCCGCTGGCCTTCGGGGCCCTGCGGTTGCAGGACGCGCAGCGGCACCGGCCGTTCCGCCTGCCCGCGGGCGGGTTCTTCTCACCGCTGGCGTTCGTCGTGGCCAACCTGATCATCTACTGGGCGGGCTGGGACACCCTGTGGCGCCTGGGGGTGGCGATCGTGCTCGGCTACGTGCTGCTGGGCCTGGCCTCCGGGCTCAAGCTGAACCCGCGCACCCCCGCGCTGGAATGGCGTTCGGCGCAGTGGCTGCCGGTGTACCTCGTCGGCATGGGCGTCCTCTCCTGGCAGGGCGGCTTCTGCAGCACCGGTCCCGCGAGCGCGGCCGGCTGCGGCGCGCAGGGGCACCTGCCGCTCTGGTGGGACATCGGCGCCGTCACCGCGTTCAGCCTGCTGATCTACTTCTGGGCTCGCGCGGTG
>NZ_VJWX01000629.1 GCF_007713715.1 Amycolatopsis rhizosphaerae
CTCGGCAGCACCGCCGTCATCTGCACGGACAAGACCGGCACCCTCACCCAGAACCGCATGCGGGTCACCGACGCCTGGACCTGCGCGGGGCCGGTGGAGCTGGACCGCCCCACCGGGATCCCGGCCGTCACGCGGCTGGCCGCCGCGATGGCCGCCTGCAACAACGCCGACCTCGATTCCGGCGATCCGACCGAGGTCGCGCTGATGCGCGCGTCGGGGACGCTGGGGGTGGTGGTGACGCCGCGGGAGCGTGAACGGCAGCGGCTGCGGCAGTTCCACTTCGACCCCGCGCTGCGCCTGATGTCCACCGTCGACACCGAAGGGGACCGCCGGGTGGTGAACGCCAAGGGCGGCCCCGAGGCGGTGCTGTCCCGTGCCACCCGGATCCTCACCCCGGAAGGGCGCAGCCGTGCCCTGACCGAGAAGGACAGGGCCGACTTCATCGGGGTCACCCGCGGCTACGCGGCGCGGGGCCTGCGACTGCTCGCCGTCGCGGGCCGGGAACTCGCTGACGGCGAGCCCGTTCCGGCGCGGCGGGAGGACGCCGAACGGGACCTGGTGCTCTACGGCGTCGTCGCGATGTTCGATCCGCCCCGGCCGGAGGTGGCCGGGGCGGTGGCCCGCTGCCACACCGCGGGGATCCGGCTGATCGTGGTGACCGGCGACCACCCGCTGACCGCGACCGAGATCGCGCGGCAGGTCGGGATCGCCAGGGAGGACACCACGGTGCTCACCGGCGAACAGCTGGAGAAGATGAGCGAGGCCGAACTGGACCACCTCCTGCGCGCCCACCGCGAGCTGATCTTCGCGCGGAGCTCGCCCGAGGTGAAGCTGCGGATCGCCGACGCGCTGCGGGCGGAAGGCAACGTGGTGGCCATGACGGGCGACGGGGTCAACGACGCGCCCGCGCTCCGCCGCGCCGACATCGGGGTGGCGATGGGGGTGGCGGGCACGGACGTGGCGCGCGAGGCGTCGACGATGGTGCTCACGGACGACAATTTCGCCACCATCGTCACGGCGGTCCAGGCGGGCCGTCAGGTCTTCGACAACGTGCGCAAGTTCATCGTCTACATCTTCGCGCACGCCATGCCGGAGGTGATCCCGTTCCTGCTGTTCGCGATCTCCGGCGGGAAGATCCCGCTGCCGCTGACCGTGCTGCAGATCCTCGCCATCGACCTCGGCACCGAAACGCTGCCCGCGCTGGCGCTCGGGCGGGAACCGGCCGAACCCGGCCTGATGGACCGTCCGCCGCGGCGCCGCGGGGAGAACGTGATCGACGCGGCGATGCTGGGCCGGGCCTGGGGCCTGCTCGGTGTCACCTCGGCCGCGCTCGTGCTCGGCGGGTTCTTCTTCACTCTGCTCTCCGGCGGGTGGCGGCTGGGTGCCCCGGTCGGGGACGGGACGGCACTGCACCACGTGTGGGTGCAGGCCACCACGATGACCTTCCTCGGGATCGTGGCCTGCCAGATCGGCACCGCCTTCGCCTCGCGGACGCAACTGGCGTCGCTGCGGGCGATCGGCCCGTTCAGCAACCGGCTGCTGCTGTGGGGGATCGCGTTCGAGCTGGCCTTCGCCGCGCTCGTGGTGACCGTGCCGCCCCTGCAGTACGTCTTCGGCACGGCGGTGCCCTCGTGGCAGCAACTGCTGATCCTGCTGCCGTTCCCGGTTCTCGTATGGGGCCTCGACGAGCTGTGGCGATGGTACCTTCGCCACCGCCACGCCCGTGCCGCTACTTGACCAGCGGCACGTCGAAGTTCGCGGCCGGGAGGTTCTGCCCGTCCGAAGTGGACAACGCGGGCCGCTTGAGGCGCAGCGTCAGCTTCGGGCTGTCCTTCTGGTAGTCGTCGAAGGCCACCCAGCCGCTGCCGGACTTGCCGGTGTCGAGGGCACCGCCGGCGGGGAACGGGGTGTAGCCCGCGGCCGCCATCGCCTTGCCCAGGTCGTCGCCGTCGCTCAGGGTGTTCTCGGTGCCGTCGGCCGTGACCAGTTCCAGCGAAGTGGTCTGGAAACCGGCGTAGTACTTGGTGCCCGCGGTCGCGCTGATCTGGACCAGGACGAGCTCGCCGCTGGAGGCGCCGGACATGCTCGCCGGGAACGGGAAGTCCCGCACCACGGCCTGGGCGACCACGTGGTCGCCCAGCGCCGGGTCGTCCAGGGTGCCGTTGACCGCGATCTTGCCGCCGGCGGCGGCCGGGCCGGCACTGGAGGCGGCGGCCGCGGACGAGGATCCGGTGGCGGAGGCCGGGGTGGCCGCGGTGACACCGGTGGCACCGGTGGCGGAGGACTGGGCGGGTGCGGAGCCGCCTCCGCACCCGGTCAGCGTGAGGGTGGCCGTCAGGGCGCCGAGCGCCGCGAGGGACGGAATCCTGCGCATGGACTCTTTCCTGGAGTGGGTCGATCGTGGATGCGGCCCGCACCTTTCCATGATCGCCCCGCCATGGTCAACTCGGTGATCCCGGGCGATAACGTCCGAAATGGACGGTACGGATCGACCGTGGCGTTCCGGGCCTTTTCCGCGCTACACCGTGCTACAGAGGGAGAAACCGGACCGTCCAGGAGGCCGGTGCCGCGGTGAGGGTGTACTCCGGCAGCACGCCGGGGCCGCACGAGGCGGTGCCGAGCCCGTGCTGGGCGAGATCGAGGTTGACCCAGATCACGGGGCCGGGGACGAGATCGGTGGGATGCCGGGCCGCGTCGAGGTCCTCGCTCGTCCAGCGGCGGACGGTCAGGTCGAACACCGGCGCGCCCTCGAACCGCAGCCCGCCGTCCCCGCCGCGGAGTTCGGCCCAGCGCACCCGCCTGCGGTTGCCGTTCTCCTGAGGCATCGGGTAGGGCGTCTGCCACTCCTCGACGGTGCGGCGGTACCGCCCGACGCGCATCGCCTGGCAGCTGTCGGCGTAGGCCTCGCCGGGGCCACCGCCGAACCACTCGACCTCGGCGAGACCGGCCGGGACCGCCATCCGCAGCCCCATCCGGGGCAGCGGCACCGTCCACTCGCCGTCCGGGCGCACCTCGACCCGCAGGAGCAGGGCCGGACCGTCCCCCGCCCAGTGGTAGGTGGCGAACAGGCCGAGGTCGGTGGCGGCCGGGGCGACCCTCGTGCGGACCACGAGCCCGCCGTCCGACCACTCCTGCCCCAGGACCCGGTGCGTCACGCGGTGCAGGCCGAGTGCCCGCCAGCGGGACTCCACCGCGTCGGCGTTGGTGGTGCGGTCGTTGTCGGTCGGTGCCCGCCACACGTCCAGCCGGGGACCGCGGACCCACAGCCCGCCCAGCCGGGCCAGGGTGCCGGAATCGTCGAAGTCGTCCCGGTCCAGCGGGGCGGGCCTGCGCGACACGGTCCGGCGCGCGGCGACCCGGTGCTGGGTGAACGCGACCTCGTGCCCGGCGGCCGCCCACGCGGTGTCCCCGGCCAGTTCCGCCCGCACCGTCAGCCAGCTTTCCCCGGTCACCGG
The DNA here is from genome assembly GCF_007713715.1 of Amycolatopsis rhizosphaerae. Lineage (GTDB taxonomy): Bacteria > Actinomycetota > Actinomycetes > Mycobacteriales > Pseudonocardiaceae > Amycolatopsis_E > Amycolatopsis_E rhizosphaerae. Next base: position 3,456 of record NZ_VJWX01000629.1, read on the forward strand.
GGGCAGGGCGGGCAGCTCCACCGCCACCGACCCCTGGGGCGGCACGTCTTCCGCCCCCAGCACCCCCTCGGCCACCGGCTCGCCTTCGGTTTCCAGAGACCACCGGAAACGCAGGTGAGCGGTGCCGGTGAAGTCGTGGAGGTTGGTCACCGTCAGACGCGGGCCCGCCACCGAC
>NZ_VJWX01000062.1 GCF_007713715.1 Amycolatopsis rhizosphaerae
GCTGTCAACTGGCCCCGCCGCGGGTTCTCAGGCGGTTCCTGGCGAGGACAGCTCCGACGTGGTGAATTGGCATTCATGAGGAGGAGATCCCACAGCCAGGGACCGCCTGAGGTTCCGCTACCCGCACCGCTACCCAAGCCACTTTGATACACGCACTAGTCCTCCACGAGGGCGGCGGAGGTGATGCGGTGGAGGGGGTAGTGCTCGTCCTCGGTGCTGCGGAGGATGCCGCCGCCGACGTGGGCGGGCGTCACGATGCGCTGGCTGGCGATGCCGTGCGCGTCGACGAACCCGATCCAGACCTCCCGCTGCTCGCGGCTCGCCCTGGCCAGCAGCGCCATGGTCGCCGCCGTGTCCGAACCGCCACCGCCGCCGGGCAGCCGCACCTCGGTGCCGCGTCGGCGTGAGGCCGCGCGGTCGCCCGCGCGAAGGTGGGCGATCACGTGGGCCAGTTGCTCCGGGGTCGCCGGGGGCGGTTCGGCCAGCACCCGCCGCACCGCCTTCGGCCGCGCCGGGACACGACGGCCTGCCGGGCGCAGGTCCAGCACCCTGCCGTCCGGGCCCTCCGCGGCCGGGGTGAACCCCGCGGCACGCAGCCCGTCGAGTACCTCGGCCAGCGGTACCGGGCTGACCAGCACCGTGGGCGCGATCTTGCGCAGTTCGTATTCCGCGGCGACCGGGTTGCCCAGCACCTCGGCCAGCAGCACTTCGTCGTCGCAGCGCAGGAACGACGCCGCCGCGCCGCCGCGCAGCCGCCCGTGCCGACGGGCGACGTCGTCGATGAGATAGCTCAGCGACTGCGGCACCGGCGTGGCCGAGTGGGTGCGGAACAGTTCGTGCAGCTCGTCCGCGGTGCGGCCGGCGTCCAGCGCGCGGCGCACGGTGGCCTCCGTGATGCGGTACACGGTGGCGTGGCCCGCGGATTCGATATCGGCCACGGTCTTGATCGCGGCGGCGAGTTCCGGGGTCAGCGGGCCCGGCGCCACCACGGTGAGGTCGGCCTGCACCAGGACGTGCTCGATCGGCTCGGGCATCGCCCCGGCCATCGAGGACAGTGCCGTGGTGCGATCGTCGCCCAGCAGGGCCCGGCTCGCGGTGGTGAGCGCGCCGAGTGCGGTCACCCCGAGTGCGGCGGCCTCCGCCAGCGTCCAGCGCACGGCTTCGTCCCGCAGCCGGCCTCCGCGGCGCGGCGCGCGCCAGGCCAGGACGGCCACCAGATCGTCCACGCCCCGCACCCCGGCGCCCGGGGGGAGCTCGGCCAGCGCCGCCAGCACGCGGCGGCGGCCTGCGGGGGCCAGCGGCCGCTTCAGGTCCTCCGACAGCGGGGCCATCGGTTTGTCCCGCGCGTCGCGCCGGCCCGCGAGCCCGGGCAGCCGCGGCAGGTCCAGCCACGCCTGCGCGAGCAGGATCCAGCGCTGGGCCGGTTCGGAGGCGAGCCAGGAATCGGTCAGCGTCGTGGGCACCCATTCCGGGGTCGTGGTCTGGCTGTCGGCCACCAGGCCCGCCCCGGCCGCCAGCTCGGCGAGCAGGCAGGCGCGCACGTCGTCGACCTCGAGTTCCTTCGCCGCCTTGCGCAGCTCGCGGACCCCGAGGCCCCCGGCCTTCAGCACCGGTGGCGGCTGCTCGGACCACAGTGTGAGCAGGGATTCCAGCTGCCGCAGGAATTCCGCCGCCTCCCCGGCCGCGGCCCTGTCCACGGTGGACGGTTCGTGCCCGGCGACGGGCAGTTCGGGTTCCCGCCAGGCCGACTCCGGGGCGACACGTCCGCCACGCAGCGCGAGGCCGAGTTCGCGGGGAAGTTCGACGGTCCCGCCGTCCCGGCGCAGGAGAAGGCCGCGGGCCAGCAGCCGCTGGACCGGCGTTTCGGCCGCGTCGAGGGTGGTTTCGACGGCGGCGTCGCGGCTGCGCCCGATCGGCGGGCCGGCCGCGAGTGCGGTGAGCAGGGCGCGCTCGTCCTCGCCGAGGCCGTCGAGGTCCACTTCGGCCAGTGACGGCACCGAGGTGCCGAGCCCGGCCGGGAACGGGCCCAGGATCTCGCGGGTGACCGGCACCACGCGCAGCGCGTCGTCGGCTCCCCAGGCCACCGCCCGGGTGCGCAGCCGCTCCAGCGCGGGCCGGGGATCCGTGCCGAGCAGCGCCTCGATCCGGTCCACCGGAACCGCTTCGGTGTCGGCGTCGGCGACGAGCAGCGTCTCCAGCACCGTCAGGGTGAAGGTGTCCAGCGCTTCCAGCGCTCGTGCGGTGGACCCGGCGGTACCAGCGCGCGTGGCGAGCACGGTGCTGTCGGAGGGCGGCGGAGTGGCCAGGTCGCGCCTGGCCTGCAGCAGCGCGGCCAGCTCGTCGTCGGACGCGGAGCGCAGCCAGTCCGCCAGAGAGGTCGCGGGCATCACAGCCAAGGATACCGCCCTGGCCTCGGTTGACCGGTCGCGTTGAGGCAGACTGAGGGCCAGAACGGGTGCGGGTGAGCAGTCCCGTGTCAATCCAGGGAGGACAACGTGGCCAAAGGCGACACCAAGAAATCCGCGCGGATCGACCCGACCTGGCCGAAGGTCCCCGAGGGCGAGCACCCGGTGAGTGAGCTCGCCGCCGACCGCCAGGGCGCGCTTTCGCCCTACGGCGACATGACCTTCCCGCTGGAGTCGGTGCCCTACGTGCACCCGGAGACCGAAATCAACAAGTAAGGGGTAGCGAAAGTGCCGGTTCCCGGCCCGGGTTATTCGATCACCGTCCGCGTCGAGGCGCCGCCGTCCGCGAGTAGCGCGGGTGACCTCACCACCGCCGTCGGCCGGGTGGGTGGCGTGCTCACCGCCTTCGACGTGGTGGAGTCGAAGCCCGACTCTATCGTGGTCGACATCACGGCGAACGTCTCCAACGCCGACCACGTCGACGATGTCACCAAGGAACTCGACTCCCTGCCGGGTGTGCGCGTGCGCAAGGTGTCCGACCGCACCTTCCTCATGCACCTCGGCGGCAAGCTGTCGGTGACCCCGAAGGTGCAGTTGCGCAACCGGGACGACTTGTCCCGCGCCTACACCCCCGGGGTGGCGCGCGTGTGCCAGGCGATCGCGGCGAACCCGGCCGATGCCCGGCGCCTCACCATCAAGCGCAACACGGTGGCCGTGGTCACCGACGGCTCGGCGGTGCTCGGCCTCGGCAACATCGGCCCCGCCGCGGCCCTGCCGGTGATGGAGGGCAAGGCCGCGCTGTTCAAGAAGTTCGCCGATGTGGACGCCTGGCCGGTGTGCCTGGACACCCAGGACACCGACGAGATCATCCGCATCGTCAAGGCGCTGGCACCGGTCTACGCCGGGATCAACCTGGAGGACATCGCCGCGCCGCGCTGCTTCGAGATCGAAAAGCGGCTCCGGGAGCAGCTCGACATCCCGGTGTTCCACGACGACCAGCACGGCACCGCCATCGTGGTGGTCGCCGCGCTGCGCAACGCCCTGCGCGTGGTCGGCAAGAACATCGAGGACTGCAAGATCGTGGTCAGCGGGGCCGGTGCGGCCGGTTCCGCGATCATGCGGCTGCTGCTGCGCAAGAACCCTGGCGACATCGTGGCCGCCGACATCGACGGCATCGTCCACAAGGGCAGGCCCGACCTGGACGAAAACCTGCGCTGGCTGGCCGAGAACACCAACAAGGACAACATGTCCGGCACGTTGCACGACGCGCTCGTCGGCGCCGACGTGTTCATCGGGGTGTCCGCGCCCAACCTGTTCGGGGCCGAGCAGGTGGCCACCATGGCCAAGGACGCGATCGTGTTCGCGCTGGCCAACCCGGATCCGGAGATCGACCCGCTGGAGGCGCAGAAGTACGCCGCGGTGGTCGCGACCGGCCGCAGCGACTACCCGAACCAGATCAACAACGTGCTGGCCTTCCCCGGTGTGTTCCGCGGGCTGCTCGACGCGCAGGCGAACAACATCGACGACGACATGCTGCTCGCGGCGGCGAACGCGATCGCCGACGTGGTCGACGACCGGCTCAACGCGTCGTACATCGTGCCCAGCGTGTTCGACTCGGCGGTCGCGCCCGCCGTCGCCGAAGCGGTGAAGACGGCGGCACGCAAGGCGGCCGCCACCGCCTGAGCGGGACCTTCTCGGTACTCCGCGGCACGGGCAGGCCGGGACTCCCGGCCTGCCCGCACGCTGCCGTGGTGTGATGACGCGGTGAGCCGTGCCGTGGAGGAGACCAACCGCCGCATGCTGCGCGCGCGGGACGCGATGGACCGTGGGTATGCGCAACCGCTGGACGTGCCCGCGCTCGCGCGCCTGGCGCACGTGTCGGAGGCTCATTTCATCCGTACGTTCCGGGCGACCTTCGGGGAGACGCCGCACCGCTATCTGCAGCGGCGCCGGGTGGAGCGGGCGATGATGCTCCTGCGTGAGACCGAGCGCAGCGTGACCGAGGTCTGTTTCGCGGTCGGGTTCGGCAGCCTCGGCACGTTCAGCCGGACCTTCCGCGAGATCGTCGGCGAGTCACCGACCGAATACCGGCTTCGCGGTGCCGTCTCCCCGGCGCCGACCTGCTTCACGATGGCGTGGACCAGACCGAGCAGTTTTGGAGAAGCTCCGCCGTCACGGCTCTCCTAGGGTTCCGTGCATGTTGAACGCGATCACTCTCTCCCAGATCTTCGTCCTCGACCAGGACGAGGCACTCGACTTCTACGTGGGCACGCTCGGCCTCGAGGTCAAGGTCGACCAGGACCTCGGTTTCATGCGCTGGCTGACCGTCTCCGTGCCGGGCGAGCCCGGCCGCGAAATCTTGCTGGAGAAGCCGGGACCGCCCGCGATGGACGCGGCGACCGCGGAGCAGGTCCGCGAACTGCTCACCAAGGGTGCGACGGGCGGCTGGCTGGGCTTCACCACCGATGACTGCCGGAAGACCTACGACGAACTCGTCGCGAAGGGCGTCGAGTTCACCCAGGAGCCGATCGAGCGGCCGTACGGCATCGACTGCGGTCTGCGCGACCCGTTCGGCAATGCGATCCGGATCGTGCAGCCCACGCAAGTAGCCTGAGCGATGTGAGTGAACTCAGCCACGTCGACGATGCGGGTGCCGCGCGCATGGTGGACGTTTCCGGCAAGCAGGCCAGCGCCCGTGTCGCGGTCGCGAGCGGCGTCGTGCGCACCACCGCCGAGGTGGTGGGCCTGTTGTCGGCGAACGGGCTGGCCAAGGGCGACGCGCTCGGCACGGCCCGGATCGCCGGCATCATGGGCGCGAAGCGGGTGCCGGAGCTGATCCCGTTGTGCCACCAGATCGCGTTGTCCTCGGTGAAGGTGGACTTCGAACTCGGCGAGGCCGAGGTGCGGATCATCGCCACCGCCCGCACCACCGACCGCACCGGGGTGGAGATGGAGGCGCTGACCGCGGTGGCGGTCGCGGGCCTCACCGTGCACGACATGATCAAGGCGGTCGACCCGGCCGCGACGCTTGACGCCATCCGGCTGGAGCGCAAGGAAGGCGGCAAGACCGGGCTCTGGACCCGCGACTCCGAAGGAGCCGTGTCATGACCCGGACGGCACGTGTGATCGTCGCTTCGAACCGGGCCGCGTCCGGCGTGTACGAGGACACGACCGGCCCGCTGATCGTGAAATGGCTGGCCGAGCGGTCCTTCGAAGTGCCGGAACCGATGGTGGTGCCGGACGGGGAGCCGGTCGGGCAGGCGCTGCGCCGCTGTCTGGACGAGGGCGTGGAGGTGGTGATCACCACCGGCGGCACCGGGATTTCGCCGACCGACCGGACCCCGGACGAGACGGCCGCGGTGCTGGACCACCAGCTTCCCGGCCTGGCCGAGGCGATCCGGATGGCGGGGCTGCCGAAGGTGCCGACGGCCGTGCTGTCCCGTGGGCTGGCCGGGGTGGCCGGGCGGACGCTGGTGGTGAACCTGCCGGGTTCACGCGGCGGAGTGAAGGACGGCCTCGGTGTGCTCGACGGAGTGCTGGAGCACGCGGTGGACCAGTTGGCCGGTGGGGATCACCCTCGCCCAGCGGCGCCTGCTCCGGCGCCCGCGCCCCGCGTGGTGCTGGCCCAGGTGACCGAGGAGTCCCTGTCCGTCGAGGCACACGCGAAGCTGGTCGACGACGAGGCCGCGGGAGCGGTGGTCACCTTCGGCGGTGTGGTGCGCAACCACGACGACGGCAAAACGGTGCGGACCCTCTACTACGAGGGGCATCCGAGTGCGGGCGAGGTGCTGGCCAGGGTCGTCGGTGAGGTCGCCGCACGCCGGAGCGTGCGGGCGATCGCGGTGAGCCACCGGCTGGGCGCGCTGGAGATCGGCGATGTGGCGCTGGCCTGCGCCGTGTCGGCCGATCACCGCGCGGAGGCCTTCGCGACCTGCGCGGAACTGGTCGATGCGGTCAAGGCGAGCCTGCCGGTGTGGAAGCACCAGCACTTCGCCGACGGGACCGACGAGTGGGTCAACTCGCCCTGAGGCCGCCTCGGGATCGCGCCACGACGCGAAAACGGGACTGAGAGGCCCGCTGAGGCCCGATCGGTGAGCCCTTGGCAGATCGGGCTGGCTTCACGTCAACAAGCGCCCACGATCAACGCTGGCCGGTGTTTCGAGCCGGCCAGCAGCGCGGCGAGGGCCCCACCGCCCGGGGGACAGCGGTGGGGCCCTCACTGTGCGCGGGGGACTTCACGGCTTGCCGGATCCGGTCATGTCCGGGGGCTGCCTGATGTCCGTGTTCGCGCGATCGCGCCGTTAATGACCTTCAGCAGGTCACTTGGTGGCGATCTTCTGACCCACGAGGATCAGGTTTGCGTCGGGGATATAGGGGGCATTCAGCTGCTGGAGCTTCTCGTAGCCACCATCGGTGTGCAGCCGCTGGGCGATGCCCGACAGGGTGTCGCCGGCGACGACGGTGTAGTCACCGTTCGGGTTGGAACCCGGCGCGGCTGCGGCCGTGGTGACGACCTGCGGAGCGGCCTTGGGGGCCGGCGCCGACACGGTCTTCTGCGGAGCGGGCTTGGTGGTCCTGGCGGTGGTGGAGCCCGAGTTCGCGCTCCCGCTGCCGCCCTTCCTGCCGCACACCGGCCAAGCGCCGATGCCCTGGCCCTGCAAGACGCGCTCCGCGACCGCGATCTGCTGATCGCGGGAAGCGCCCTGCGGACTGCCAGTGCCTCCGTACGCCTTCCAGGTGCTCATGGTGAACTGCAGGCCACCGTAGAAGCCGTTACCGGTGTTGGTGGCCCAGTTACCGCCGCTCTCGCACTGCGCGATGGCGTCCCAGTTCACGCTGGCAGCCTGCGCGGGGGTCGCAGCAATCGCCAGCGGGGTGCCGACCGCGATACCCGCGACAGCGACGCGGGCGATGTTGCGGGCGGCGGGGGACATCTTGCGGTGCTTGCCTCGGTAGGACATTCGTTTGTTCTCTGGCTTCCGCGCCGACGAGCCAGGCTGTGGACGAGCCCTGTCGGGCCCGGGCCGCCCGGCGGGATCCGGGCTGCCGATCCGATCCGCGCTCGGGGCTTGGATCGGATCTCCTCCGTCCCTGTCCGGAAGCAACTTTCGGCTCGGGGTTATCGGGTCCGGGATCCCGCCGGACAGGGTTTGGCGCTTCGGGATCCCGGTCTTGCTGTGGCCGGTCGGGGCCAGCCGATTAGCGACGGTACGTAACGAAGACCGTGATCGGAAATTTTTGAGCCTGTGACCTACATCACAGTAACGACACGCAACCTCGGTCGATTCCGCTGTTTCCGCAGGTCAGAGCGTCGTTACCGGTCCGTTTCCTTCTCGAGATATTTCACTGATCGTGAGGTCTGGATCACGTCGATTCAGAGCCAGTGGCCCATTCGTGCAACACCCGAAAGGGGCGGGGAGAACGGTTCCCGGGGCCTCGACGCGCGCTCGATCAGCCCCCGGCGAAGGGAGGTAGGACGTCCAGTTCGGCTTCGTCCGGAAGGGGGCGCGAGGGGTCGCGGACGGCGATCCCGTCGACGAGGAAGCTGGCCGCGTCGAGGATCCGGGGAATGCCCTCCGGATGGCGGGCGCGGACCGCGCCGAGCGCGTCCGCCACGGTCGCCCCGGAGGGTAGTTCGAGGCTCTCCTGATCGATGCCCGCCGCGGCGCGCGCGGACGCGAAGTAACGCACCAGCACCTTGGTCACGGCGCTCACGCCGGTCATCCCCCGATCGCGCTCATCGGCCGGATCGGCTGCGCGAACCCGGCGTCGTTGATCTCGTGCCCGGCGAGTTTGCCCCACATGGTCATCCGCCAGGCCTGTGCCACCTCTTCGTCGTCCGCGCCATTCCGGAGCAGGCCGCGAAGGTCGGTTTCGTCATTGCTGAACAGGCACGATCGCACCGCGCCGTCCGCGGTCAGGCGCGTGCGTTCGCAGGCCGAACAGAACGGGCGGGTCACCGAGGCGATCACGCCGACGTCCCCCGGTCCGCCGTCGACCAGCCAGCGCTCGGCCGGGGCGCCGCCCCGGGGCTCCGAGGCCGGGGTGAGGGTGAACTCGGCGCGCAGCAGGGCGAGGATCTCCTCGGCCGTGACCATGTCGCGGCGGTTCCAGCCGTGCTGTGCGTCCAGCGGCATCTGCTCGATGAACCGCAGGTGATAGCCGTGGTCGAGGCAGAACCGGAGCAGGTCGGCCGCCTCGTGCTCGTTGACGCCGCGCAGAAGCACGGCGTTGACCTTGACCGGGTCCAGGCCCGCCTCCCGTGCCGCCGCGAGGCCGTCGAGCACGTGCGAGAGCCGGTCGCGGCGGGCGATCGCGAGGAACGTCTCCGGGTTGATGGTGTCCAGCGAGATGTTGATCCGGTTCAGCCCGGCCTCGGCGAGGCGGACGGCACGCCTGGCGAGGCCGATCCCGTTGGTGGTCATGGACAGCCGGGGCCGAGGCCGGAGCTCCGCGATACGGGCGATCAACTCTTCGAGGCCCGGCCGCAGCAGCGGTTCTCCGCCGGTCAGCCGGATGTCGGTGACCCCGAGCCGCTCGACCGCGATGCGCAGCAAGCGCATCAGTTCGTCGTCGGTGAGCACCGCTTCGCCGGGCAGCCATGGCAGGCCCTCGGCGGGCATGCAGTAGCTGCAACGGAGGTTGCACCGGTCGGTGAGCGAAACCCGGAGGTCGGTGGCGACCCGGCCGAAGGTGTCGATCAGGGCCGGGTTGTCCGGCCGGGGCTCGGACACGCCGTGGGGCCCCCGCATCCGGGGAAGACCGAGATTCACCGCACTCATCAGCACCAGCCTAACCCGGGTCGCGGCATCTGACGATCACTAGAATATTTGGCGCAACGAGAGTTTCGCACCGCCGAGGTGTCGGCGGCGGGGAGGTGCGGTCGATGGCCGGAGAAACGGCCGGGCAGGTGGCTGGGAACGCGGCCGGGGAGGCCCGCTATCCGGTGCCGCCCGAGGTACTGCGGCGCTTCGCCGAAATCGGCCGCGAGGGCAGCACACTGGCGGTGCTGCGGCATGCCAGGATCGCCGAGCAGATGGGACTTTCGGCCACCGACCACAAGGCACTCGACCTGGCCTCCCGCGCCGAAGGTCCGCTCACCGCGGGCCGGATCGCCCAGCTCACCGGACTGTCCACCGGCGCGGTCACCGGGGTCATCGACCGGTTGGAGCGGGCCGGTTTCGTCCGTCGCGTGCGCGACACCAAGGACCGCCGCAAGGTGCTCGTCGAGCTCCTTCCCTTCGACGAGGAGAAGTTCGCCCCGCTGTTCGCCTCCGCGCTCGATGCGGTGGGGCAGGTGCTCGAGCGTTTCTCCCCGACCGAGCGCGAGATCATCGAACGCTACGAGCATCAGCTCCTGGAGCTGATGCGAGCGCAGGTGCTCGGCGGAAACAGCGCATAGCTTTTCCGCAATCGCGGCTATAACCTTCCGGGCATGCCGCATTTTCGGTTCTCCGAGGCCGCAAGCCTGCTCGGCGTCAGCGACGACACGGTGCGCCGCTGGGTCCGTTCCGGACAGTTGACCGCCGGGGTCGACGCCGCGGGGCGCAAGGTCGTCGACGGCGCGGAACTCGCCGCGTTCGCCCGGGAGCAGGCCGCTCGTCCCGAAGACCCGTCCGCCGTGGGCCGATCCGCCCGCAACCGGTTCGTCGGGCTGGTGACCGAAGTGGTCACGGACAAGGTGATGGCACAGGTCGAGCTCCAGTGCGGGCCGCACCGCGTGGTGTCGCTGATGAGCACCGAAGCGGTCCGCGAGCTCGGGTTGCGGCCCGGTGTGCTCGCGGTGGCCGTGGTGAAGGCGACGACGGTCGTCGTCGAGACTCCGGGAGGAGCCCAATGAAGAAGGTCGTCGCGCTGCTTGCGGGCGCCGCGCTGCTGGTCACCGGCTGCGGCTCGGGGGCGGGCGGATCGAGCGGTACCGAAGCCAGGACGCTCACCGTGTTCGCGGCGGCCTCGCTGACCGAATCCTTCGGGACGCTCAAGAGCCGGTTCGAGGACCAGCATCCGGGCGTGACCGTCACGTACAGCTTCCTCGGTTCCTCCCAGCTGGTCCAGCAACTGGTCAACGGCGCGAAGGCCGACGTGTTCGCCTCCGCCGACCAGGCCAACATGGACAAGGCCGTGCAGGGCGGGGTGATCGACGGGACACCTGCCGTGTTCGCCACCAACCGGCTCACCATCGCGACCGCGCCGGGAAATCCGAAGGGCATCAGGTCCTTCGCGGATCTGGCGCGGCCGGGTCTGAAGGTGGTGGTGTGCGCGGCCCAGGTGCCCTGCGGCTCCGCGACGAAGAAGGTGGAGCAGAAGACCGGGACCACGCTGCACGCGGTGAGCGAGGAGCAGGACGTCAAACAGGTCCTGGCGAAGGTCGAGTCCGGCGACGCCGATGCCGGGCTGGTGTACGTCACGGACACCACCAGCGCCGGGGACAAGGTGGCTCGGGCCGACTTCCCGGAGGCGGCGCAGGCGATCAACAGCTATCCCATCGCGGTGGTGCGCAACGCACCCCAGGCCGACCTGGCGCACCAGTTCGAACAGTTCGTGCTCGGCCCGGAGGGGCAGCAGGTGCTGAACAAGACCGGCTTCGCCCCCGCCGCCGGCTAGGAGGGCCTTGATGCCAGGAGCGCGAGTGCGCAGCAGTCCTCGGGAGAAGCGGCTCGTCCGATACCAGAAGGTGCCGTGGGTCCTCTGGATTCCCGCGGGGCTCGCGCTGGCACTCGTCGTGCTGCCGGTGATCGGGCTGCTGGTGCGCACCGATCTACGGCGGCTGCCCTCGCTGATCGGCACCGAGGCTTCGCTGCAGGCCCTCAGGCTGTCGCTGGAAACCGCCGCCATGGCCACGGGATTGTGCGTGGTGCTCGGCGTGCCGCTGGCCGTGGTGCTCGCGCGGTCGGCGGTCCCCGGCATCCGGGTGCTGCGGGCGGTGGTCCTGCTGCCGCTCGTGCTGCCGCCCGTGGTCGGCGGTCTGGCTCTCCTTTACCTTCTGGGGAGAAAGGGCTTTCTCGGCTACCTCCTCACCGTGGTCGGCGGGATCCAGCTTCCCTTCACCACCGCCGCCGTGGTGATCGCCCAGACCTTCGTCGCGATGCCGTTCCTCGTGGTGAGCCTCGAAGGGGCGCTGCGCACCTCCGGCGACGCCTACGAGCGGGTCGCGGCGACCCTCGGCGCGAAGCCGTGGACGGTGTTCCGGCGGGTCACGCTGCCGTTGCTGCTGCCAGCGCTCGGTTCGGGGGCGGTGCTCAGTTTCGCCAGGGCGCTGGGCGAATTCGGTGCGACGATCACCTTCGCGGGCAGTCTGCAGGGGGTCACCCGTACCCTGCCGCTCGAGGTGTACACCCAGGCCCAGGCCGACATCGACAGCGCGGTCGCGCTGTCCCTGCTGCTGGTGGTGGTCGCCGTCGTGGTCATCGCGGTGGCCCGGCCGCGTGCGGTGGAGGGGGTGCCGTCGTGACGCTGCACGCCGAGATCGGGCTCGCCCGGGGCGGGTTCGAGCTGTCGGTGGGCTTCGACGTGCCCGCCGGGAGCGTGCTGGCGATCCTGGGGCCGAACGGGTCCGGCAAGTCGAGCCTGCTCGGCTGCCTGGCCGGTCTGCTCGCCGCGCGGCAGGCCGTGATCACCCTGGACGGCCGCGCCCTGCACGGACTGCCCGCCCACGCGCGCGCCGTCGGCCTGCTTTCGCAGGACCCCCTGCTGTTCCCGCATCTGTCCGTTTTGGACAATGTGGCGTTCGCCCCACGGTCCAAGGGGGAAGGCCGGGCCCGCTCGCGCGAGATCGCGCGGCACTGGCTGGCCGAGGTGGACGCCGCCGAGTTCGCCGAACGCAGGCCCGGCGCGCTTTCCGGCGGACAGGCGCAGCGCGTGGCGGTGGCGAGGGCGCTGGCCGCGGCGCCGGACCTGCTGCTGCTCGACGAACCGCTCGCCGCGCTGGACGTCGACGCCGCCCCGGCGATCCGCGGCCTGCTCCGGCGCGTCCTGTCCACCCACCGCATCGCGGCGACCGTGCTGGTCACGCACGATCCGCTCGATGCGCTGGCACTGGCCGACCACGTGCTGGTGCTGGCGGGTGGGAAGGCCGTCGAACGCGGACCCACCCGCGAAGTGCTGGCCGCGCCCCGGACCGCGTTCACCGCGCGGATCGCCGGACTGAACCTCATCGCGGGCACCGCCGTCGAGGAAGGACTCAGAACCGAGGACGGCGCACTGGTGGCCGGGATGCTGGCTCCGGACGCGGTGGCGGGCGAGCCCGCCGTCGCCGTGTTCGAGCCGAGCGCGGTATCGGTGTACCCCGCCGAAGACGGGCATCCCGGCAGTCCGCGCAACCTGATCCCGGCCGTGGTGTCGGTGCTGGAACCGCACGGCCCGGTGATCCGGCTGCGGACCACGTCGGGGCTGTCGGCCGAGTTGACCCCCGCCGCGGTCGCCGACCTCGGACTCGAACCCGGGCTCGGCGTTCGCCTCGCGGTCAAGGCCACCACGATCACGGTTCATCCGGCCGCGGCACAGTAATCTCCACTGCATGACGCAGTGGACGTACCTGACCGACATGGACGGCGTGCTCGTCCACGAGGAGCACCTGGTTCCCGGCGCGGACAAGTTCCTCGACGAGCTGCGCGAGCACGGCAATCCCTTCCTGGTGCTCACCAACAACTCGATCTACACCCCCCGCGATCTGCGGGCACGGCTGCTGCGCAGCGGCCTCGACGTGCCCGAGGAGCGGATCTGGACCTCGGCGCTGGCCACCGCGAAGTTCCTGCACAGCCAGCGCCCCAACGGCTCGGCCTTCGTGATCGGCGAGGCCGGGCTGACCACCGCGCTGCACGAGGCCGGTTACGTGCTGACCGACCAGGACCCGGACTACGTGGTGCTCGGCGAAACCCGGACGTACAGTTTCACCGCGATCACCAAGGCCATCCGGCTCATCGAGGGCGGGGCGAAGTTCATCGCCACCAACCCGGATTCGACCGGACCGAGCCTGGAGGGCGTGCTGCCCGCCACCGGCGCGATCGCCGCGCTCATCGAGAAGGCCACCGGCCGCTCGCCCTACTTCGTCGGCAAGCCCAACCCGCTGATGATGCGTTCGGCGCTGCGCACCCTCGGTGCCCACTCCGAAACGACCGTCATGATCGGGGACCGGATGGACACCGACGTGCACTCCGGGATCGAGGCCGGACTGCAGACCGTGCTGGTGCTGACCGGCATCTCCACTCTCGAATCGGCCGAGCGCTACCCGTACCGCCCGACCCTGGTCGTGGACTCCATCGCCGAGCTCGTCGGGCACACGCAGGACCCGTTCGGCACCGGGCTGGTCTCGGACGGCGACTGAGCAGGGCTTATCGTCGAGGGTGTGGATGTCCCGACGTATGTCGTAGGTGACGTGCACGGGCATCGGGACGAACTGGCCGAGGCCCTGCGCGTGAACAAGCTCGTCGACGAGGCGGGCGACTGGTGTGGCGGCGAGGCCAGGCTGTGGTTCCTGGGGGACTTCGTCGACCGGGGGCCGGACGGGGTCGGCGTGATCGACCTGGTGATGCGGCTCCAGGAGCAGGCCGGGGAAGGCAGCGGCAGGGTGGAGTCCCTGCTGGGCAACCACGAGATCCTGCTACTGGGCATGTACCACTTCGGCGCCGCCGAGGTCCCTTCGGACTTCGGTCCCCGCAGCTTCGCGCGTAGCTGGCACATCAACGGCGGCCGCCTCACCGACCAGGACGCGCTGACCGACGACCACGTCGAATGGCTCAGCACCCGCCCGCTCGTCGCCCACGCCGAGGGGCACCTGCTGCTGCACTCGGACACCCTCGAGTACCTGGACTGGGGTGACTCCGAGGACGAGATCAACGCCACCGTGCACGAGATACTGGCGGGCGACGACCTGGCGTCATGGTGGGACGTGTGGCGCCGGATGACCACGCGCTACGCCTTCCGCGGCGAGCACGGCCCGGCCGCCGCCGATCTGCTGCTGGCGCAGCTCGGCGGCGAACGGATCGTGCACGGGCACAGCGTGATCGCCGACCAGCTCGGCATCGACCCCAGCGGCGTCGAAGGCCCGTACCTCTACGCCGGCGGCAAGGTACTGGGCATCGACGGCGGGCTGTTCGTCGGTGGCCCCTGCCTCGTCGTCCCCTTGCCCTACGAGCCCGAGGACTAGGACCTATGGGGCACTGGTTTGCGTGGCGGTGCAAGCTGACAGCCCACAGCAAGCGGCTTCGCCGCTTGTGAAACACAGCGCTAGCGGCTCAGGCCGAGCGGTGCAAGAAGTCGGCGATGATGTCGGCGGTGTCCGCCGCGTGGGTCACCGGTGGGGTGTGGGCCACGCCGTCGAGCAGCCGGACCGCACTGGCTGAGGGCAGCGCGGAGGCGAGCGCGGTGCCGGCATCGGGCGGGATGGGCAGATCCGCCGCACCGTGGATCACCGTGGCGGGCATGGTGATCTCGGCCAGACGGGCGGCGATGTCGTCCGCGCCCATCAGCACCCCGACGGCCGTGCTCAGTCGCCGGGCCGGCTGCTGCCGCAGTCGCGCCAGCCAGTGACCGGTGCTGGGCTGATCGGCGCCCAGCAGCAAGCCGAGCACGGCGGTTCCGGTTTCCTCGACCGCGCCTGCCGCGAAGCCGTCCCGGATCTGCGCCATTTGCTGCAGGGCTTCGCCGGGGAAGGCGGTGGCGGCGGTGTCGATCAGGGTCAGCGTCTTCACCCTGGCGGGAGCCAGCAGCGCCGCCCTGAGCGCGGTGAAACCGCCCTGGGAGTGCCCGACGACGTGGGCGCCGGGCACGTCCAGCCGGTCGAGGATGGCGAGTGCGTCGTGTGCGGCGTCCCAGTAGGTGAAGGGCAGGGCGTCGTCGACGGTGGCCCCGTGGAGGCGGAAGTCGAACCGGATGCAGCGGTACCCGTCCAGTGCCTCGACCACCCCGTCCCACATCGTGTGGTCCATCAGGTTGCCGTGCAGGAACAGGACGGCGGGGCCGGTGCCGCCGGAGTCGGCCACGGGGAAACGCGCGTTGTTGGCCTCGACGAGAGTCATGATCCTCCTTTGTGGTGGTATATCGCCATTACATCTGCGCGCACGACAATCGACGAGGTATTTTCACGACTTGTGACGGTAGAAAGTGGTCAACCGGTACTCAGCGTCGGCTATGCGACCGAGGCGGGCTCACGCAGTGCCGCTCCCGTGGAGGTGCGGCGCTTCCCCGAGACCGCCGTCCTCGACGGACCGGTGTCGCGACAGCCGATCCGCCCGGACTTCCACGTCGTCGGCCTGATCACCGGCGGGCAGGGGACACACGAAGTGGATTTCCGGCCCATGCCGCTGGAGGCGGGAGTGGTGTTCTGGCTGCGGCCGGGACAGACCCACCAGGTCGTCGACGGCGCCCGCATCCGCGGCGTGCTGCTCCTGTTCACCGGCGAGATGCTGACGCCGGGATCCGATGTCGCTTCCTTCGCCGCCGACAGCGCGCGAGCGGATCACTGGCGGATCGATCCGGACGACGAGCTGACCAGGACCGGTCTGACGCATCTGGAACTGCTGCTCGCCGCCGGCTCGCGCGGCCGCGATGCCGCGGACGCGCTCCGGCTCGCGTTAGGGCCGTTGGTGGCCGCGGCACAGGACGCCGCCACGGTGCCCAGCGCGGGACGGGCGGTGTTCACGCGTTTCGCCGCGGCCGTGGAGGCCGGGTACTCCCGCCGGCACCACGTGCACGATTTCGTGCCGATGGTCCACGCCAGCGCGCGGACCATCGACCGGGCGGTTCGCCGAGCCACCGGAATGAGCGCGAAGCGGTTCCTGGACGAGCGACTCGTCCTCGAAGCGCGGAGACAACTCGCGACCACCGACGTGACCGTCGCCGCGCTGTCCGCCCGGCTGGGTTTCGGCGAACCGACCAACTTCGTCAAGTTCTACCGCCGCATGACCGGTCTCACCCCCGGTGCGCGGCAGTGACGGCCACGAGGGTCAGACGGGCACGATTTCGCGGCCGAGCGGGACCAGCGAAACGGGGACCAGCTTGAAGTTCGCCAGGCCGAGCGGGATCCCGATGATCGTCACGCACAGCGCGATGCCGGTGGCGATGTGAGCGAGCGCGAGCCACCAGCCGGCGAACACGATCCACAGTATGTTGCCGATCAGCGAGCCGACCCCGGCGTCACGCCGGTCGACGAGGGTGCGGCCGAACGGCCACAACGCGTAGTTCGCGATGCGGAACGCGGCGATGCCGAACGGGATCGGGATGATCAGCACGCAGCAGACGATGCCCGCGATGACGTAGCCGATGGCCATCCAGAAGCCGCACAGCACCAGCCAGATGACGTTGAGCAGTAGACGCATCAGACGTGCAACTCTCCACTGAGGACGGTGACGGCCCTGCCGACGAGGGAGACCCGGTCACCGCCGGTGCGGACACGGACGACCCCGCCCCGCGGCGAGGCCTGTTCACCGACCAGCTCGTCCCGGCCGAGCTTCGCGGCCCAGTAGGGGGCGAGCGCGCAGTGCGCCGACCCGGTCACCGGGTCCTCGGGCACGCCGACCGCGGGGCCGAACACGCGGCTGACGAAGTCGATTCCGGGCTTGTCCCCGGGCGCGGTCACCACGACACAGCGGGCGGGCCAGTGCGCGATGGCGGCCAGATCCGGGTCGAGCGCGCGGACCTCCGCGGCGCTACCCGCGCGAACCAGGATGTCCCATTTGCCGCGCAGCACCTCTTCGACCGTCACGCCGGGCAGCGCGTCGGTGACGGAATCGTCCGCCGGGGAGGGCGGGTCCGCCGGGAAGTCCATGCTGATCCAGCCGTCTTCGGCGGTGGTACGCAGTTCGCCGCTCTTGGTGAGGAAGATCCGGCTGCCGCCGAGGACGTGTCCGGTGGCGAGTGTCGCGTGCCCGCACAGGTCCACTTCGGTGGTCGGGGTGAACCAGCGCAGCGGCAGTGGCCCGTCGCCGTTCACCACCACGAAGGCGGTCTCGGCGTGCTTGAGTTCGGCGGCCACCGACTGCATCCACTCCGGGGCGGCGGGCTCGTCGAGCAGGACCACCCCGGCCGGATTACCGGTGAAGGCGGTGTCGGTGAAGGCGTCCACGACGTACAGGCGCATGCCTGCACTGTAGTCCGTGGAAGGCCCGTTGCAGTCGGGGGAAAACCCTGATTCTGTGGCTAGACTCGGGGCCGTCAGCGTTGACGATCTCGGGAGGCACTATGCCCGGAACACCTGCACTGCCCAGTTATGCCTCGGGGACGTCCGAGGTCCCTTTGCTGGGAGACACCATCGGCGACAACTTCGACCGGACGGTGCAGTCCTTCGGGGAGCGCGACGCGCTGGTGGACCGGCGAAGCGGCAGGCGGTGGACGTACCGGGAACTCGCGGCGGACGTGGACGCGCTGGCGCTGGGCCTGCTCGGGCTCGGCATCGGCAAGGGCGACCGCGTCGGCATCTGGGCGCCGAACTGCCCGGAGTGGACGATCACGCAGTACGCCACCGCCAAGATCGGCGCGATCCTGGTGAACATCAACCCGGCCTACCGCTCACACGAACTCGAGTACGTGCTCAACCAGGCCGGGGTCCGGCTGGTCATCGCCGCGGAGAAGTTCAAGACCTCCGACTACGCCGGCATGCTCGCCGAGGTGCGGCCGCGCTGCGAGCGGCTGGAGCACGTGGTCCTGATCGGCGGTGAGGCGTGGGATTCCTTGCTGGACAACGGAAGGCGGGCGGACGCCGCCGCGCTGGCCGGGATCGGGCTTTCCGCCGACGATCCGATCAACATCCAGTACACCTCGGGCACCACGGGTTTCCCGAAGGGCGCGACCCTTTCGCACCACAACATCCTCAACAACGGGTTCTTCGTCGGGGAGCTGTGCGGCTACACCGAGGCCGACCGGATCTGCCTGCCGGTGCCGTTCTACCACTGCTTCGGCATGGTGATGGGCAACCTCGCCGCGACCAGCCACGGGGCCTGCATGGTCATCCCGGCCCCGTCGTTCGAGCCGAAGGCCACCCTGGCGGCGGTGGAGGCGGAGCGATGCACCTCCCTCTACGGCGTCCCGACGATGTTCATCGCCGAACTGGCGGAGCGCGACTTCGACTCGTACGACCTTTCGTCGCTGCGCACCGGCATCATGGCGGGCTCGCCCTGCCCGGTGGAGGTGATGAAGCAGGTCATCGAGCGGATGGGGATGGCCGAGGTGTCCATCTGCTACGGCATGACGGAGACCTCGCCGGTGTCCACGCAGACCAGGGCGGACGATTCGATCGAGCGCCGGGTGTCCACGGTGGGCCGGGTCGGGCCGCATCTGGAGGTCAAGATCGTCGATCCGGAGACCGGGCTGACCGTGCCGCGGGGAACCGCGGGCGAACTGTGCACGCGCGGGTACTCGGTGATGCTGGGGTACTGGGAGGAGCCGGACAAGACCGCGCAGGCGATCGACGCGGCGCGGTGGATGCACACCGGTGACCTCGCGGTGATGGACGACGAGGGCTACGTGAACATCACGGGGCGGATCAAGGACATGGTGATCCGCGGCGGCGAGAACATCTACCCGCGGGAGATCGAGGAGTTCCTCTACAGCCACCCGGACATCCTCGACGCTCAGGTGATCGGGGTGCCGGACGAGCGCTACGGCGAGGAACTCATGGTGTGGGTCCGGATGCGGGAGGGTGCCGCGCCGCTGACCGCCGAGGCGGTGCGCGAGTTCTGCACGGGCAAGCTCGCGCACTACAAGATCCCGCGGTACGTGCACGTCGTGGACGAGTTCCCGATGACGGTGACCGGCAAGATCCGCAAGGTGGAGATGCGACGGCAGGCGATCGACCTGCTCGACCTGCAGACCGCCGCCACCACCCGCCACGCCTGACCGCCGCACCCCCGGCCACGCCCTTGGTGGGGCCGGGGGCGCGCCGTGAAGGGTCCCTTCACGGTCGATTCGACTGTGAAGGGACCCTTCACGGCCAACGCCGGACCAGGGTCGGGGGTCAGCCCGCGGCTTCGGCGAAGGCCTTGGCGTCTTCCTCGCCGAAGGTTTCTTCGAGCTGTTCGGGCGAGTAGTCGAGGTCGATCTGCTCGACCGGGACGCCGCGGGCCGACTCGATCGCGCCGAGGCGGCGCTGGGCCCGGTCGGCGGCGTAGGTGATGAACTCCTGCGGGTCGTTGTCGAACGGCCGCGGATCGTCGAACTGGTCGTTGACCCACTGGATCATCCCGAGCGCGTGCGGCAGCAGTTCGTTCATCCGCTGCTCGACCGCCTCCCACAGCGAGTCGTCGGCCGCGATGTGCCTGCGGCAGGTGAAGGTGCCCCAGGCCATGTGCCGCCGCTCGTCGTCGCCGATGTGCTTCACGAGCTGCTGCATGCCCGGCAGGATGCCGCGTTTGGTGCACACCTTCTGCCAGGCGTAGTAGCCGGTGAGGGCGAGGCTGCCCTCGATCACGTGGTTGTAGGTCACGCTCGCCCTGATCTGGTTGAGCGGGCTGGGATCGGTGGCGAGTACGCCGAGCGACTCCGGCAGCTCCTCGTAGAAGAGCTTGCGGTAGTGCGGGTTTTCCGACACGAAGGGCGTGAGGTCCTCGGTCAGGCCGACCGCGTCCATCCAGCGCCGGAACACCTCGGTGTGCTTGGCCTCCTCGAAGCAGAACTGGCTGAGGTACATCTCGTCCCCGAACCTGCCCTCCAGCGCCATCGCCCGCATGAACGGCTGGATGTCCTGGGTGACCGCCTCCTCGCCCGCGATGAACTGGGCGCACAGGTAGGTGGCGGAGCGGCGCTCGTCGTCGGTGAGGGTCTGCCAGTCGGCCGCGTCACGGCTGAAGTCGATGTCGGCCGGGTTCCAGAACTTCCGGTTGCCCTTCACGAACAGCCGCAGCGGGAAGGAGTCCCAGTTGAGGCCGCCTCGCCGCAGTGAGGTGAAACCCGTACGGTGCGGTACCAGTGTTTCGGTCATCTCTCACACTCCATTGTGGACGAAAAATGGGCGATCGCGGGCGCCATCGCGGCGCAGACCCGCTCGGCCGCCTCGGCGGCGGAATGGGTGGGCAGCACCAGATGGCTCAGGGTCAGCCGGGTCGCGGTCTCGGCGAGCAGATCCGCGGACGGCTGGTCGAGGGCCGGCAGGAACTCCCGGTAGTGCGCGGACGCCAGCTCCGCGGCCGCGGAGAGGATCGGCTCACCCCGGGTGGTGAGGAAGGGCAGCAGGTCTTCGCCGGCCTGCGTGCCCAGTGCCGAGGCGACCAACTGGTTCTCCCGGCCGTGTTCGATCGTGTAGGCGACCGCCCGGTGGATCCCGGTGAGCAGGTCCGGTGCCGCCTCGAACCGGGCCCGGATGCCCTCCAGGAACTCCGCGGTGGTCCGCAGGGTGACGGCCTGGACCAGCGCCATCTTGTTGCCGAATTCGTTGTAGACCGTTTGGCGGCTCACCCCGGCGGCCGCGGCGACGTCCGCCATCCGCAGCCCGGCGTACCCGTGCGTCGCCAGCAGATCCGTCGCGGCCTCGAGCAGGGCTTCCCGCAACGACGCCTTCGTCCGCTCCGCGAAGCTTTCCGTGATCTCGGCCACAGCGACCAGCTTGACACGAACCGCGCTGATGTCAAGGGGCTTGACGTCGGCTCGCTGTTTGTAAAGCCCGCTACGGTGGTGCCGTGGGCATCACGGTGGGCTTCGACCTGGACATGACCCTGATCGACCCCAGACCGGGGATGACCGCGGTGCTGAACGCGCTGGGCGAGGAGAGCGGCCTGGCGCTCGACGGCGAGCACTTCGCGGCCAACCTGGGGCCGCCGCTCGACCAGGTGCTGCTCGCCTCGGGGGCGCCCGCCCAGCGCGTTCCGGAACTGGTCGCCCGGTTCCGCGAGCTGTACCCGGAGATCGTGATCCCCAGCACGGTCGCGCTGCCCGGCGCGCACGCCGCGCTGGCGGCGGTGCACGCGGCCGGCGGCAGAACCGTGGTGGTGACGGGAAAGTACGGGCCCAACGCCGCACTGCACGTCAAGGCGCTCGGGTTCGAGGTCGATGTGCTGGTCGGGGAGCTGTGGGCCGACGGCAAGGCCGTGGCCCTGCGGGAGCACGGCGCGGCCGTCTACGCGGGCGACCACCTCGGCGACGTGCGGGGCGCGCTGGCGGCCGGGGCGGTCCCGGTGGGCGTCACCACCGGCCCGTGCACCCGGGAGGAACTGGCCGCCGCGGGCGCCGAGGTGATCTTCGACAGCCTCGAAGAGTTTCCGGGCTGGCTCAGCTCTTCCGGTGCTCGCGGATCAGGGCGATGAGACCGAGCGCGATCCCCAGCGGGGTCAGCACTCCGGCCGCGGCGCTCAGCCAGACGGGCAGGTCGTGCAGTCCGGCGGCGAACAGGACGAACACGACCAGCACGGCGAGCACGCCGAGCGCGAACACACCGATCCCCACCCGCATCAGCCAGGGCTTGCGTGGGTATGTCTTGGCCGCAGTCTCCATGGGACCAGCGTAGAGGGCGGCAAGGCGACGAGAAGCGCTGTATCGACTTCTCTCCGGGGTGCGAACCGGGATAGGCTGGACGGTACGCGTCCTGGGTACGCCCAGGGCGCGTTCGTCGTGCGGGGCACGCGGGGTGGACAAGCAGAGCGAAGGAACGGGTGAGGGCAGTGCCGACCGGCAAGGTCAAGTGGTACGACGCGGAGAAGGGGTTCGGATTCGTCACCCAGGACGGTGGCGAGGACGTCTACATCCGCAAGACCGCGCTCCCGCAGGGTGTCGAGGCACTCAAGGCAGGTCAGCGACTCGAGTTCGGCGTTGCCGACGGGCGGCGCGGCCCGCAGGCGCTCTCCGTCCGGCTCATCGATTCCCTGCCCTCGGTGGTGGAGGCGCGGCGGCGTCCGGCGGAGGAGCTGCACGGCCTCATCGAGGACATGATCAAGCTGCTGGAAATGAAGGTCCAGCCGGATCTGCGCCGCGGCCGCTACCCCGATCGCAAGAACATCAAGCGCATCGCCGAGGTCATGCGGGCCGTCGCGCGCGACCTCGACCCGTAAACCC
>NZ_VJWX01000630.1 GCF_007713715.1 Amycolatopsis rhizosphaerae
GGGCTGCGCAGCGCCCTGCCCTACACCGACCTCCGCGTCGAGCCCGGGGCGGACGCGGGCCGCCCGCTCCCCGAACTGGACCAGGACCGTCTGGCGGGCCCGGTCCGGCTCGTCTTCCTCGACGCCGAGGGCGCCGCGCTCCGGACCGAGGAGACGGCGCGCTGGGACGGCACCCTGCGCACGATCCCCGACGCGGCCGAGACACTGCGGCTCTCGTGCGAGATCCGCCTGACCGAGCCGGGTGAGCACCGGCTCGAGGTCGGCCTCGTCGGACGGCACCGGGTGGTCGTGGACGGGTCCCTCGTCTCCGCGAGCGCCGAGGAGGCCGACGGCACGGCCGCGGTCCTCGACTCCTCCACCAATCATCCACCGGGCCACGGCGTGTCCCGCGCGGTCGGTGACGCCCCGGTGACGGTGTCCGTGGTGGTGGAAAGCCAGCGCCTGCGGTCCGCGGAGTTCGGCGACATGGTCCGGGTCGTGCTGCGGCACGGCCCGCCCGCGCCGAGCGCGACGGCACTGCTCGACGCGGCGCTGGAAGCCGCGCGGTGGGCGGAACTGCCCGTCCTGATCGTGGGTACCACTCCGGAGACCGAGTCCGAGGGCTGGGACCGGCGGACGCTCGCCCTGCCCGGCGATCAGGACGCGCTGGCCGAGGCGGTGCTCGAAGCCCGGCCCGACACCGTCGTCGTGGTCAACGCGGGCGCCCCGGTCCTGCTGCCGTGGCTGGAGCGCGCCCGGACGGTCGTCTGGTCCGGGTTGCCAGGGCAGGAGGCGGGGCACGCACTGGCCGACGTGCTCACCGGCCGCACCGAACCGGCGGGCCGCCTGCCCTGGACCTTGCCCGCCGACGAGCGGCTCGTGCCGCCGGTGACCCCGGAGCCGGACAGGACCCTCCCCTACCGCGAAGGCGTCCACATCGGTCACCGCGCCTACCTGCGCGCCGGGGTCACCCCCGCCGCCCCCTTCGGGCACGGGCTGGGCTGGACCGACTGGGACTACCGGGACCTGGACACCGGACAGGACGGCGTGGTGAGCCTGACCGTCCGCAACACCGGCCCGCGCCACGGATCCGAGGTCGTGCAGGTGTACCTGTCCGCCCCGGCGGGCGGCCCGGACCGCCCGGTCCGCTGGCTCGCGGCCTTCGGCAGGGCCAGTGCCGAGCCGGGCGGACAACGGCGCGTGACCCTCCGGATACCCGGTCGTGCCTTCGAGATCTGGGATCCGGACGCGGGCCGCTGGACGACCCCGCCCGGCGACTACACGGTCCACATAGGACGATCAGTGACCGATGTGCGGCTCGCCGGCGTCCTGACCCGTTAGCGGTCCTACGGGGATGACCTGCCGGCGTCGGCTGCGGGATTGACTATTTGTGCCAGGAGTTCATCAGCACCAGACTCCTTGGCCGGAAAATATTCGCTTACTACAAGAAAATGAAATCGCCCCTGATTGTGTGATGCCCTCGACGGTTTGCCGTCGATAGAATTGTGGTGTGACCGAGAACTGGGGGTTTTCCGGGCCTGATCCGGAACTGTACGAGCGCATCGCCGATCTCGACCGGGATGACAAGATCTCGCTGCTGGCCGCGGCCGAGGCATATTCCAATGCTTATCAGGCGGTGAAGCTGGCCGTGATCGCGGAGTTGGGGGATTCGGATTCGGTGGCGAAGGAGGTCGCCCTGGAATTGCATTATGGTGCGCGTCAGGGGGAGGGACAGGTGTCGCTGGCGCGGGATCTGGCGCGGCGGTTGCCTGCGACGTTCGAGGCGATGAAACGCGGTGCGCTGGATCCGTATCGGGCGTCGAAGGTGGCCGATCAAACGTCGGTCCTGACCGACGACCAAGCCCGGGAAGTCGATGCGCGGGTGGCGGAAAAGATCACGACGCGAGATGTGACGTCGGTGCGGAGGCTGGTGAACAGGACCGTCGCCCGCGTCGACCCCGACGGGCACGCCAGGCGGTGTCAGGAGCGCAAGCGGTCCCGCAGTGTCCAACTGTGCCATGAGGACGAGGGCATGGCCACCCTGTATGCGTATCTTCCGGCGGAGATCGCCGCCACCATCTATACCCGGGTGGATCGGGTGGCGCGGCGACTGCGCAGCAGGGGTGAGGAACGCACCCTGGACGAACTGCGGGCGGACGTGTTCTCCGATCTGTGTCTGGGCGTCGCGCGGCCGGTGGAACCGCCGCGGGCGGAAGTGTTCGTGTATCTGGATTTCCTGACCTGGACCGGGCTGCGCGACGACCCCGCCGAGTTGGCCGGACACGGGCCGATCCCCGCGGGGCTGGCGCGGAAGATCGCGGCCAACGCCACCGTCCGGCGGGTCATCACCGACCCCATGACCGGTATCCCGATCGAAGTCGGGCGCCACCGCTACCGGCCACCCACCGCCACGAAGGAACTGGTGCAGGTACGGGATCGGGAGTGTCGGGTGCCGGGGTGTCACAGGCCGGTCCAGGCCTGCGACCTCGACCACGTCGCACCCTGGGCCCAGGGCGGTGGCACCGACAGCGAAAATCTCTGCGGCCTGTGCCGCCACGATCATCGCCTCAAGGACGAACCCGGCTGGCAGCACCGCATGACCGACAGCGGGATCCTGGAGATCACCACCCCGGCCGGTCGCACCTACCGCAGCCAACCCGAACCCCTCACCACCACCGCCGCCTGAACCCCGATACCTGGCCCTGAACGCCGCGAACCGCGCACCTGCCGCCGCAGCAGGACGGTGACCCGCTTCCCACAGGCGACTTCGGCATGCGCTGGTTTCCGGGAACTGCGACCAGACCCGCTCCGGGGCCAACAGCGGTACACACCCAGCCCGGAGCCGTGCTCCTCACCGCGACAAGCGATAACCTCTCAGACCCGCTCGCGGGGTACTTGTCGTGGCCATATCCCCGGTCGGCATACAGCCCGCCCGGCCGCTGTCGGCGTCGCCCACGGCAACCCCGCACCGCCTCGGACGACGCTGTCGGAGCTGGCGTGTGGTCTCTGCCAGGAACCGCCTGAGAACCCGCGGCGGTGCATGCTGACGGCCCATCACAACCGGCTCCGCCGCTTCGAAACACACCTAGGATCCGTCGTCCTCCCGTGCCGCGGTGAGACAGCGGTTCAGGAGTTCGCGGTGCCCGGCCAGGAAATCCGCGACGGCGGTCAGCGTCGCGTCCGGCTGGGCGGCGGCCTGGTCGAGGGTGCCGCGGAGGACGGGACCGAAGACGGCTTCGGACATCTCGTGCGCGCGGGGCGCCATCCGGACGACGGTACGGCGGCGATGCGCCGGGTCGGGTTCCCGCCGCACGTAACCCGCCGCCTCCAGCCGGTCCAGCACCGTACTGGTGGCGCCCGTGGACATGCCCAGCGCCTCCGCGAGCGCGGTCGGGGAGAGCACCTCCGCCTGCCCGACCAGGTCGAGGGCCCTCAGGTCGGTGCGGTTGAGGCCGAACCGCTGTGCCGCGTACTGGTCGAGCCGGTCTTGGACGGTGGAGAGCGCGCGGAGCTCGGACATCACCTTTTCCACGAGAGCGCGGTGCCGGGTGCTTCCGGGGATTGACAACGGACCCATGCGCGCAGTGTACTCGAATTTCGAGCTGCTCGATTTTGGAGTTGAGAGCCATGGGCAGACCCACCCC
>NZ_VJWX01000631.1 GCF_007713715.1 Amycolatopsis rhizosphaerae
GTACTGGCGGCCGACCGCCGCGGCCTACGCGGCGATGGGCGGCCTGTATGCCACCGATCCGCGCCAGCGGGCGATGGCCGCGGAGGCCGATCCGGCCCTGCCGGTATGGCTCGCCGCGGCCATCGAGGCGTATGCACACCGGCGGCTTCGATGACCACTCAAGTGTATAACGACCTATACAGCGCCGGGTGCGGCGGCCGTTCCGGCCGCCGCTATTTTCGCCAGATACCCCGTAAAAAGAGCTTCTGAGGAGGGCCGCGGGTGCGTTCAGCGCAGGACGGCCGCCAGCAGGTCTGTGCCCAGTGTCGTCATCTCGGGCAGGTTGAGGCTGTAGTGGACGTAGCGCCCGTGCCGCCGGGATGTGAGCAGGCCCGCGCGGCGCAGGACGGCGAGGTGGCGGGAGACCTCCGGGGGCGAGAGTTCCCAGGCGTGGGCCAGCTCGCCGGTGGTGTGCGGGCCGCGGGCCAGGGTGCGCAGCAGCCGCAGCCGTACCGGATGTGCGAGTGCCTCCAGCCGGAGGGTGACCGTTTCCAGCGGCACCGGCTCTGACGGACTCGGCTCGGTGACGGGGTACTGCACCACCGGCCGCCATCCAGGGGCGTGGATCACCACCAGGTGCGGGCGGCCGAAGACAGTGGGGAGGAAGGTCACCCCGGTGCTGTGGGCGGCGGTCGCCTTGTCCTGCAACTTGTCCACGACGATGCGGTCGCCGTCCGGTGCCAGGGTGACCGCGCCGGAGACCGAGGCAAGTGCCGCCCTGATGCCCTGGCGCTTCAGCAGGTCGTTCTTCAGGCGCAGATCAGTGGCCAGTTGCACGGCGATGCCCGTCCAGGCGGCGTCGAAGAACGTCTCGGCGCACTGTTCGAGCGTGTGGCGCACCCGCGCCCGCACCGTCGCCGGATCCGCGAGCAGCCGCTCCGCGAAGGCCTCTTGGAGTGCGCCGCGGGCCTGGGCCCGTTCCAGGGCCCGCTCGCGGGCGGTCGTGTCGGCGAGCGGCGACGGCGCACCGAAGAAAACCCGGTTGTTGCCGCACGTGGTGGTGAGCGCGGAGGTCACATAGGTCTCGTCGTCGATGCGGTCCACATCGTCCAGCTCCTCGGTAAGCGTCTGCCGAGGCCGGGCGGGGACCAGGAAATCGGCTCGTGAGGACCGCCAGAGGAACTCCGCCTCCCGCAATCGCTCGGCCAGTTCCGGCGGCAGCCCGGCCCAGACGTTCGCGGCCCAGCCGGCCAGCCGAGGGTGATGCCCGGGTTCGGCCAGGACGTGCAGCATCGCGGTCAGCTCGGCCAGCGGGGAGGCGGCGAACCGCAGCCGCTCGGCCGGTAGTCCGGTGATGTCGATGCGCAGCGTCATCCCGCCATCATCGCCGCCTGGAAGGCCGGCGACGGCGTCGGTTGACGGTGTCCGTCAATCGACGTGGCAAGCCCGGGGGCCGAATACACCGTTGACACCATGGCAACCGTCACCAAGATCCGGCCCCGTGCCCTTGTCCGGGCTTCCGGAGGCCCCCGCTACACCATCGCCCTGGCGGTGGACGCGCTCGGCACCGGCCTGCTGCGGCCCTTTTTACTGCTCTACGGGGTGACGGTGCTCAGGCTGTCCGCGCCGGTCACCGGGACCGCCATGACAGCCGGCGCCGTCGCGGGTCTCGTGTGCATGCCCGCGGTGGGCCGATGGCTGGACCGGGGTGCACGCAGCACGGTCGTGGCGGCGTCGATGCTGGTGCGGGTGCTGGGTGTGGCGCTGCTGCTGGCCACCCCGGCGGGGAACGTCTGGCTGTTCGCGACCGCGGCGCTCTTCCTCGGCATCGGCAACCAGGCCTGGCCGGCCGCCCACGCCGCCCTCGTGGCCACGGTCGCCCACGGCCGGGAACGTGACGCCGCCCTCGCGGGGGGCCGCGCCCTGCGCAACGCGGGCCTGGGTGCGGGCGCCCTCCTCGCCACCGCTTGCCTGGCGGGCGGCACCACCGCAGTGCGGGCGTCGGCAGCCGTCACCGGGCTCGCCTACCTCGCCGCGGCGGCCTTGGCGTGGTCGGTCCGGGTGCACGCTCATCCGGCCGCCGCCGAGGAACCGAACAGGGCCAAGGACAGGGACGACGAGCCCGCACCCCGGATGCGCGCGCTGCTGGCCGCCAACGTGGTCTACGTCTTCTGCCTCAATCTCACCGAAATCGCGCTCCCGCTGGTCCTGGTGACGCAGATGCACGCCTCCCCGGTGTGGTCGGCGGCCGTCTTCGTGGCCAACACGGTGCTGGTGGTGACCCTGCAGGTTCCGGTCACCGTCCTGCTGTCCCGCTTCCCCCGCCGGTCCGTGCTGGCTCTCGGCGGCGTGGTGCTCACCACGTCCTACCTCGGTTTCCTCGCGGCCGTCTCCCTGGGACACGGCTGGGGTGCCCCGGCCGTCGCCGCGGTGTCCGTGGTCTGCACGCTCGGCGAGATCATCTACGCGGGCAGCGCCACCGCGCTCGTCACCGCCCTCGCCCCGGCGCAGGTCCTGGGACGCGCCCTCTCCCGTTTCCAGCTCTCCACGGGCTTCGGCCTCGCCGTCTCCCCGGCGGTCATCACCGCTCTCGCGTCCCACGGCCCGGCCGCCCTCTGGGGCAGCCTCGCCGCCGCGACGCTCCTCGCCGCCTTCGCCGTCGCCCGCTGAGGTGGTTAGCGGCGCGTTTGTTTCACGGTGCCGCGTCACGCCTTGGGTTCGGCGGCCTCGGCGTGGCGTGCGATCGTGCGGAGGGTGGCGGTCTGGATGGCGCGGATGAACGGGGAGACCGTCGTCCAGTACACCCAGAACTTCGCGCGGCTCCAGCCGTCTCCGAGGATGACGCGCGCGTCGTAGGTGAGCAGCGTGTGGGTTCCGCCGTAGGGTGCCGCGGACAGCGAGAGCACGATCTTGCCGAATCCCGGTTCGGCGAAGTCGATGAACCGGTCGGGTTCGACGCGGCGCCACACCACCACCGGCTTCCAGAACTGGCCTGCCACGCCGAGCACGATCTCCGAGCCCGGCCGTTCGCCAAGGATCGCCCATTCCGAGCCGGTGACCAGGTCGTCGAAGGTCAGCCGGGTGGGGACGCGCGGCATCCGGTGGTGCCGGTTCTTCCAGCGTTCGGGCAGGCCGCGGGCCCAGAACGCGAGGTTGACCAGGCCGCCGCCGATTTCGGTGAAATCGAGGCTGCGCAGGGCGGAATAGGTTCGCTCGACGGGTGCCTCCACCAGGAGATGGCGTGCCTGCAGCACGTCGTAGCGGGGTGCGAACCGGTCGGCGAGCAGGTCGGGCCGCGCCTGTGTGCTGGTCATCGCCTACGACTCCCCTCCGGTGGCGGCTGTCTTCGGCCAGCGTGCGGCCCGGGGTGGGAAGGCGCATAGGGCCGAAGGTCCATCCCCGGCCCGCCGGGGGCGCAGGCGGTGACTTTCGGCCCCAGACAGCGGGCCGGGGCCGGGCGCAGACTCGAATCGTCTTCTTGTCGCCGCGCCCGCGGAGAGACTCATGCCTTTCAGTGATCGAACGGAAGCGGGGCGCCGGCTGGCCGAGCGCCTGCGGGACTACCAGGGGCAGGACATCGTCGTGCTCGGGCTGCCCCGTGGCGGGGTTCCGGTGGCCTATGAGGTGGCG
>NZ_VJWX01000632.1 GCF_007713715.1 Amycolatopsis rhizosphaerae
CCTCTGCGCGCGACTCGAACAGGAAGGATGGCTCGTGGCCACCGGACGCTGTCCCGAAGTGGACAGCGCGCCGCCCGCGTGGGCGTGGGTCGAGGCGCTGCGCAAAGTGGCCGTCAGCGTTCCTTCGGGTGAGTTCGCGGACGACCTGGCGCCGCTGCTCTCCGACTCCGCACCGGTGGACGGCGACGCGGTGGCCGGGCGGTTCCGGCTGCGGCAGGCCGTGTGGAACTGGCTCGCGACGGCCGCCGCCCGCCGGCCTGTCGCCGTCGTCCTCGACGACCTCCACTGGGCGGACGCCGCCACGCTGGAACTGCTCGGCGGCGGCATCGGCGTACGGGCCCCGATCTTGGTCGTCGCGGCGTACCGCGGGGACGAGAGCGAGCGCCTCACCGAAACGCTCGGGTCCCTCGCCCGCACCGCACCCCTCCGGCTGGACCTGCCCGGGCTGGAAGGCGACGCCGTCGCGAAGCTCGTACGCGCCGAGTGCGAGGCCGACGACGCGACCGTGGCCGGGATCGCCGAACGGACCGGCGGCAACCCGTTCTACGTGCGGGAGAGCGCGCGGCTGCTGAGCGGCGAGGGCGCGCTGGTCGCGCTCTCCGAGGTCCCCGAGGGCGTACGGGATGTGTTGCGGCGCCGGCTGGCAAGGCTCCCCGAGAGCAGCGTGTCCGTCCTGCGGCTGGCGGCGGTGGCCGGCCGGGAAAGCTCGGTGGACGTGCTCGTGCGGGCCGCCGACTCCGACGAGGAAGGCGTGCTGGACGCACTGGACGCGGGCGTCATCGCCGGGCTGCTCGACGAGCCGGGGCCCGGGCGCGTCCGGTTCGTTCACGCGCTGGTCAGGGACACGCTGGTCGCCGACGTCAGCAGGTTGCGGGCCACCAGGATGCACGCCCGGATCGCCGCCGCCCTGGAGGGCACCGGCGACGTCGGGGCCCTTGCCCATCACTATGCGCGGGCCGGATCACCGAAGGCCGTCGCCTATTGCGTGCGGGCCGCCGAGCTGGCCGAGGCGCGCTACGCCCACGACGTGGCGGTCGCGCTCCTCACCGACGCCGTCGCCAACTCGAGCGAACCGGACGAGCGCATCGACCTGCTCGGCAGGCTGATGCGCGCGCAGATCAGGGCCGGGGCCGTCGCTGCCGCCAGGGGCACGCGCGAGCAGGCCGTGGAGTACGCCGAGTCGATCGGCCGCGACGACCTGATGATCGCCGCGTTCACCGCCTGGACCGAACCCACCACCTGGCAGGCCCGCACATACGGCACGGTCGACCGTCCCATCGTCGACCGCCTCAGCCGTCTGCTCAAGCGGACCGGCCTGGCCCCCGACGTGCGGTCCCGCCTCCTCACCGCATACGCCGATGAGCTGGTGGGCGAGGACGATCCGACGGTCATGGCGGCGGCGCGGGAAGCACTCGACCTCGCCACGGATCCCCGCCTCCGGGCCGCGGCGCTCCTGGTCCTCGGCCGCGACCCCGGGCGGGAGGAGTACTCCCGCGAGCTGGTGGAGATCGGCGTCGAGCACGACCTGCCCGTCTACCGCGTGACCGGGCTGCTCAACCAGGCCACGAACGCCGCCGCGGCCAACGACCCGGCGACCACGCGACGCGTGACCGGGGAGGCGCTCGACTTCGCCCGCGCCTACCGGTTGCCGGAGGCGATCGCCGTCGCCGAGATCTCGCTGGCGACCCTGGTGCTCATCGAGGGCCGGTTCGCCGACGCCGAGCGCCTCTACGTCGAGGCCACCGAACGCATGGAACGCGCCGGATCGGTGCACGCTGGCTTCATCGGCCTCGCGCTGGCGGCGATCTGGCTGAACGACGGCACGCTCGGCGACCACCTGGACGACGTGCGCGCCCTCCACGAGGCGTTCGGCCCGATGGCCACCGACCTGCTCGCACTCGCCCTCCACGCCACCGGCCGCAGCGACGAGGCACGCCGGGTCCGCAGGTCACCGAGCCCGATCCGGCCCGACTTCTTCTTCACCTTCCTGACCTGCCTGCGCGCGATGGCGATCGTCGCGCTGAACGACCGTGATGCGGCCGAGGAGATCTACGCGGACCTGCTCCCCCACCGCGACGGTCCCCCGGCCGGGGCGGTGAGCCTGTCGCTGGCCCTGCGTCCGGTCGCCCACACGCTCGGCGAAGTCGCCCTCCTCCTCGGCCGCACCGACGAGGCCGCCGACCACTTCGCCCGAGCCGCCGCCATCGCGGACCGGTGGAACGCCCCCCACTGGGCCGCCGAAGCCCGAACACACCATTTCGCACCGGCGGCGGACCTCAGCAGATAGCCCTTGGCGGGAGCGGTCACCTGCTCGAAGAGGAACCGCTGATCTCCACGTGTCAGCAGGACCGCGGTGGTCGTGCCCCCGTAGTCGACGGTCACGCAACCTTCGCCGTGTTCCGGGTGGTGCAGGAGCAAGCGGTAGCCGCCGTCGACCGCTTCGACCGACATCGGCGGCGCCGCGCAGGGGACGGCACCGCCACCCGCGTCGGCTCAGCCGTGTTCCCGCAGCCCCTCAGTCAGCGGCCATTCGGCGGTATCTCGAACAGCCTGGCCACCTCGCCCAGGTCCCGGCGTCGTACGGCGAGCTCAAGTTGCCCACCGTGCATCCCATAGACCAACACAACATCCGTACGGAGCAGTCGGAGCCGCTCCCAGGCACTCCGCCGTCGCGTCACCCGCGGCGTTGCCACCCGGTACTCCAGGTCCCTCACCCGCGATCGGAGCCGCGGCGACCAGCGTGCGCAGGCGCGGGACACCACCAGCCTGCCGACCTGCCATCGCGGCAACCCTCCATCAGCCCACCGCAGCGCACACCTCAGCCGGATCTCCCCACCCGACTCAAAGGCCTGCCGACGCTTCCGCGACACACGTTCGAGCCGCCAACGGGAATCACGGTCGGAGGATAGGGTGCCGATCGACGAACCCAGCAGGTCGCCGAGAACGTCATCCCACATCCCGCAAAGCTACCCGCAACCGCGAAGACAAACGGCCTCCCGCGGCCCAGGCACCGCCGTGGCCCCGGCATCGGCGGTCGACACCGGACAGGAGCAAGATCTGCCTCGGACACGAAAAAACCGCTCTGACCTGTGTCAGAGCGGCTCATCGGACCGTGGCCAGGGCCGGGGTCGAACCGGCGACCTTCCGCTTTTCAGGCGGACGCTCATACCAACTGAGCTACCTGGCCGGAAACGCCGGCTACGTGCCAGACGCTGTTGCGACCCTGACGGGACTCGAACCCGCGACCTTCGCCGTGACAGGGCGACGCGCTAACCAACTGCGCCACAGGGCCTTGCTTTGTACTGCGTACTCCCAACGGGATTCGAACCCGCGTTGCCGCCTTGAAAGGGCGGAGTCCTAGGCCGCTGGACGATGGGAGCTCGATCGATTTCGGCGAACCGACCGACCGCGCTCTCAGGTCCCCCCGGGAGCGATTACAAGCATAGGGCATGCCGTCAGGGCGTTCCAAGGGGGTATCCCTTAAGCCTCGAACAGGGCCCCCACCTGCACAGATACCCTCAAGCTACCCCCCTCGGCGGGCCGTTTCAGCGCCAAACCCACGACTGTGTGGCCGGTCACTCTTTTGTGA
>NZ_VJWX01000633.1 GCF_007713715.1 Amycolatopsis rhizosphaerae
TCTGGCAGCAGCCGGAGCATCCGCCCCATCCCGGCCGCCCGCCCCATCTCCGCCTGGTGGAACGACTCACCGAGGCCTTCGCCGCGATCGGCAGGAAGGTGGGACATGCCCTGTGGACCAACGAAGTCCGGGGTGGGCAGCCCTGGCGGTGCTATGACGATCTCGACTGCCACGGTCTCCTGCCCGACGAGCGTGAAACGGTGGCCGCCGCGGTCATGGTCTCCACCGGTGCCGTGACCTTCGACAGCCGGGAGGAACTCGCCGCGCAGTTGCGGCCGGACGATCCGGCCGCGGTCGAGCGGTGCCGTCCACTGCTGCGGGCGGCGATGCGGGACTTCGAGGCGACGGTTCCCACGAAGGCTGCCCTCGAGGAGCGCGCGGCGACGGTCCGCGAGGCCCTCGTCCGGGTCCGCCGTCCGGACCCGGCCTTCACCGACGAGGAGATCGTGCGACTCGCGCAGGCTCTGGCCGACACCCAGGTGCGGGACGCCTGTCTGACCACCGCCGTTCCGCCGCGCAGCGAAAGCAGTTTCGCCGCGGAACGGCTCTGGTTCGAACTCGTCCGCCGCACCCCGGAACCCGAACGTGCCGCCCCCGCCACGCTGCTCGGCTATTCCGCCTACCAGCGGGGAGAAGGAGCGCTGGCCAACCTGGCCTTCGACAACGCGCTGGCCGCCGACCCCGGGTATCTGCTGGCCGCCCTCCTCCGGCGCTGCCTCGAACACGGAATCGCGCCGGACACGGTGCGGCATCTCGGTTGTATGGGCGAGGTGGGTCCGCTGGTGGCTCCGGGGCCACCAGGCCGGGAGGGGATCCCCTGAACCGGTCGCCGTCCCGGGGAGCGGCGCCGGTCCCCGGGATGGCCTGCCCCCATGGTCAGCGGCGATCCTGCGTGAACCGCCAGGCATCGCTGACGATGCCGAAGAGGTCGGCGCGTTCCGGTTTCCAGCCGAGCTCGGTGCGGGCCCGGTCGCTGGCGGCTACCAGGATCGCCGGGTCTCCGGCCCGCCGCGGCGCGACCACGGCCGGGATCGGGTGCCCGGTCACCTCACGACAGGTCTCGATCACCTGCCGGACCGAAAAGCCGGTGCCGTTGCCCAGGTTGTAGATCTTGTGCTCGCCCGCGCTCGCGTGCTCCAGAGCCAGCAGGTGCGCATCGGCGAGGTCGGCGACGTGGATGTAGTCCCGCACGGCCGTGCCGTCCTCGGTCGGGTAGTCCTCGCCGTAGATCTGCACCTGCTCGCGGTCGCCGGTGGCCACCTGCAGCACCAGCGGGATCAGGTGGGTCTCGGTGGTGTGCCGTTCCCCGTAACGCCCGTAGGCACCGGCGACATTGAAGTAGCGCAGGCTCACCGCCGCCAGCCCGTGCGCGCGGGCGTAGGTGGTGATGGCGTGGTCGATCGCCAGCTTCGTGGCGCCGTAGGTGTTGGTGGGCTGGGTGGGTGCGGTCTCCGGGATCGGGCTCTCCTCGGGTTCGCCGTAGGTGGCCGCGGTCGAGGAGAACACCAGCCGTTCGGTGCCGTGCTCGCGCATCGCGTCCAGCAGGCGGATCGCGGTGAAGACGTTGCCGTGCCAGTACTTCGCGGGGTCCTGCATCGACTCGCCGACCAGGGACTTCGCGGCGAAGTGCAGCACACCGTCGAAGCCCTCGCCGAGCAGGCCGGCGGTGGCCTCGGCGGCATCGCCCTCGACGAACCGGGCCCCCTCCGGCACCGCGTCGGCGTGCCCGGTCGACAGGTCGTCCACGACGACGACTTCATGCCCGGCCTCCAGGAGGCGGGCCGCACAGACACTGCCGACGTATCCGGCGCCGCCGGTGACGATCAGTTTGCGGGGCTTGCGGTCTTGAGCGGTCGCCATGGTGTCGTCGGGAACCTTTCTCGAAGCGATGAAGGAGGTGACACGGTCAGTGTGGACCATCCGCCTGTGAGTGCCGCACAGGATGGGCCCGCCGGGGCCGGCCGGTCACAGATCGCGGCCGGCCCCGGCCGAGGGCACCGCCACGAAGGTCCGCGGCGGGCGCCACCCCTCGCGCTCGTAGGCAGCGGTCACCGCCTCCTCCACGGCGGTCATCGCCGTTTCGGGCACGAGCGCGATGGCGGAGCCGCCGAATCCGCCGCCGGTCATGCGAGCGCCGAGCGCACCGGCCTCGCGGGCGGCGTCCACCGCGGTGTCGAGTTCGGGAGTGGAGATCCGGTAGTCGTCGCGCATGCTGACGTGGGAGGCGTCCAGGAACGGCCCGATTCCGGCCAGCCGTCCGGCGCGCAGCAGACCGACGACATCGAGCACCCGCTGGTTTTCGGTGACGACGTGGCGCACCAGCGGCACCAGCTCGGCGGGCAGCCGGTCGAGGGTGGCGTCCAGGTCGCCGGGAGCGATGTCTCGCAGCGCCTTGAGCCCGAGCAGGGTGGCGGCGGTCTCGGTGCCCCGGCGGCGCTCGCCGTAGCCGCCGTCGCTGTGCGAATGCTTGGTCCGCGTGTCGATGACCACGACGCGCAGACCGGCCGCGGTGGCGTCGAACGGCACCTGCTCGGTTTCGCCGGACCGGACGTCGAGGAACAGCACGTGCGCCTGCGTGCAGCACAGCGACGCCGTCTGGTCGAGCAGGCCCGTGGGGGCGCCCACGAAGTCGTTCTCCGCGCGCTGCACCCAGCGGGCGATCTCCTGGCGGGCCGGAGCGCCAGGAGCGTCCAGTTCCACCCCGGCGAGGCCCATCAGGGCCAGGGAAACCGCGCATTCGAGCGCATGAGAGGAGGAAAGACCGGCACCGGTGGGCACGTCACCGGCCAGCACCACGTCCGCACCACGGTCGAAGCCGTGGTCACGCAGCACCCAAGCCACGCCCGCGGGATAGGCCGCCCAGCCGTCCACCACACCCGGGGCGAGGTCCGCGATCGCCACCGGTTCGGCCTGTTGGATCTTGCCGTCCGAGCCGAGCGTGGCCACCGACAGCATCCCGTCCTCGCGCGGGGCGGCCGCGGCCGCGAGCCGGTGGGGGAGGGCGAAGGGAAGGACGAAACCGTCGTTGTAGTCGGTGTGTTCACCGATCAGGTTCACCCGTCCTGGTGCCGACCAGACGCCGCGGGGCGTCCGGCCGTGCACCGAGTGGAACGCTTCGGCAGCCTCGTGCGCCTGAGAACGCGCGGAACCCCCCGCGCCGACCGGGCTCTGACTCTCGTTCAACCCTGACCCATCCCGGCGGGGGTCGCCCCGCCTGTTCCTGACCGCCGCGTACCCGCCGGTCCCTCACCGTGCCTGATGCGCCGGAGGTGCCACGGCGGAGGAGAGTTCCGCCCCCACCGGCGCGTCTGTTCACCATGCCATGACGGGGAGAGCCCCGGCTGAGACCTGGGGTGCCTACGTTGGGTGGCCGGAGGGATGCGGACCGTGCGAAGAGAGGGAGGAACTGGAAGGCAAGGCCCCGGCGGTGGGGGTACGGCAAGGGCCCGGCTCGGGAGGCCGGACGGTGCGGGGAGCCGAAACCGCGGGTAATTGAATGCGGTGGGACAGGCCGGCCGCCGTGGCCGGGCAGCGATCCGGCAGCGACCCGGCAGTGGGCCAGCAGTGTGCGGTGGAGACGGT
>NZ_VJWX01000634.1 GCF_007713715.1 Amycolatopsis rhizosphaerae
CTGTGGCTGAGCCTGCTGCTCGTGGCGTACTGGTGGGCCGCCGGGGGCGGGTTCCAGGCGATGACCGGCTGGGAGACCGGACTCACCTCGGCGGGCAGGCTCACCGGCCTGCTCTCCGCCGACCTGCTGCTGGCCCAGGTCCTGCTGCTGGCCCGGTTACCGGTCCTCGAGCGCGCCTTCGGCCAGGACCAGCTGATCAGACTGCACCGGCTGACCGGGTTCACCTCGTTCACCCTGATGCTCGCCCACCTCGTGCTCATCACCTGGGGCTACGCCTCGGGCAGCCTGCGCGCGGTGCCCGCCACCTTCTGGAACCTCACCACGGACTACCCGGGCATGCTCCTGGCGCTGGCGGGCACGGTCTGCCTGATCATGGTGGTGGTCACCAGCCTCAGGGCCGCCCGCCGCAAACTGCGCTACGAGTCGTGGCATCTGCTGCATCTCTACGCCTATCTCGGCGTCGGGCTGGCCCTGCCGCACCAGCTGTGGACCGGGCAGGAATTCCTGGCCTCCCCGGGCGCCACGCTCTACTGGTGGTCCGCGTGGGCGGTCACCGCGGCGGCGGTGCTGGTCTGGCGGGTCGCGCTGCCCCTGTGGCGCAACGCCCGTCACCGCCTGCGGGTCACCTCCGTGGCGCCGGAGGGCGATGGCGTGTACTCGGTGTACCTGACCGGGCGTGACCTGCACCGGTTGCCCGCACAGGCCGGGCAGTTCTTCGTCTGGCGCTTCCTGGACCGGCGGGGCTTCACGCGCGGCAACCCGTACTCGCTGTCGGCCGCCCCCGACGGGCGGAGCCTGCGGATCTCGGTGAAGAAGCTCGGGGACAACAGCGCACGGACGCCGGCGCTGCGCCCGGGCACCCGGGTGCTGTTCGAGGGCCCGTTCGGGCGGCTTTCCGCCCGGACCAGGACCCGTCGCGGCGTCGCGCTGATCGGCGCCGGGGTGGGCGTGGCCCCGCTCCGGGCGCTGGCCGAGGGACTCGAGTACGGGCCGGGCGAAGTGGTGCTGCTGCACCGGTTCACCGCCAAGCCGCTGTTCGACCGCGAGTTCCGGATCCTGGCCCGTGAACGCGGGCTCCGGGTCGTGTCGCTGCCGGGCCACCGGCGGGCACCCGATTCCTGGCTCGGAGACGGCGTCGGCACCGCCGACGACCTGACGGCGCTCACCCACTGGGTGCCGGACCTGGCCGCGCGCGACGTCTACCTCTGCGGACCGCAGCCGTGGACCGAGGCCGTGCGCCGCACGGCCGAAGCCGCGGGTGTGCCCGCCGCGCAACTCCACATCGAAAACTTCCAGTGGTGATCCCATGAAGCGCATCGTCCTGTGGTTCCTCGGCACGGCCAGCCTGGTCGCGCTCCTGTTCGGCTACCACACCTCGACCTCCGGCGCGCTGGCGGGCAACGCCGCGGGCACCGGGCCCGCGCCCCCGAAGGGCAGCACGGGCACGTCGGCGGGCTCGTCCGCGCCCGGGTCGAAGACCTACACCGGCCCGTCGGTCGACACGCGGTGGGGACCGGTGCGGGTCCAGATCACCGTGGCGGACAAGAAGATCACCAACGTGTCGGTGGTCGACTACCCGGACGGCAACGGGCGGGACCGGCAGATCAACAGCTACGCGCTGCCGATCCTGGTGCGGAGCACGCTCGACGCGCAGAGCGCCAACATCGACATGATCAGCGGCGCGACGGTGACCAGCGAGGGCTACGTCCAGTCCCTGCAGGGTGCGCTGGACCAGGCCGGGCTGTGAGCACCCCGGCCGGGCCGGAGCCCGTCACCCGCTACGTCGAGCACGTCATGGGCATGCCGATCAGCCTGGCGCTGCGGGGGCGGCACGCGGACGACGAGCGGGCCCGCGCGGCGTGGGCGGAGGTGCTGGCCTCGCTGCGCGAAGCCGACCGGGTGTTCAGCACCTACCGGCCCGATTCGGTGGTCTCCCGCCTGGACCGCGGGGAAATCACCGAGGACGAGTGCCCGCCGGAGGTCGGGGAGGTGCTCGCGCTCGGTGCGCTCGCCCAGGCCCAGTCGGACGGTGCCTTCCGCATCCGCAGGCCCGGGCCGGACGGGCGGCTCGCGCTCGACCCCAGCGGGGTGGTGAAGGGCTGGGCGGTCGACCGGGCCACCGCCGCGCTGATCGCGCTTCCCGCCACCGACTTCTGCCTGTCCGCCGGTGGTGACCTGACCTGCCGCACGATCCGCCCGTCGGCGCCGCCCTGGCGCATCGGCATCGAAGACCCGCTGGATCCACGGCGGATCATCGCCGTGGTCCCGGTGTTCTCGGGCGGGGTGGCCACCTCGGGGACCGCGCACCGCGGCGGACATCTCGTGGACGGCCGGACCGGGCGGGCACCTGAGGGGGTCGCCTCGGTCACCGTCATCGCGGACACGCTGACCTGGGCCGACATCGAGGCGACGGCGGCCTACGCGCACGGCGCGGACGCGGCGCGGTGGCTCGGCACCCGGCCGGGCCGTCGCGGCCTGGTGGTCTGGCCCGACGGCGGCACCACCGTCACCGGTCCGACCGGGATATCTTGACAGAAATTCTCCACCAGCCGTTCGGGCGAGTTAGTTTTTACTCTTTCCACCTTTTGGTGAGCGCTCGCTCATTTCACCTACTCAAGAGTAGTTAATCGCTTTCCGATCACGGAACCGAGGTCAACTCAAGGCGCCTTTTCCCTGCTCACCAAGGGTTTCGCGCGCAACTGAAGACAGCTGACGAGATGTTCGAATTGCCGAGAACAGCGGCCTTGCAACCCCCGCCAGGAGATCCGCAAGGGTCTTATGACATATAGTCGGACACCCGCCGGCACCTTCCGTCAGATTTCCCGCCGGCATTACCTGGCAGGGAGCACTTTGACCGGCACCGGAAGGATCCAGGACCGAGCCGCCTTCGACGTCCTGGCTCGCGCCCTGACTCGCTGCCGTCTCGACGGGATCTCCGGTGCACTGCACCTGATGGGCAACCCGGGCGGTGTTTTCCATCTGCGCAGGGGAATCGTGGTCGCGGTGGACAGCCCCGGGGCGCCGGGAGCGGACGCACTGCTGCTGCGGTCCGGCCGCGTCAGCGAAGGGGACTGGACCGCGGCGCTGCGTGCGGCGGCCGAGGGCCGCTCGTCGCAGGCCGAACTCGTGGCGCGCGGCAGCGTCGGTGCCACCGAGTTGCGGGTGCTGTCGATGATGGCGGCGCGCGACGCCGCCTTCGCCACCGCGGCCGGCATGGTCGAGGGGTACGTCATCGACCGCGAACCGGTCGACGTCCCCCTGCCGCTGGCCCACGACGTCGACGCCGACTCGCTGCTGCAGGAGACGGAGCGGCGGCTCAACGCGCTCGCTTCGCTGCCCATTCCCGTGGCCCCGCACCGCGAACGCGTCGCGCCGGTACCGGGCAAGAGCCTCGACGAAGGCGCGCTCACCGAACTCCGGCGAGAGATCCTCGCCCAGGCGAACGGCCGTCGCACCGCGCGGGACCTCGCCTTCCTGATCAGCCGCGGCGTCTACCCGGTGACGGTCGAGATTTCCCGGCTGCTCAGCGAGGGCCTGGTGGAGATCCCGGTCCGGCCCCCGG